>CAIODU010000170.1 GCA_903857165.1 uncultured Methylococcaceae bacterium | reverse complement strand
CTTTGCCCAAAGGGAAGGAAAAGCCGCATTAATGTCGAAAAACGCCCTATACAGGGGCGAATTAAGGCGTGGCAATCGTTTTTCAGCCTTTTTGAGGAAGGGAAACTGTCGTACAACTCTAAGTCGGACAGGCTCCTAGCCTTTTTAACGGTGTACGCCAATGATTTGGCGAAGCGGTAGACCATTTAATGGAGCCATTTTGGTGTCAGTGTTATACTCATGTTTTTAGAGCAAATCGAGGGCATTCATGGAACACACACTCTCTAAGCAAGACCGCATCAGCGCCCGCGTTCCGCACGAGGTTTACGAAAAGCTTTGTCATGCAGCCGACCTCACCGGAGCGACGATCAATCAATTTTTAGTTCAATCGGCGATCAAAGAAGCCCAGTCAGTGATCGAACGCGAACAAACCATCCGCTTGTCCCGCCGCGATTGCGAGCGGCTCTTAGACCTACTCGAAAACCCTCCCAAGCCCAATGCCCGTTTCGAAGCGGCCATGAACTATTACGAGCAAACCAAGATCAGCGATGCAAATTCTAGCTTTGACTGGCGACCATGATAGAGAAGGCTTCGATTGCGGACGGAAGGAACTGAATGACTGGCTGAGGAAAATCGCACGTCAACACCAAGCGAAAGGCTTGTCGAAAACCTTTGTTGCCACATTAGACGACCAGCCGAAGCAGATTTGCGGATTCTATGCACTCACGCTCACCGAGGTTGATACAAGCGTTTTGCCAGAAGGATGCCGAAAGAATCTGCCGCGATTGATACCCGGCGTTCGGCTAGGCAGGTTGGCCGTTGATATTCGCTACCAAGGTAAACGGCTTGGAGAGTTGTTGTTGATGGATGCCGTGCGGCGTGTCCAACTTATTCAAGAACATGCTGGGGTAATCGGGTTGTTTGTGGATGCCCTCGACGAAAATGCTGCCCGGTTTTATGCCCATTTTGGTTTTGAAGCTTTTGCGGATGAGCCTTTGAAACTGTTTTTTCCGGTGCGTTGAATAGCATACAATCCAGCTTGGCTAGATTCACCACCGAATGGGAAATTCCCATCGCCTCCAATCAATCCTCGCGCTCAAACCTTGCCGTATCATGAGCTTTCCTGGGAAAACTTTGAGCGATTGATTCTTCAACTTGTGCGCAGAGAACCGAAGGTAAGTGATTGTCGGTTATATGGTGAACGTGGTCAAAATCAATATGGTTTGGACATTCTTGCAGAACTCCATAGCGATAAATTTGCCTGTTACCAATGCAAGCGAGTTAAAAAGTTCTCCGCGAACGATATCAAAAAAGCAGTATCTACATTTCTGCAAGGTAAATGGGCTAATAAGACAGAAAAATTTATTTTATGCACAACGTTGGAGCTACAAGACACTCAACAAGTGGATGCCATTACCGAGCAACGGAAAGTTCTAAAAGCTATGGGAATAGAATTTGAAACTTGGGATGGTTCGATGTCTGGGCTTATGTCCGAACGGCTTAAACACTATCCTGATTTGGTGGATGACTTTTTTTTGAGAGAATGGGTTCGCCGATTTAATGGAGAGGACGCTGCGGAATCTCTTGGGGAAAGGCTGGATGGTGTGCAATTTTCAGAACTCCGCACACAACTGAACACCGTTTATGCCACATTATTTCATAGCTTTGACCTAGGAATTCGTATAAGGAATCAGCATGCGGTTCCATTATTGGATAGGTATATCTCCCCTGCGGTTGTGGAAACAAGAGAAACCCTAAGAATTGAAAATACACCAGAACAGATTTCGCCAAAGCAAGGGGAGACCTCAGATCCCGATGATAGACAACAACCTCACCAAAGCCGACCAACTCGGATAAGCACAACCCAAGAGATTCAAATTCCAGCAGACGATTGGTTTACTCTCCATAGCCGGTCTGTGATTCTTGGGGAGCCAGGATATGGCAAAAGTGCCTTATTGCATGTTGCCGCAATGCAATTATTATCCGATTCAGATAGTCCATTTTATCTGCCTTGGCGCGGTTTTTTGCCGGTATGGGTTTCCTTTGGTGGGTTCAGTGCGGCCATACAGCGTCAATCAAGCATTAGCTTTGAAGATTACTTTGATCAATGGCTGCATCAAAATAGTGCCGACAGCATTCGTACATTATTCAAACGTTCATTAAGGCATGGGAAGATAGTGTTGCTCGTCGATGGCTTGGATGAGGGTCAAGGTATTGAAGCAGCCAAACAAGCGCTGGATAGGTTGAGTGCCTTTTTAGCTCTTCGCCCAATCCCGGTAGTTTTCACTAGCCGACCTAGGGGATATGAACAAGTTCGCCCTGACGGTTCTTGGCCGGTAGCCCGACTGGCAGCTTTTGATGAATCACAGGTTGAGCGCTTCGCCAATACTTGGTTTATTCATTTTGAAAGCCCTGAAAGTGCCGCCAACAAACAGATTCATTGGGCAGAGTCGAGTGCCGACCAAAGAACCAGTGATTTTATGAAAGCCATACGCGCTAATCCGCGGGTGTTGGAATTGGCGCGAACCCCACTTTTTTGCCAGTTGCTAATAGATATATTCCGTTTTTCCCATCATCTACCTGAGCAGAGAATTAAAGTTTACGAGAAAATTGTCGAGCTTTTGTTATCGGATCATCCAGCAGCGCGTGGTCAGGCGGCTGGATTAGCCACACCCACCAATATTCCCCGTTCTGATGATATGCGCGAAATGTTGATGAGGCTGGCTCTACATATTCAAAAAAAAGGCGGTTCGGGTGTTATCACAGCAGTAGAATGCCAAGCAGTCTTTTGTGGGTTTCTCACCAATGATATCGATGGCCCTGGACTTTCCAATTATGAAGCCAAAGATAAAGCCAAAGCCGTAATTGACTATGCGCAAGTAGGCTTAGGTCTGCTGGTGGAGCGAGCGCAAAACGAGTTAGGTTTTTTTCATCTGACGGTACAGGAATATTTGGCCGCTCAAGCCATGTTGCGTAATAACGAAGATGATCAATTGGACTGGCTAGGTCAAGTATGGGAACAACCCCGATGGCATGAAGTAGTCATCGCGTGGTTCAGTATCAGGGGTGCCGAACAAGGTAAATCCACGGGTCAACGCGCTATCGACCACCTCAAGCAATATGCAAAGGGTGAATGGGCGCGGCTGCAACTCTTGCGACTGCGCACTGAACTGGTCTCGGGCGAACTCGGTTTGTCTCCGCGAGAAGCGCGAGCCACTATTGAGGAAGCAGCAGACGAAGTCGAAACTACGCCGTTTCCTGAACTGGGACAAGAATTGACAAGGCATATCACGATTGGGCTCCGCTCACCTTCAGTGGCAATTCAGTGCGAATCGCGCCTTGCGAAATGGTTGCCAGCCCGGTCGGATTGGGATAGGGCTGGACTTTTGCAAGCCTTCGGCAATTGGTCAATCGCTGTTGACTTATTGAACACGCTTAAACTGGCCTTGCATGATGAAAGCATACGTTGCCGTTGGGCTGCGGCTGAGACGTTGGTAAAGGTGTATGCATCAGACCATGAAGTAGGGGAATACTTGGCGAGTAAGGCCGTTAATTGGCCGGATACGGGAGTCCGTGCCGCGGCTCTACATGGATTAGGTAAAGGTTGGCCCCATCATGAAGCTTTGCTTGGTTTGGCCGAAACTGCTCGCAAATCCACCGACATGAACCTAGCATTGACAGGCATTGCGATTCGGGTTAACAACCAACTACACGATGAAAAGGATCGTGAACGGATTTGGATTATGTTTGCCGGGAATAGAGTGGACTACGAATTGCGTGATACTTGCCGGAAAGTCTTAGTACAAGGATGGAGTAAAGATGAAGAATTCAAGGCTCTTGCGATGGATAGTCTTCGCAACCGCTTGTATGTTGAAAGACGAATTGATGAAGAACAAACCATCTGTTTTTTGGCGGAGTCTTGGCCTAGAGATGAAGAAGTTGCAGAAGTAATTGCCAGTTTGTTTACTGATACTTCGCCTTCCTTTCTAATACACCATCATGAAAATTGGAAAATTTTGTTTAATGCATTTAGAGGAAACATAATACTTTCGGATGCCTTGCGGAGTTTTTTGTCAGAATATAAATCAAAACATGAGGCAATCTATTGGAGACCGGATACGAAATGGGCCTATTGCATTATAAATGATGATTCTGCCAAAGCGGAACTCATAAGCGCATATTATGCTGAAAGCAATAGTCATGATAAGTCCTGGATCATATCAACGCTCATGGAAGCATGGTCTAATGACAAAGTAGTTAGAGAAACCATAGCTAAGGAATTTGAGCGTCCACCAAGAGAAGTGGCCTATATCGCCTCTTGGATTGACTCTTTTATTACGGAACCATCGAAACGCCGACAATGGTTACTTGAAGCAGTCGATACATCTGATACACGCAATCTTGTTATACCAGTGCGCCGTCTTCTCAAAGAGTTCAAAGATGAACAATGCCTTGTGACAGCGAAAGCCGCTTTAGAGAAAGATATATGGTTTTACCATAAAATTGATATTCAAAGTCATTTGATCATTAATTTTTCTCATGCTCCAGAGTTCAGGTGCTTTGCGGAGAAGGCTATAAATGAGTTGGAAGGTATTCCTCTAAGCACGGTTGCTATCGGCTATCAATACGATGCCAGTATCCGGGATCGTCTGTTAAAACTGGCATCACCGGCTAAAGCAAATATCAGATTGGAAATTTTCCGAGTCTTGCATGAATATGCGATCCCAAAGGATGTTGGTTTGCGGTTGACTGAACATATATGGGGTGAAAACAATGAGGAAATACGCACCGCTGGGGTTGTTGCTCGCTGCATTTATTCATCACCGTGTTCGGATATTAATGAATTTTTGATAGCAATACTAAAGGAGGAAGTAAAGGCCGTTGGGCATCACTTGGAAGCGCGAAGGTGCGCCGCCTTTGCAGGTTTGATCCAACTTGGTCAATTTACTGTGTGTATTGATTTATTAGCAAAGCCAGAAAATCAAGGTTCTTTGGGAATTCGCATGGTAAACGGCTTTAGGCAGGTTGCGGTACACTGTAAAAACAATGGCATTTATGTAGCCCGTCGCTGGTCACCATGCGAATTCCCAGAGAACCAAAATCAAATGATGAATCGGCTAGTGAGCCATCATAATCCCAACAACATAATGGCTAGCTTGCTGTTTAACCATTTGAATGATCTTCAAAAGGCAGCAAAATCATTGCAACAATCATTTGAATTCCCATGGGATATTCTAATATTCAATGGAGAGGTACGAGAAGCCTTTTCTAATAGCTACTCCCGAACTCAATTGATTGATCATTTGGAATCGACAGAGATTGATAAAATGGACATGAGAAAACTCAATTTAATGGCAGAGTTGATGCCGAATTCAGTGGAATTGTATACTCATCTTATAACAAGGCTGAATAGGCAAGACCCTGACAATAATCTTTGGGAAAGTGTTTACGAAATATCAAAAATATTGGCAGAGCATTTTTCTGATAACGAGCAAGTAAGGATTGAATTAGAAAAAATATTACTTGAGCAACCAGAACCTACACAAATACATTATCCACTACTATACGCATTAGCACTTGGCTGGCCAGATAGTCCGTTATTGCAACGTTATTTGGGACAATCTGACATAAAAGGATGGCCTCTAATTTTTGTATTTGCCATATGCGGCATCAATGGCAATGAAGAACACGCCATGGCCTGCTTAGATAGGTTAGCTGAAATTACACTCGAACAAGGCGGTTTGCATAATATACTTTCTTGGAGCTTGCGTAATTGGGGGTTAAAATCTCATGTAGAAGCCTTGCTTCGTCGTTTACTAGACAACTCAAGCCCAACAGCTATGAGGCTTCTTGGCATTGCAGGAAAATTGAATTCCGACGACCGCAAGAATTTAGTTGCGCAGTTTGACAAGATAGTTCGAGATAGCTCAACATCCTGCCCAGATGGTGTTGATTTGGTTAGCTGCTCGGTGATAACGCTCCCTCAAGCGATATTCCGAACACTCACGCAATAGCCATCCCTTGATGAGTATTTTCTATCAACAAAGCGGAAAAATGCGAAATATTTTTTGATGAAATACCAACCAGCGGTTTGATGCCGCGAACCCCGCCATGAAACAAAAAGAGCCACGCAATGACTGAAACAACCCTATACCGCGAACGTGTCATCACCGAAATCGACACCCTGCCCGACGAGTATTTACCGTTCGTGCTGCGTGGTGCATACGCTGCGTGAGAGCATCGCGCTCAAACCGGCGGCTGCAAGTTTGCGCCAAGGCTGGGCCCGAAGTGCGGCAGGGCGTGACTTACCCGGTGGGTGGGCTTTGGGACGGTGGATGCCGAATGAACCCGAAATTCCCAGACCGCGTGAGTTCGGTACACACCTGAATTCAAGCGCAACCCCCACCAGCTTGCAAAAAAGTATCACCGGGTTCAAGATTGTCCAGATGAAGATAGGCTCCCATCTGTACGGGACGGCAACGCCTGAGTCCGACCTTGACATCAAGGCGGTGTACATTCCGTCCGCCCGCGACATCCTGTTGCAACAGGTAAGCCCAGCCATGTCCGAAAGCCGTCCCAAACGTCGCGGCGAGAAAAACACCTCCGCCGACACGGACTGCGAGGCTTTCAGCCTGCAACGCTACTTGGACCTGCTGGCCGAGGGGCAAACCGTGGCACTCGACATGCTGTTTGCGCCGGATTGGGCCATGCTTGAACCGCCCCATGCGCTATGGCATGACATCAAAACACTGGCCCCCCGCCTGATGACCAAAGGCACGACGGCGATGGTTCGCTACTGCCGCCAACAAGCCAATAAATACGGGGTCAAGGGCTTGCGCGTCGCGGCGGCAAGGGCTGCGCTGGGGCTGTTGCAAGAGTCCGAGCAAACCCATGGCGGCTCTGCGAAGCTGGAAACCGTGACCGACGCATTGGAAGCGTTGGCAGCGCAAAGCGAATACCTTCAGAACACCTGTCCCCTTGGTCTAACCCAAGCGGTGGATGTTAAGGGTGAACAGCTTATAAATCAAAGATATGTAGGCCATATGACGATGAAAAACGGCTGATGGCTTGGTGTGGCGGCTGGATTCTGAGATTATACCTTTTTTCGTCAGCCCGACCTTGCCACCCTTACCTGCCCTACCCATTGGTTTGCTTCCATGCCCCAAATCCAACTTCCCTTTTTCCCCGAAGGCGTCACCCAGATCAGCGACTTGCTGGCGTTTCGCGTGGAGGACGGCCGCGTCACCTACTTCAACGGCAACATGCCGGTGTCCGTCCACGACCGGGGTGACATCGCCACCTTCAGGATGATCACGGCGCAGTTCTGCGTGAACGGCAACGCCAAGCAGGCTGAGATTTCGGCAGTGTTTGGCATTCCCACGGTCACCGTCAAGCAGTGCGGCGGTGCTGACCCCGGAGGTGATGGCCAAGGCGCAGGCGCTGCTGGACGAGGGGCTGGAGGCGGCGGACGTGGCGCGGCAGATGGGACTGAAGCCCGACACTGTCCTAAGGCGGTGCGCGCGGGGCGGTTGCACAAGCCGTCAAAAAAAAAGACCTGACCCCGGACGGGAGCACCAAGAGTTCGCGCAGCGCCGAAGACAGCGCGGCGGCGATGGGGATGGGGGCGTGCGCGGTCGAGGCACGGACGGCGGCCAGACTGGGAGTGCTTTCCGCCGTCGCGCCGGACTTCCAGCCTGCGCTGGACGTGCCCAACGGCGGCGTGCTGTGCGCGTTGCCCGCCTTGCTGGCGGTCGGCCTGTTGGATTCGGCGAAACGCTTTTTCACGCTGCCCAAGGGGTACTACGGGCTGGACACCCTGTTCCTGCTGCTGGCGTTCATGGCGCTGGCGCGGCTGAACACCCTTGAGTCCCTGCGCCATTGCGCCCCCGGCGAGTGGGGCAAGCTGCCCGGGTTGGACCGGGCCCCGGAGGTGCGCACCCTGCGCCAGAAAATCCACCAACTCGCACACG
>CAIODU010000169.1 GCA_903857165.1 uncultured Methylococcaceae bacterium | reverse complement strand
GATAACGATGGAGCGTCAAAGCTTGCTTTGACATCAAGGCGAAGCCTTGACGGATACTTTGCCTTGACGCTCCAAAAGACTACCCCTGCCTGTCTGCGACAGGCGGTCAAAGCAAGCTTTGACGCTCCATGCGTAACATCCGTTATTAACTCCCAAACCCATGAAACACGACCTTAACCCTCAACCCATGCGGCTCGGCATTATTCAATTCAATACTGGCCCCATGCCGGTCGGCCACGGTTTTAACGATTGCCAAGCCCAAACCGGTCCCAGGCTCGGCCGTCCCTTCCGCACGGTAAAACCTGTCAAACACCCGGGCCTGATCCTTGACGGCAATGCCAGGCCCGGTGTCGGCCACTTCAACGGAAGCCCTGCCGTCTTCCATTCGGCGTATGAAGATATCCACCTGCCCTCCCTTGGGCGTGTAGCGGATCGCATTTTCAATCAAATTGGTGAGGAGAATCCGCAAGCCCTCGGTGTCGCCCAACACCAGCGCACTTTCGTCAACCGCTTCAATGCCTAGGTCAATGTCTTTGGCCCCAGCCAAGGCGATTTGGTCGCCAATCACGCTTCTAGCCAATTCGGCTAGAGAAACCGAAACAAAAGGTTTGGCGGCCATGTCCGGGTCTTGCCGTGCCAAGGTCAGCAGTTGCCTGACGGCATGGCCGGCGCGTTGGATGCCGGCCTTGAGGTCGGCAATCGCCGCGTGGGCTTCCTCCTCCGATTCTGCCCGCTCCACCAGTTGCGCTTGCAGTTGCATCGCCGCGATGGGGGTGCGCAATTCGTGGGCGGCATCGGCGATGAAGGCCCTTTGCGCGGCCAGCGCGTCCCCCAGCCTTGCCAGCAAATCGTTGAGGGAACGCACCAAGGGCAACACTTCCTCCGGTGCTTTTTGTTCCGGCAATGGCTCCAATGCCTTGGGGCTGCGGGTGGCGACGGCCTTGGCCAGTCGATCCAACGGGGCAAGCCCGCGGCTGACCAGAATCCAGATCAACAAGGACAACACCGGCAATAGCGCACTGAGCGGTATCAGCAGATGCAACGCGGTTTTGATCGCCATTTGGTTGCGCACCTTCAACGGCTGGGCAACTTGGATCACCAGCGAATTTAATTGAGCGGCAAACACCCGCCAGTTGCCTTCCGGGGTGGTGATGGTGTTATAACCCATTTGCACTAGGCCGGGCAGGGTCTTGTGCGGGTGGGAGTAATACACGCGCACCCCTTCGGGACTCCATACTTGAATCACAAAATCGAAATCCTCAGCCACGTCTTCCGTCGCCTGCGCGAAGGCGTTGTGGTAAGCCTGGTCGCGCAGGGAAAGGGCCAGTTGGCGCAGCTGGTAATCGAACAGGTCATCGACTTCCGCCAAGGTGGACCGGTATATGGCAAACGCGCCCGCCAGCAATGCCAGTGAAATGGTCCCCAGCAGCGCGGCGAGCAATTGGCGACGGATGGATTTCACTTGAGTTTAGGGATGAGGTAGCCCACGCCACGCACGTTGACGATCCACCCTTGGCCGAGTTTGCGGCGCAGGGAATGGATATAAACCTCCACTGTGTTGCTTTCCACTTCTTCGCCCCAGCCATAGATGCTCTCCTCCAACTGGCTACGCGACAGCGGAATTCCTGGCCGCTCCAACAACGCGGCCAGCAAGGCATATTCGCGCGCAGACAGGGTGACCTGTGTCCCGCTCAAGTTCACTTCATGCGAGACGGGATTGACTGTCAGTTCCCCATGCTCGATCAACGGCGCGGACCTGCCGACCTGGCGACGGATTAATGCCCGGATACGGGCGCTCAACTCGTCCAAGTCAAAGGGTTTGACCAGGTAGTCGTCCGCCCCGCCATCCAAGCCTTTGACGCGGTCGGAAACGGCATCCCGCGCGGTCAGGATCAACACCGGGATGGGGTTTTTCTTAGCCCGCAGGCTCGCCAAAATTTCAAGCCCCGATTTGCGTGGCAGCCCCAAATCCAGCAGGAGCAGTTCATAGGTGCCATTGGCAAGCGAAAGCTCCGCCGCCACCCCGTCGCGCACCCAATCCACGGCATAGCCCTCCCGCTTGAGGCCGATCTGGACACTCTTGCCGATCATCGTATCGTCTTCAGCCAGCAATATACGCACAATTGACCCTCAATCGTTGGTCTTCATCTCGCAGAAACACGGTTTCTGCCACCCTTTTTTGATTCATAACTGATGTTACGCAGCAACGGTTATGGGTTGTTGTAGGGCGGCCTTCAGGCCGCCAAACAAGCCCCAATGTACCCACCGAAGCGGCCTGAAGGCCGCCCTACAGGTGCTAATGCGTAACATCATTTCATAAGTCTCTTCAGTCATGCCAATCACAATGTGGTTCGATTCGGCAGCCATTGACCCTTACCCAAGCGGAAACCCGTCTGCAATGCCTTCCAAGTGAATTGCTGGGCCTGAAAACATGCCTCCTCAATTGTCAGCCCCTTGGCCAAACCTGCCGCCAATGCGGAGGCTAGGGTGCAGCCGGAGCCATGATACTCGTGGGGCAGCCGAGGCCACTCCCACGACCGCATCCCTTGTGGGCCATACAGCCGGTTGACCACTGCCCCGCCAGTGTCGTGGGTTCCCGTGATCAACACCTGTTGGCAACCCAGCCGCAGCAATGCCGCCGCACAGTCGGCGGGGGACACCCTCCCGCCGGCCAATTGCCGTGCCTCGGGGATGTTGGGTGTCGCTACGAAAGTCAAAGGCAATAATTGGTTTTGGATGATCGAAATCAAATCTTCGCGGGCCAGCGCCTTGCCCCCACCGGCGGCCAAGACGGGATCGAGCACCACAGGGACACCAGCCAATTCCCCCGTCAATAGCCCGGCAATCGCCAGGGCAATGGCGGAAGAACCCAGCAAACCGATCTTGACGGCGCTGACCGGCAAGTCGGCAATGACCAAGCGGGCCTGTTGTAGAAAATCGGCTTTATCCTGTGGCAAGATCGCCGACACATTGGTGGTATCCTGGGCCGTCAACGCCGTCACCACCGTGCATGGGCGGCAACCCAGAAGGGACAGGGTTTCGATGTCGGCCTGCAACCCCGCCCCACCAGTGGGGTCGTGGCCGGAAAAACAAAGCACTACGGGAGGTGGGTTCGGCATAAGTTGGCCAATGGCTGGTTAATTTTCATAAAGAGTATATCGACTCGGCGTCAACTAATGGAAACATGCAATTGCTGGTAAGATGCACTTATAAATTCAGTCCGCTCAAAATCCAAGTTAGTCTATGAAAAAACTCAAGCTTCTTATGCGGTGCTCACTCTTGTCCGGCCTGCTGGCCCTGTCGGCGGCATCCGCCGCAATCGCCGAAACTGATGCCTGCGAAGACACTGGCGAGACACATATCTGGATTTCCCCGCTAAACCCAAAAGCCTATGCCGCTATGAAAATCATGGCCGTGGCCACGGACGGGGCAATTTCGGACATGGCGGTGGTTGACAGCCAAGGACGGCGGACTCCGCTCCAATCCAACCCCCGGGGCGGCCCGCCTTGGAGCCTGTCCGCAGGGCTAGACGGCCTGGCCGAGGGCGAGTATAGGGTCGAGGCCCGGCGCGGGGGCAACCTCCTTGCCTGTCATTGGGTCAATGTGGGCAGTCGCAACGGGCAGGAAAGGCCGGCCAAGGGCTGGAACCTTGCCACGGAGGCTTTTTATGCGGCTTGGATAGAAGAATTGTTCGGTGCGCCCGTCGAGGAAAATCTGAGTTTCCCCTCTTTAGAACCCGTGTTGCGCGACCCCGAACGGAACTTCCTCTACAACCACCTCGGCCTGAACGAAGACAGGAACCTGCCTTCCACGCCAGATTGCGCCGACCTCCCCTATACCTTGCGCGCTTATTTTGCCTGGAAGATCGGGTTGCCTGTTGGCTTTAGAACCTGTGGCAGAGGCTCGGCCAACTCGCCCCCGCGTTGCGGCCCCGCCAGCGTAAAGACGGAATTCTCCAATGGAAACCAATCCCAAGCCAGTTTCAGAAACGTCTACGGGCAATTGACCAACGCAGTCCACTCCGGTTCCGCCCGCACCGGGCTGGATGACGATGCCACGGATTTGTACCCCGTCCCCTTAAGCCGCGAAACGCTGTGGCCGGGGACTGTCTATGCCGACCCTTACGGCCATGTGCTGGTGCTGGCACAATGGGTCCCGCAAACCTCCAGCCGACCGGGAATGTTGCTGGCCGTCGATGCGCAGCCGGACAATTCAGTGACCCGCAAACGGTTTTGGGAAGGTACTTTTCTCTTTGCCGACGTGGCAAGCGCCGGCCCTGGCTTCAAGGCTTTCCGCCCGCTGGTGCGCTCCGCCTCGGGCGGGCTACGCACCTTTTCCAACGGTGAGCTAGTCGACAACCCCGGCTATGCCCCTTTTTCGTTGGATCAGGAACAAATGTCGCCGGACGATTTCTATGCCAGCATGGACAAGCTAATCAACCCCAAAGGGCTGGCGCCCAGACAGGCTTATGATACCACCTTGGACGCTTTGGAGGAGCAAGTGCAAACCCGGGTGACCTCGGTGGAAAATGGAGAAGCTTATTTCCGCAAGAACCCCGGCGGCGTCATTCCCATGCCCAGCGCTGCCGGAATCTTTGAAGCCATAGGCCCATGGGAGGATTACTCCACGCCATCGCGTGACATGCGCCTGATTATCGCCATCAACGTATTGAATGGCCTGCCCGGCAAGCTCGTCCGGCATCCTGAATTATTTGTGATGAACGGGGCATCGCCGCAAGCGATGAAAGCCGGGATCGAACAGTACCATGCCCGCCGCATAGAGGAGCGGAAAATCCGTTATACCCGCAGCGACGGCAGTCCCTGGGAGCTTTCCCTGGCGGATGTGCTGGGTAGGAAACATGCCTTCGAGATAGCTTACAATCCTAACGATTGCGCGGAAATACGTTGGGGCGCAAAACCGGGCACGGAGGAATACTCCACCTGCCATCGCCATGCCCCCGAGGCGCAACATGCGAAAATGGAACAATACCGGCCTTGGTTTCGCGATGCCCGTCGTCCGACGCGGTGATTATCCAGCACAAAAACCCGACTTCATACCCACTATGACCAGCAAACCCTTAGTTTTCTTTCTATCATTGGCTTTGGCCAGTTGCTCGGCAAAAAAGCCCCCTGTGACCATTGTAAAAGTCGAGCCTGAAACGGCTCCAGCCGTCACCGAAATTGCAGTCGATTCTTGGAAACATAAAATCATAGAGGCAGCGACCGAGGAATGGATTTTTTTCGGCCAGCAGAAAGTGATCATCGAGAAGGACGGGGAAAGCATTCCCCATGTCGGAGCCTGGGAGGATGACGATTTTTCGCATAGCGAACGGGTCAACCGCTATTGGCGGACAGTTGGGATGTCTAGGCTGTCGGGCAAGGATTGCAAGCAGCCTTGGTCCGCCGCCTTCATCAGTTGGGTCATGCAAGAGGCGGGGGTTTCAGAAGGATTGTTCCCCCCAGCGGCCTCACATCGAGATTATCTGTCCCATTTTCTCGCCGTGGGGCGTACTCCAGGCGCGGTCTTCATACCCCATACCATCCAAGAATATAAACCCAAACCAGGTGATTTGATTTGCGCCAATCGGGGGGAAGGCTACTTCGGCGAAGTGGTGGAGGAACTGCCCCTGTCCCTGAATGCGAAACTGCATTGCGATATCGTCGCGCAAGTTGACGGGCGATTTCTCTATGCCATTGGCGGCAATGTGCGCAATTCGGTTTCCAAAAGCATTTTAACTTTGACCTCTGATGGTTATTTGCAAATGACCCAACACAGACCGTGGTTTATGGTTATCGAAAACCGGCTGGATTAAGCAGGTGCGCTGTGCAACCACTCTATTAGTATCGAGTGCAACACAAAAGTCATTAAAAACCCCCGAGTCTGAATTAGAAACGGGGGTTTTTGTTGGGCTATGACTAAATACCCCCTTAATTAATGAAGCTCTGCCGGTTCGCCAATATTGCCAGATTCGTCGAGTTTACCTTCATGCCTTCCCCTGCCGTCCGCTCCCGTGTCCGTAGGGGTATTGTCTCCCCAGTTCGCAGGGGGGCGAGGCGTCTTGCCTTCCATGATATCGTCAATTTGCAGGCGGTCGATGGTTTCATATTTCATCAGGGCATCGGCCATGGCGTGTAATTTTTCCATGTTTTCCTTCAGCAAACGTTCGGCCCGTTCGTAGTTGCGGTCGATGAACGAACGAATCTCCTCGTCAATGAGATGGGAAGTTTCTTCGGACACCGACTTGTGTTTGGTCACGGAACGGCCTAAGAACACCTCCCCCTCCTCTTCGCTATAAGCTAAAGGCCCAAGCCGGTCGGACAAACCCCAGCGCGTCACCATGTTTCTGGCGAGCGCCGTTGCCCGTTCGATGTCGTTGGATGCGCCAGTGGTCACTTTATCTTTACCGAAAATGATCTGCTCCGCCAGGCGACCGCCAAACAGGCTGGAGATTTGACTCTCCAATTTCTGCTTGCTGGCACTGTAGGCATCCCTTTCCGGCAGGAACATGGTGATCCCCAAGGCACGCCCACGCGGCATGATGCTGACCTTATACACCGGATCGTGTTCGGGCACCAAGCGACCGACGATGGCATGTCCCGCCTCATGGAAGGCGGTGAGTTTCTTCTCTTCGACGCTCATCACCATCGAGGTGCGTTCGGCACCCATGAGGATTTTGTCCTTGGCCTTCTCGAAATCGTCCATCTGCACCTCAAGCTTGTTTTTGCGGGCGGCAAACAGGGCAGCTTCGTTAATCAGGTTGGCAAGGTCGGCCCCGGAAAACCCTGGGGTTCCACGGGCAAGATATTTGATTTCCACGTTGTCGGCACAAGGCACCCGCTTGATGTGAACCTTGAGTATCTGCTCGCGGCCACGGACATCGGGCATGCCCACTACGATCTGGCGGTCAAAGCGCCCGGGCCGTAACAAGGCCGGGTCAAGCACATCGGGGCGGTTAGTCGCGGCAACGACGATCACACCCTCGTTTCCCTCGAAACCGTCCATTTCAACCAACAATTGATTGAGCGTCTGTTCGCGTTCGTCGTGTCCACCGCCCAATCCCGCACCACGATGCCGGCCGACAGCGTCAATTTCGTCTATGAAGATAATGCATGGGGCGTGTTTCTTCGCCTGCTCGAACATGTCCCGGACACGCGAAGCACCCACTCCGACGAACATTTCCACGAAATCCGAACCCGAAATCGTAAAGAACGGCACCTTGGCCTCGCCGGCAATGGCACGCGCCAGAAGGGTCTTGCCGGTTCCGGGGGGGCCAATCATCAAAGCGCCACGCGGTATCTTCCCGCCTAATTTTTGAAACTTGCCGGGGTCCTTCAGAAAATCGACCATTTCAGTGACTTCCTCCTTGGCTTCGTCACAGCCCGCCACGTCAGCGAAGGTGACTTTAATCTGATCCTCTTCCAAGAGCCTCGCCTTACTCTTGCCGAAGGACATTGCCCCACGGCCGCCGGCACCGCCTCCCTGCATCTGGCGGATAAAGAAAACCCACACGCCGATGAACAACAACATCGGAAACCAAGAGATCAAAATCTGCATCAACAGGGACGGCTGCTCTGGAGGCACCGCTTTCACTTCCACATGGTTTTTCAGAAGCTCATCCAACATATGCGGGTCGTCCGGGGCGAAAGTGCTGAACTTTTCCCCCGTGGCCAAAAGACCTTGGACGTTTTGGCCCTCGATGCTGACTTGCTTGACCTGCGCATCATTCACCGCAGCGATGAATTGAGAGTAGGGCATGATGTTCGCATCAACGGTTTTCTTGGAACCGAAGTTATTGAAAACAGTCACCAGCACAACGGCAATGACCACCCATATAATAATGTTTCTTAGCATATCGTTCACTTCACACTCCCTATTAACGGATGAGTATCCAAGTCAATACTTTGGTAATTTTATCAGGATAAATTCCAACCGGCATTGTTTTCCTGTGCATCCAGTTAAAATTTCAGAATTGTCGTTCTTGTGCCAACTCAAGCGTAGACTATCATTCATTGATGTTGGTTCCAATAAAGCTAGCCCTTGAAACTTTTGCCAACGAGGTAAACCTCACGGCTGCGGTCACGGGATGCCTTCGGTTTGCGGTTCGCCACGCTGGAAAACGAACTTCGCGCCTCTTTCTGGTATTCGTCGAAACCGGCCCCCATGAACAACTTGACCACCAACGCACCGCCTGGTTTCAATACCCGCCGAGCCATGTCCAAGGCCAACTCGGCCAGGTAAATGGTGCGCGGCTGGTCCACCATGCGGGTTCCGCTCATGTTCGGGGACATGTCGGACAAAACCAAATCGACGGGCTTCCCCTCCAATGCTTCCAGCAGTTGGTTAAGCACAGGCTCTTCTTGAAAATCGCCCTCAATTATTTCAACTCCCGGAATTGCTTCCATTGGAAGGATGTCCAACGCTATAATTTTGCCGTGCCTGCCGATTTTTTTCGCCATGTACTGCGACCAACCACCCGGCGCCGCCCCCAAGTCCACGACGGACATGCCCGGCCTGAGGAGTCGGTCGCGCAAATCAATTTCTTCCAACTTGAACACGGCCCGTGAACGGTAGCCTAGCTTTTGCGCCAGCTTCACGTACTCATCGGAAAAATGCTCGGTCAACCAGCGTTGACTACTGCCGCTTCTCGCCATTAATTGATAAACCTTTAAACTTTTATTGAACAGGACAATCGTTTGAAATCCGAACTGAAGAAACAACTCCGCGCCAAGGCCCATGCACTCAGGCCGGTTATTATAACCGGGCAGGCCGGGATTAGCCCCTCCGTGTTATTCGAAATCAACTCGGCCTTGGACCACCACGAATTGATCAAAGTCCGCGTCAATGCGGAGGATCGCGAAAAACGGCGTGAAATGACCGGCATGATCTGCACGGAAACCGGGGCAGAGTTGATCCAGGCTATAGGGCATGTCATTACCCTTTATCGGGAGAACCCGGATAAACAATAGAATCCATTTGAATTAAGGTTTTGGTTCCGTCACCCCGGTATAGGTATAAAAGGAGCGTCAAAGCTTGCTTTGACTGGCAAGGCTTGCCTTGCCCCTGCCTGTCTGCGACAGGCGGTCAAAGCAAGCTTTGACGCTCCCTGCGCAACATCGGTTAACACGCAATTTTTGGACAAACACCCGCCCGATTCGGCGGCGGATCCGCTCGCGCACCCTCCGAGCCTATTTTTTGAAAACAACAGCTTGTGGGCCACGGCATTTTGGCCGCACCACGACCGTACCTGCCAATTTATCATGCCAGGCTTGTTTGCGCCGGTCAAAGGCAACCCAGAAAATCCCAAGAAACAAAGGAATCATGGAGACATAGTAGCCAAGGTAGCGGATTGTCAATTGGCCTTTGCTAGGTTTCTTGCCCGTTTCCGCATCGACAATGCGAGCCGAAATGGCCATCTTTCCCGGCGTGGCCTGTTTGGCGATCCAAAACAGGACTACCGCCACCGCCGGGAAAACCCAAGTCACCAGAAAGTCCACCGGGCCTTTGATAAAGGTATCGTCCAGCCAATAGTCA
This sequence comes from uncultured Methylococcaceae bacterium, assembly GCA_903857165.1. Taxonomy (GTDB): domain Bacteria; phylum Pseudomonadota; class Gammaproteobacteria; order Methylococcales; family Methylococcaceae; genus Methylumidiphilus. The sequence goes on along the minus strand of CAIODU010000169.1, from coordinate 609 downwards.
GTGCCATAGACCGCCGTCACCACCGGCCAGATGATAATGCAGATGAGGATGGAGTCGATGATACTCGCACCCACCCGCGCCCAAAAGCCGACATATTCGAGTTCAATATCATTGGATTCCATAAAATCATCCTCAAAAAAACTTAATAAAGATGTAGCCCGCATGAAGCGAGGCGAAATGCGGGATATTGGCACTCCGATCCCCCGGATACGGCATTGCCATTGAGTTAATAAAATCATCGTCGTTCCGGCAGGGAGCGCCGGAACCTAGGCTCCATGGACGGCGGGGTTTTGGGGTATCCGCAATCTGGATACCGGCGATCCATGCCGGTATGACGGCTTGTCTTAATTGCAATGTCCATCCGGGCTACAGATCTAAGCCTCGTCGTGGCTTTCAATAAATTCAGCCCAACGTGCCTCAATCCACGCCAAATCCCGCACTAACTGCGCATGGTCGGGAAAGGCTTGCCGCAACTGGCGGCGGAGAACAAGGCTTTCGCGGTAGGCGGCGCGGGCGGGTTCGAGGTTGCCGAGGTCGGCCTCGACTTGGCCCACGTTGTTGAGCGATACGGAGAGGTCGCGCAGGGCTTGGGGGGTGTCGCCGAGGCTG
>CAIODU010000168.1 GCA_903857165.1 uncultured Methylococcaceae bacterium | reverse complement strand
GGAGCGTCAAAGCTTGCTTTGACAGGCAAAGCAAGCTTTGCCTTTCCAATCTCAAGTCAAAGCAAGCTTTGACGCTCCGTAGTGTTAGGCGGTAAGTCATCGTCTCATGCAGCTTTCACATCCGTGCGTAACATCAGTTACCAAAAAAAGGCTGTTTTTGAACCATGCCTGATTTTCCATGGATGCCGCCACTTTTTCGCCACTGGAATTGGATTCGGTCCATTTTGGAATTCGCGAAAATGGACCGCGCTTTTCTGATTAGAGGTTATAATTAAAACGGTGACGACTGATGTTCGATAATATCAATTGGTGAGAGACATGAAAATTAAATTGGCGATGCTAGTGCAAGTCTTGGCGATATTGGGCGCTTTGTTTTTTGCCCCGCAAACATGGGCTGTGATTCCTTGTAGCAGCGCCCAGTTGGAACAGGCAAAAACAGACCCAGCATTGAAAGCTCAATGCGATGCCTTACAGATAATGATAGACAACCAGAAGATTGCAAACCAAGCTAAGTTGGATGCATTGAGAAATCTACCGGCTAAAAGTCCTAATTAGGCAAACGAAGGAAAATCCTTTAAATTGCCGATTGCAGGTTCCAACGGTCGATTCATCTATCTCGGCCTGTTGTTTTTATTGCTGTGGTCGCCCATTCCGTTGGGAAGCAACCGGCCATGGTCGGCGGCCTTATTGATGCTTGGTATTTTTTTGTTGGCTGGGTGTTGGCTATGCCTGTACAGCCTCGGCAAGGTCGCAATCCCAGCCCCCTTTATTTTGGCCAAACCATGTTTGCTGGCCTTGGCTTTGGCGGTGGCATGGAATGGCGTACAACTGATCCCGTTGCCGGAGAATTGGGTAGATGCCTTATCGCCCTACGCCACTGAAGTCTACGCCTCCGAGTTGAAAATGCAGGGCCACTCGGTTCCCCTTAGCGTCGATGTTGATGCTTCACTGTTCTCGCTGCTCAAAGGAACGGCTTATCTGGTGTTTTTTGGATTGGTGCTGTTGGTAGTCGATAGCAGCCATAGGTTGAAAATGTTGGCCTGCACCCTGTTGGTCGGAGGCGTTCTCCAGGCAAGTTATGCGAGCCTGAGGGCTTTAAGCGGACAGGATTGGACGGACGCGAACGGGACATTCGTCAACCGGAATCACTTGGCCGGTTACCTTGAAATGTGTTTGGGCATAGGGATTGGGCTATTGATGAGCTATCCCAAAATAAATAGCTCCACTAGGTGGCGAGCCCGGCTAAAAGGCGTCTTACAACTGCTGTTGGGTCCGAAGGCGCTGATACGGATAGGTCTGGCGATTATGGTAATCGCTCTGGTGCTTACGAAATCGAGGATGGGCAACACGGCATTTTTTACCAGTCTATTGATTTCTGGTAGTTTAAGCATGGCTTTATTTAAAAATGCAAAACGCTCCGCCGCCATTCTTTTGGCGAGCCTCATCATTATAGATATGTTTATTGTGGGTCAATGGTTTGGCATCGAAAAGGTTGCAACCCGAATACAACAAACAACTCTGGTCACCGAGGATCGTGATGAGGCTGATGTTAGTGCCTTGCCTTTATTCAAGGATTATTGGCTTACGGGTTCCGGTGTAGGCAGTTTTTACAATATATTTTGTCAATACGATCATAATGGCAGTATGGGTTTCTGGGACCACGTCCATAACGACTATGTTGAGTTCGCATGTGAATTTGGAGTCATCGGTTTTGTGCCATTGTCACTTGCCGTTTTGTTTAGCTTGCATGCGGGTATGAAAGCTCAACTCAATCAACATACGGGTATCCGAAGAGGCATGGGTTTTGGTAGTGTAATGGGCATCATAGCCATATTGATTCATTCCTGTGTCGATTTCAATTTACAAATTCCGTCGAATGCTTTATTGTTCATATTGAATATGGCTATTGCTTGGATTGCACTGTCTTTGCGGGAGACACCATTGACCGATAAAATTAGCCAGTGATAATTTTGAATTATTCAATTTCGATGGCCAATTTTTTACTGGTTTTTGTGTTGATGTGTTGCATGGCGGTCAAGGTGGACGCATCGCAAGTTGTGCGCTTGGGTCCAATCGACTTGAATCCTAGCTTAAGTATCAGCGAGGGTTACAATGATAATGTTTTTTTCATTAATGCACAAAAGAATGGATCATGGTTCACAACGATCAATCCCCGTCTTCAATTTACTCGAAAATGGAATCGGCTTTCTTTTGATATGTCTTATAGCTTGACCGACATTCGCTACGCAAGCTTTTCGCAAAATGACACCACCACCAACCTACTTAGTAGCTCAAGTCATTGGATTTTTAACTACCGCAATAAATTGGATTTGATCAGTTCACTGAGTTTTGGTCAAAATCCCATAGGAACGAATTTAACCCAGGGTTCCGTCGATACGCAAAATCTAAAGCCTGTTAAATACACCCGGAACAATTATCAAGCCACTTACCAATTTGGGGCGCAAGGGGCGCAAGGAAATCTAATATTTAGGGCGGGATATTCTGAAATAAATTATGACAGCCAAACTAGCGCTCCAACTCCCCTAGTGCTTACCAGATATTCGTATCAGGATAACTATAATATTAACCTAGGCGGAACCTTCCTGTATAAGGTTATGCCGAAAACTCAAGCGTTATTTGAAATTAATCATATTCTCATTAAATACACCAATAAACAAGCTACTATATTAAATAATAATTATTACCAAACAAACTATCTATTTGGTGCCACTTGGAAAGCGGCGGGCAAAACGACGGGAAGCATCAAGCTCGGAATGTTTGACTTGCAATATGATGATGGTAGAAAAACCAATCTGGGGTTGACTGGGATGATCAACGTAACCTGGCAGCCGTGGACTTATTCAGGCTTTACTCTGACTGCCAGCCAGAACAATCTGCCTAACATAGGCATAGGCACGGGCAGTTATATTAACCAGAAGCAATTTTCTTTGGGCTGGTTGCATACTTGGAGCCCTAGACTTAACAGTCAACTACAGTTGATGGCTGGCACACAGAATTATGTGGGAACAACTCCAGAGACTAGCGATACATCCATGGGAATGACGGTTGGGTTGAATTATCGAATGCGGCCATGGCTTGGATTTGGGTTGAGTTATACCTATAATAGGCGGGATTCCAACAGGAATTCCTACAATTATGACCAGAATATGATGGTTTTAAATGTCAATTTGACTTTATGAATAGCCACGGTAATATTCCTATGATGTTGAAACGTGCAATCCGATTATTAGCCTTAATAACACTGTTTAGTGTCGTCAACATCGCTATGTCTGGTGAAAAATCGATGTCTGATTATAAGCTCGGCGTTGGCGACCAGATCAAAGTGACCGTTTACGAGGAACCGGAACTTAGCCTTGATTTTGTCCTAAGCGACGCGGGGACCATATCTTATCCATTTTTAGGTGAAATCAAGGTCAAGGGAATGACTGTCAGCGAACTGGAAACCCTGCTGACCGAGCAATTGAAAAAAGGCTATCTCGTATCACCTAAAGTCAACGTCAGGATGCTAGGATATCGGCAGTTTTTTATCAACGGTGAAGTCAAGTCTCCGGGTGGCTATCCTTTTTTACCGGGGCTAACCGTGCAAAAAGCCATTGCGCTCGCAGGCGGGCTTACCGAGCGTGCCTCAAGAAACAGCATGAGCATCGTCCATGACGACGATCCTAGCCATACCCCACAAGAAGTGGAGCTAAACTCCCCGATCCATCCCGGAGATATTCTCCTAGTGGATGAAAGTTTCTTTTAATGTTGAGAAATAAAAACCGAGTCGGCCCAGCCTAACTTACAACATAATATGCCCTCTAACCCCCAATAATAATAACTAATTTATGGATAATGACGCTACGTCTTCCCGTCAAGTCATCGACGCTGACAATCTGGATGACGGCAATGAAGGCCAGCTTGATCTTCGGCAATACTGGGCTATCATCCGGCAACACTGGCTAGGCATAATCGGCCTTGCCGTCATGGTTTCCCTGCTAACCGCCTTGGTCGTTTGGCCGAAAACCCCGATTTACCAAGCAACGGCCAGCCTATTGATGGAATCCAAGCAGGTTAAAGTTGTCTCCATTGAAGATATTTACGCGGCGGACACCAATAAAAATGATTATCTGCAAAGCCAGATCGAAATCCTGAAATCCCGGGATCTGGCAAGAATGGCGATTGAAAAGCTCCACTTGATCGACTATCCAGAATTCAATCCGAAACTTAAAGAAGAAAAGACCAGCCAATTCGATTGGCGAAAATGGATGCCGATTGAGTTGCCTAAAAGCCCGCCGGTTGAGCTTGCACCGACAATTTCAAGTGAATCATCGCCTCTCAGTCTTGAGGAAAAGTTGATACCCGCTTTTCAAGGGCGCATGAGCATAGAGGTAGTGAAAGGGACGCATATCTTGAGAATCAGTTTTGAATCTGCGGATCCGGAACTGGCCATGCTGGCGGCAAATACCGTGGGTGAGGTGTATATTGAAGGTGGCACCAATACAAAATCTGAATTAACTAGACAGGCAACTGCATGGATGTCTTCCCGCCTCGAAGCGCTGAAAGAAAAACTGGCCCAGTCGGAACGGAATCTACAGGATTTTATGGAAAAGCAGAATCTGGTCGATCTAGAAGGGATATTCACCCTGACGACCAAAGAGATCGAATCCACCATGGCATCGCTCGAGGCAGCGCGCCAATCGCGGGCGCAACTGGAGAACTTGAATCGTAAAATTCAGGCGTTGGGAGAAGATCTGCATAAATCGGTCGATTCCGTTCCCGAAATTTTCAGTGATGCAAGTACACAAGCGCTGAATACCAAATTGGTGGAATTGCGTACCAGGGAGTCTGAGTTGTCCAAACGCTATGGCCACCTGCATCCAAAGATGATCAGTATTCGGTCTGAGATAGACTCGACTGAAAAGTCATTTGAAAAACAGGTTTCAAGCCTGGCTGAAAGCATCAAAAACCGCTACGAAACTGCCAAGTCCAATGAAATGGCCCTTGGCGCGTCTTTGGAAAGAGGCAAAAGGGAAATTCAAGGGCTTTCAAAAAAACAATCGCAGATGCGCGAATTGCAACGTGAAGTGGAATCCAATAAGAACCTCTATGAAATGTTTTTCAATCGCCTTAAGGAAACCAAGGAGGCCGGGGATTTGCAGCCAGACAATGCCCGCTTCATTGACCGGGCGTACAAGCCTACAACCCCGATAAAACCCAAAAAGCGGATCATCATCACCACTGCCTTCTTTGCCAGCTTGGTCATGGGGGTGCTACTCGCCTTCCTTATCGAGCGCCTGGATAACTCGTTCAAGGATGCCAGTGATCTGGAAAATAAACTAGGGGTGCCTTTGTTGGGGCTCGTGCCTTTTATCAAAACCGCACGGAAAGGGGATAAATTAAATCTTGCCGATATTTTTTTAAAAGACAGCCAATCCAGCTTTGGCGAGTCCATCAGAACCGTCAGGACGGGTGTATTGTTATCCAGCCTGGATTTCCCCCACAAAACCATGGCAGTGACTTCATCGCTAACGGGCGAAGGCAAAAGCACCATTATTCTGACTTTGGCGTTCGCCCTGGCTCAAATGGGCAAGGTATTATTGATTGACGCGGATATGCGCCGACCCAGCATCGGGAAGACACTGGGTTTCAATTCGAGAGCGC
>CAIODU010000167.1 GCA_903857165.1 uncultured Methylococcaceae bacterium | reverse complement strand
TTATGGCTCCATTGCCGTCATTCCGGCATGGATGCCGGAATCCAGTGCCACGGACGGTGACATGTCGGTTGCGTAAGTGTTTGAAAAAGGCTTGATGGCGACCCCTAGATTCACATCCTTGTGACTGGATTCCGGCATCCCTGCCGGAATGACGAGTTGTCTATCAGCACTTTGGCTCATAATGAGAATTGCTGCACTCATGTTGGTTTCCTGTCGCCCTTGCATGATCGGGTGACAGGTTATACCCTTTTTCTTTATCCCCCATAAATCGCCTTCGCGGCTTTCAATGATTTTCCTTGTGGTGACTCCCACCAGCCTTGCTCATGCCAAAGTTTCTCAATGACTTCTCTTACGGCAAGTTTTAAGGATTCATCAGCAATAGTCTGCCAAATTTCCGCTAGGAGCTTTCCCCTTAATATTGTCGCCCATTCTGTATGATGCTTAGCTGTCAATTCTTCGATAGTCCGATCCAGCCAAGCTTTAGCTTGAGCATTTGCATGTGAAGGTCTATTGCCAGCATCGCGAGTGAACCCACTGACGACAGGTTCAGGAAACAATCTTGCATCGTCCTGCCCTTGGTAACGTGAATATTCGGGTAGGACAAACAAGTTATCCTTGCTTTTCGCTGCAACAAATTCGTTGGGCCTTTCAATTTTCATATGCCGCAAGCGACCGGGGAAATCTCTGGTTGCTTCCGGGTCTGCCATAGCCAATAATTGTTGCAATTGCTCGGAATCAATCCAGCTTTGTGCATCTTCTTGGTTGCCTTGGGCATCAGCATAAGCGTCATTCATGCAAGAAATGAAGCGATTGACGCATTCTTCTAGCGTAATATTATTTTCGTCTAAATTAGGCATCAAAACTGGCTGGCCTAAAGTGATACTCACTTGACCATAGCCAAAGGATTTCCCCATGCCAATGGCATGTCGATAACGTGGTTTACTATCCGAATCCTTTGTCTTGGATTCCCCCCAAGTCAATGCCCAAACCACAGCACCCAATTCCTCGGGCTTCAGGTTATGAAAAGATAATTGTCCAGAAAAAATTGCACCTGCATCCAATGGGTTAAGCTGGACTTGTACATTTTTATTTTGTGCCTGATCGGAAGTGAGTGCTTGTGGTTCGGCTTTATTACGAACAGGATACCGTTTCCAACCACGGATTTCGGCTTTTTCATCGCGATAGGTTTGATAGCCTTCGTTGCCATCTTTTAGTTTCCAATTAACAGGGTCGGCATTTTGTCGGATGTAGTTCGGATAATAGGTGGGCTTCGGTGAATTCAGTATTGTAGCCTTTTCGGGCAAAGGTTTAGCTGACGAGTTACAAACGGCATGTGAGAAAACGGCCCGCCCTTTGAGGCTATAACCAGTATCCTCACGGGTGGAACCAAAAATCAATTCGGGCAAATCAAAAAAATCAGTTGAACGGTGTGCAGGGTTGGTATGGTCTATGGTTTCACCAATCGTGTTGGTGTAAGCCAGCTTGTACATCATCGCCAATCCTAGGGATTCCACCTGCTGAGTTTTTTCCGTCAAGTAGAATACCGGTATTGGCCCAAATGGTTTCTTGCTTTTCCAATATTCCCAAGCATTGGTTTCATTATGAATATCCATAAACCCACGCCAAACCTTTTCTTTTATCTTCAGGCCGGCTTTTGCCGAGGATGCGTTGAAGAAAATAAACTCCATATGTTTATTGGGACCCGGTTGACCAGTAAAAACCAAAATCCCTTGTTCTGTCCCCTTGCCGAGTTCTCTTGCCTTGCGGTAATGAAGAAATTTGCCTTTTGAGTGGGGGTGGTCTCCGGGGGCATCCGCAGTGAATTTAATCTCCAGCGGTGTGCGGGACGACCACAGTTTGTATTTTTCTTCGGCAGAGGGACGGCCTGTGAAGATGGTGGAAGCATAGGCTTTCAGATCGCTGTGTTCGACACGGGCAAACTCACAGGGGCTGATTGTCCACTGGGCGAGATTGCTGTCATAACTCAGCCAGCCAGCCTTGACTCTGGGTTCGTAGGAATTTCTTGGATTGCCTTTGGTCATGACTGAGCCATAAAAGGCTCTGGCCCCGGAAGTCAAATCCCTCACCCCCAACCGCCTATCTTCAACCCCTGACATTTTACCGAATGCCGCAATTTCCAACACATTGCGTATCATCCCGCGTAGGCTGGAGCCGGGGATGGCGTATTGCCACCGTCCGTTTTCGTCGGGCAGTTGGAAGAAATGGACGGGGTTCCCTTCGCCATGCTGACCACCCACCAAAATAGGCGTATGGGCAGTGATGGTGAGGGGAATGCTGCCGCTTAAACCCTCTTTGAATGGCAAATCTTGGGAAACTGCGTTTTGCCAAGGAGGGCTAAAAATGAATCGGGATAGGCGGACAAAGTTATAGGGTGCATCAATTTCCGTCATGGCAGATTCATAATTGTTTGGCCTTCCATGCGGTTTATTCCAACGTGTTTGTTTTTGTTGTTCCATGGGGCATTGACCTTAATTGTTGTTTTCAAAGCCGACAAAACAAGCCAGAAAGACTGTTGCGCCTTGCTCGCCACCCATTTTCCAATAGCGCTGATACTTAAGCTTGCCAAATGATTTGTCTGTGGCGACTAGAACATAATCATCGACTAGGTATTCATCGCCTTTGCCCAATTGAAAGGTAGTAGACAACCAAAGAGTACCGTCATAGCGAATGTGCAAGGATTGTTGGGTCTTGCCGTTCCAACACTCGGCGGACAAGACTTCGCCGTAATCGTCCCGGTAAAATGGTTCAATCCCCAAAGAACCAAAAATGATATTGGCGCTTTGGAAGCCGACCCACGCCGCTTCGGGTTGGAAGTCATGAATTTTTTTAAGCACTTCTTGCTTGTTGCTTAAGCGCTTGGGTTCAGATTCGATGCGCTCAATCCGCATCTCTGGTAAACCCATGCCTTTAGGTATTTGTTGATACGCTTGCAAGAGTTCTTCAGGTTTCATGCCGCCTCCTCAAGGTTGTTTCTGCCATTGATCCAATCGCCTTGGTCTGACCACTGAATTTCACCTTTGAAAAAACCATGGCCCTTGCCCCCGCCGCCACCAAGGCTCAACCGGCTTTGGCAGAGGTCATCCAAGGCCAAACGTAGGGCTTTTCGGGCAATGGGTTCCACTTGACGAGTGTCGATGATGAAAGAAAGGGCGAAGGGTTTGTTGCAAACCAATTCTTCGGAGAACAGGAAATGCTCGCGCACACCGCCAGTGAAACGGTCGATGGCGTTATGCATCATCATTTGCAAGTCTTTGGATTTTTCACAGGGATCAAACGCCACAAAGGTATCGTCGAGATAAAGCCGACCTGCTTGCCCTTTTGTATCCGGTTCTTGTTTGTCATTCTCTGGATTAATCCGGTCATTGCGAGCAAATCCAAATAGGGATTGCACCGCTTTGCATTCCTCAGACTTGTCATATTTTGTCATTTCGCCATGTTCATCCGCCCATGTCCCTTCACCATCAAGTCGGTTGGCATGGAAGGCTACTCGATGGGCCAAAGCCCCTTTGACCGACGTGGCAGGAACCAGCAGTTCAGCCACGGCTGGTTTGCCTTTGCCATCTTTCCAAATCACCCTTTGTTCAGTTTTGGGCAATAGATCGGCAGGTTTATTGTTGGCATCTTTTAGGTGGGGACTGTCGCCTTGACCGATGCGCCAAAAATTTAATGGCTGCAATTTCAACGTAGCACTAACCAATCGGTTGCATGGGTTGTGAACAGGTTTGATCTCTGGCATTCCCTGCACAAAGGCTAGGGAGGCGGGCAAATCAGCAAACGCCTTTCGGTCATCCTTATTCTTCAAATCAAAACATTGCCCATGGGCAAGCGCCACTTTAACTTTCCCCAAACCCGCCCTTCCGCCACCGCCTAAACGAAACAGAGGATGGGCCAGCAGATTGATGATGTTTTGCCAGCTTGGATCATTCGCGGTATCACTCCACAGGGACAATTCCATGCTGAAGCGATAGCCAGCAGGCAGTACAGACCGGTCAAATTTCCCCTGATCGGATGCCGCCCCACGATGCGTAATACGCACCCGGTCACGAATGACGGGGACTTCGGCGGTGGCACGGGCCACTTTCAGCAAGATATCGGTGTTGAGATGTTCAGTTTTTTCCCCTAGCCACAACCCCTCCACCGGAATGCCGTGACTATTCTGAATCACCCCCCCAAGATACATGGAGTTTTGAAGGTTCGCCCTCATTAAGGGACTGAAATCCAAACAGTCTTTGAATTTCCTTGTCTGATTCGCCGTAAGTTTGCCAGTAAAGATGCCGCAACACGCCTGCCAAACTGCTACCGGGAATAGTGGGAAGGCCATTGGCATCTCGAACCAGTTCAACATCAAACACACCGTCTGCCGCGCCCGTTCCTATGGAAAGAGGGGTTAAGGTTTCCAGCGTCAAACGCGCCAGATAAAAAAAAGGCAAATTCGGTGTCATGAGCGTTTGCCCTCCTTAAGAATGGATTGAATTTCGCGGGCAAGGTGTTGTAACAGACGGCGATCAGGGTTCTTTTTCCATATCTCCCTAATCCAAGTGGCGAAGCTATTATCGTGAGTTTCACTAAAAAATTCGTCCTTCCAGCCGGGGGCTTTGAATTTGCAGCAACCATCATTATCATCAAATAACTTGCTGTAGAGTTCTTCCTCATTCTTGGCATTTTTCGCTGCCTCGCTTACGCTGCCCCATTGGCTGGCAGACGGCCCAATCGATGCCTTAGCGTCCAAACCTTTTAAAATTCTTGCTGATTCAAGCAGTTTCATGTATTTTTCAGCTAGATTCCGTGCTTGTTCGCGTTCCGTTTGTCGGCCTGACCGTTGTTGGGTTTGCTTTTCCAACCAGAGAATCAAATCAGATTGTTTACCCTCCATTATTGGTAGAGTGACGGGGCGGTCATTGGATTCCACAGCAGATGATTTGTCCCATTCGGGATGTAGTTCGGTTAACAGTTCTGGTTCAACCCAAATTCTACCCAAACCGGCTTCGCGGAACGAGCCTAATCCAGCCTGAAGGCGTTGTCTATGGCAGTCCATTAACGGCGCATTCAACTCGAATACCATCACGCTGCCTTGAACGATCACTTGCCGTTCCATATCCGGCCCGCCCCGATGGGCATTCCAAGGAGAATAGCGCCGAGTCCTGACAAAACTTCTCTCCAACAGCAACTCACCCTTGGGCAATCCTAGCCATTGCGGTTTGGGGTACAGCGTTGGCTGCCCCCTTTCGTCAGTGGCGGCAAGGTCGGACAGCAGCCAAAGTGTAAGCGTCGATTGGCTGTCATCGGGCTGTCCTTGCTTGACTCGTGTAAGTCCCGACGATATCGCCTCGGCTTTTCCATATTCGGCTGACCGGGAGCGACCCAACAATAATTTTTTCTCTGACAAAGAGGCTTGCAGCCGACCGACTAAACCATCGTCAACATCGTCGTCAATCTCGATGGAAGCCCGAAATTTTGAACCCGCCTCAAGTGCGTCATAACCGAACAGGGCGGCAGTTCTGGCTTGCCCAGTATTAGGATCAATCGCGGTTTTCATGCGCAAACCCTTTTTAGGTTCGATCTTGTCGCCTCGCAGCGTGACAAAACAGGCGCGCAACTGGGAGAACTGACGTTCGCCTTGTTCGGTATTCAAAGACAGGTTGTGGATTTTATCCGGTTCGATATGTCCATGGCTGACATAAGTCTCGTCCTTAAGCGAGTGCCAGCAAAACGGCACGGGGTAGGCAATTTCGCCGACATCGTCCAAAGGCAAACCGTTGCCAAAGCGAACTTTGCCGGAGTGGAACAGGGTAAAAGTTTCTTGGTTATTTTTTAAGCTGCGGTAAAGGCGGCTGGCTGCCACACCCAACAATGCGCCGCCGGGAATGTATGGCAAGCCCCTGTGTCCGCCTTCGGTGGCAGTGCGTTCGGAAAACACGGCATCTTCCAGCAATGTGATCGTCAAATCGAAACCTTTCATACCGCTTCCTCGATAGTCAACGTAGCCCGTCCAAACCCCCGAGAACGGTGTGCCCCCACTGCCCGAACTAAAGGCAGGGCCTCCGCTAAAGCCTCAATCCAACTGTTTGCCAACACATCCTCCTCGCCAAACCACTCGATACCCGCGTAAAGACGCAGAGGAACAACCACTTCGATACCCCGCAAACTGTTTTTTTCGGCAGTTCCGCTACCATAGTCGATGGCAGTGGAAAAATGACTAAAATACAGCCCGTTTATCAGGCAAGGTTTGTCAGTCAAAATACCACGGTCAACCGGATCTAGGCAGGCCGGATCAAAGCGCAACAATCCCCCTTGGGTATGGTCATTCACTTCCTCCGCATCCTTGGATAAAGATACTTTTCGCACGGGCGGGGAACCAAATAAACGTTCAACTAGCGGTGTCTGGCTTTCGGCATAGGGCTTATGTTCATAGCCGCCAAACAACTCCCAACGATTGACTGCATCCCTGAGCAAACCTTTGACAGTTTTACCGGGCAGCGCGGGTAGCTTATCCGCCCCGCGATGGGTCACGGCATCAAGATGGCTGCCCAAACCTTGGCCTGTCCCCGGATGCCAAAAGGATTGAATGTCGATGGTTAAAATTGCTTGTGTTGCCATGTTAGCCTCGCGCAATCGACAGTAAGGTAATGACATCGCCTAGGGGGGTGGCACGAGTCTGGACAGTTTCAATATGTTTATTCGCTATTGGTTTTCCGTATGGCAAGTCGTTGCCTAGCTTCCCACTTAACAAACTTAGAAGAATCTCATTGAATTCCTTCAACTTTGACTGGGTTTTTTCATTGCTTCCCATAACCTCCCGCCAACGCTTATATCGGCTTTTGGCTTGCTCCAAATCTTGACCGACCAATCCCAGCACTTGCCGGGCCGGTCCCCGTGCCATGTCTTCGTCGTCAAGCAAGTCTCGCAAGGCAATCAATTTATCCAGCCAAGGCAAACCGTCAGTTTCTTCCAAGGCATAGGCTTGCAAAGTCTGAATCCTAAAATCGACCAATTCATCGGATTTACCAAGGTCAGGCTTTTGCGCCCTATCATGCAGGGTTTGGCATAGCGAATTTGGTTTTCCGGGCACCGTCAATTCCCAGTCCAATATGTCTTCATACTCATCCACCATGGCGGTAGTGATGCGATGGAACGAGAGCGTCGAGGGGATGTGTACACCGGGCTTTTGATTTTTTGCCCAATCTTTTGCATGTTTTTTGGCCCGTTTGCACAAGCCCTCTGCAAGCCCGTGCAACAGATAAAACGGCTGGCTGGATTTGGCATAGGCAATCCCGGCACAGGCGGTCAATTGTTCCGGCACGAACGGAAATTTCTCGTGCAAAGCCTCCAATTCCTCGCGGCTGTATTTAGCGAAAGCCTCCAAAAAATGGCGGGTGAACTCCAAGGCCAAATCCGCCCTGACGATGATCGTCAAATCGTCGCCGCCCAAGACAATCGGTCTAGCAGGATAGAGTTTCCGATGACCTTGATCATCTGTTTGTAACAAAACTTTTTCTGTCGCATTCTGGGCAGCCTGTTGGGTTGCCTTGGTCACGGCTTTGGAGAAACCTGCGAACAATGTTAGGTAATCAGCTTGGTTTTTATTGGCGTGTTTTTTTAAATTAAGCAAGGCTTGGCCCAAACCGTTGCCGTCGGCGTGAATCAGCGCAATGGTGCGGCTCTCGCCGATAAAGGGGAAGCTTTTACCTTCTTGGCCTTTTTCCGGGGTCAGCAATGTCGGCCAGTCGTCTTTGCCGGAATCCTCTGCGAAGCGCTTAGGCAGTTGATGGCTCTGGAAAAATTTTTTGTTCAGCTTGCGATAAGTCGCCGCATCCACCGGCTCATCTTGGGCAGCTTTTTGGCTAGGGCGATAGCCAACGGCTGGTTCCCCGGTGCGGCGGTTGCGAATAGCAAAAGGTCCGGCTTGTGGCAAACGGGCGGTTTGCCGGTTTCGGTTTTGAAGCAACAATTTATGAGTCTTGTCGAAGGCATCATACAGGGTCTCCGCATAGTCATGGGCATCGGCAAACTCCAAATCCGGCGCATATTGCCTTACCAGCAGCGGCCACAAGGTAGCCAGCTTGTCCATCAATCCGGCATCATCGCTAAACGCATAAAAAGTCGCACCTCCCTTGCGGGAAAATTGGATTTTGCCTTCACCGTCGATAGCTTTAAGCGCATGGTCTAGCAAGGCATCCTGCGTGTCGAACGAACCCGTCAAACTTTCCACCAACTCGCTTGCCCCGACAATCTCCTTCAAACGGTTGGTGGCGAGAATATACGACTGGATGGATTTTGCCTCAAACAAATAAGCGTAAGTGGTCATGGGATTTCCTTACAAATGTTCGCCCAAGCGGTCCACGACAAAAATCGCGTCAACATAATGCCCAAACAGCCGCTTGGCCCCACAGTCCGACCAAGCATAGGCTTCATGGGTGGACGGTGCGATTTTCTGCTTCTCGTGGCGGACATCTTTGAAATTGAGTGATGACGGGTTGACATCGTTCTCAAGGAAACGGGCTAAATCGTCGAGTTTTTCGTTGATTTGAATGATGCGGTCTGCCGGCAGTCCTTTGGTGCTTTCGGAAAACTTTTCCCCTAGGCGTAGGCGTGGCGATACGGGTTCCCAAATCTTTTCGGCAAAGATATTTTTCCGCCCTTGCTCCCAAACGAGTTGCCCCCAGGGAGACAGCACGGCTTGCCCATCAATCACCAAAAACAAAGTTTCGGGCAAATCTTTGATATTCTGTTCCGTAACGGCAAGCCCCGCCCCTGCGCGACGAAAGGCTTGCAGACCTTCGCGCAAGGTATGTTCCACGTCTAGGCAGACAGGCAGGCGTGGCAAAGATAATAAATGGTTGCCGGACTCGAAGGTATAAATACTCTCGTCGGCGTAAAACATACCCAAAGTTTGCATGAAGCCTTGGATACTTTTGAAACCACCTGTTAGATTGAACACGATGTGGTAGTGGCTTTCCCGATAGCCGGGCAGGGTTTCCGCGCACCATTTCACAATGTCCGACATCGCCAAACGAAATTCGGTCAACTCAGAGGTTTGCAGGTCTTGGATGCGCTTCACCTGCGCCATCAACTTATGTGCCTCCAGCCATTCACAAAGGATTAAAGCCGCTTGTTCCCCAAGCCAAGTATCAGTGCAAATCAACACATGCTCGTCGCGTGGGCGGTTGATGCAGCCAGCAAAATAGCTAATAAAGCTGTTTAATTCGGCACTCAGCTTTTTGGCAATCTCAAGGTCGGCTGCCAGTAAAATCTCCCGCCTTTGTCGGATATGCTCAACCAGCTTGCCCCGCCATTCATCAGGAATATCATCCAGCGTCTTTTTGTTGGCTAAGCGGATGATTTGCCCGCGCAATTCGTTGTCAGGGGCATTATTGACATTATTGGTCAATAGGCTTGTGCCGCAAGTTGACACCATCAACACGGGGTTATGCATCAGCGATTCCTTCAATATCGAATAGAAAATTAAAAATCAGTCTAACAACAGATTACCCGGCAATTCTTTGGAAGCCGAATCCGGCAAGCTTGCCGTCTCGATCTGGTAACGCCCCAACCCCATGACGGCACCCTTGGCGGCGTGGGTCCACTGGCCCAGCCAAAGATAAGGCCAAAAAGGCTCTAAACCCGCCCCGTCCAACTCAAAACTGCCGACCAGCCCGCCCATCTGGATTTTCTGCTGCTGACGCGAGGAAAAGCGGCTCCAGTCATCCCAACGGAGGTGTGCGTGGTGTATGGGAACGTCCTCGGCGGCGCGGGTCAGGGCGGCGAAGTCGGTTTCCAGCGGCGTGTCGGAGTGGAAGTAACTGAGCATGGAAATCCGCCGCAGCAGCGAGCCAAACCAATCGGCAAAGCGGAAGGAGGCGGCGTCAACGAACACTTCGTTGCGGCGTATCCGCAAGGGTGTCAATAAATCAATGCGAAGGCGCGACGGCGTTTCGGGGATGGGCAAGGGAAATTGTGGGCAGGGCGTCAAGTTTTCGCCGGGACGGTGGATTTTGTGCCAATCCAAGTCATCGGCGAACTGCCAAACCTCGGCTAGGCCGTAGACTTCGCGCCGCTGGCCCAAACCGGCCTGTCCGGCCAGCGCAAAGGCATGGATAAAATACGGCAAATAGGCATGGGCCTTGCCAAACAGGTTCAAGCCGAGATAATAAAGCCCGTCATGGGGCTGCGGGTCGATGACTAAGGCAAACGGATGCGGCGCGTTTGGGTAGCGGCGCATTTTTTCCGCATCCGGCGGCGGCGGCGTCTCGAACACATAAGGCCAGACACAGGTGCGTTGCAACAGGCACTGGGCGCATGGGATGTCGCGCACCACACACACCGTGCGCTTGAGCGCCCAGCCAAACGCGCCGCGCCAAGCCGAGCCGGCGAAGCCTCGGAAATGGATGCGGTGTTCTGGCCTAAACCCCAAGATCAAGGCCGTAATCGGAATGGTGGGAAGCGGGTAAGATTGCATCCTTGTTGCCAAAGTTGTTGCAGTGTCCGAAAACCAGTTGACTAATTGCCGCATATCCTACTCCTGAATTTTACCGAATGGAACCACGGCAAGCTTGCCGTCGATTGCCGCAGTGTGCAATCATGCGACAATTTCTTTTTCCCTACTGGATAAACGGCAATGAAATTTCTAAAGCCCAAATTTTGTTATGTCATCAAAAATCGAAAATTCTATCTTTACCTGATACCGTTGTTAGTTGTATTGGCGATGTGGAACTACCTTGCCGGGGGCAAACCCATGACCGCCTCCGATTCTTGGTGGCACGGGCTCGTCGAACCCTTCGTCGGCATTAGCACCCTATTTACCGCGATGGCGGTTTGGTGGGGGGAAATCAGCGAAGACTGGCGGGAGAGCCTGCCCAAGCGGTTGACTGTCGAATATTGGTTTCAAGGAAGGCTATACATGCACTGTGAAAACGCTTATTTATCCGGCGAGGCCGACATCCGACCGTTAGGTCAGCAAATTGGCGGACAGATGGCAGCCAGCGAGTTGGACGGTACTCCAGAAAAGCTTGCTTTCAAGGCGGCGGCGGTAAAATCATCAGTCGGCGAGTTGCAATGTGTCGAAGGCAAGATTTACTTGCCATACACCGTCTGTTTTGAATTGCTGAAACTTCCGCCCAAGCTCGAAAAATTGGAGCAGGGCAAGCACTACAAGTGGAATCATTCCTTCGACGAAGTTAAGGCCGTCGATACCCCTACCGACCGAAAAGCCCCGGAGTTCAGCGCATGAAGGCAGCAACCTCACCTCAACTCTACATCCTAAACTCCCCCGTTCTTACCGCTTATGGCGAGTTTCGCTTTGACGGGCCTTTGGAGGTTGCCGATGTGATTCCAATCCTAAACAAAGGCTTTTTATCGGCGGTGGGCCATGATGCCACCGCCCGTTTCCTCAGTTTGCTGTTTGGCGTGACCATACCTGAAAACCGAATCCAAATTCACATGCAGCCCGGTGACCGGGCCGTGGTGATTCGCCTGCTCAACCGCTTGGAAGCCGGACAAACCTTTGCGTCCCCCGAGGACATGACCAAGGTTCCGTATGAAATCGGCCTGTTGACCCGCACGGCATGATTCAATGCTGTTGAGAAGGATTTTTCCGTTGTTACAACGGCTGTAATTGGGGTTGATTCAAGTACATTCATAAGAAATACACATGCATAAATTAGTCTTCCATAAGCATATACATATAAATCTGGCACATGTTGATTTTATTAGGAAAATTGGCTATTTTCAGCCTTCGGAGGGCGAATGTTGCTGTCATGCAACAAAACCCGCGCAAACAGGCTCTGCAAGCCTTGACAGACGCGGCCTCCAGAAGGTACAGTACTGACCTTGCCCTGATGAAGAAGGGATTAAGACAGATGCTTCTTGTTCATCGCTGAAGCGATATCGTACTGACCTTGCCCTGATGAAGAAGGGATTAAGACAGGGCTGTTACTGAGTGCGCTGCTGCGTAGTGTACTGACCTTGCCCTGATGAAGAAGGGATTAAGACTGACAATTTCGCCTATTGGCGTCCAGTAGGTTTGTACTGACCTTGCCCTGATGAAGAAGGGATTAAGACACAAGTCCTGCCTGGACTGCTTCGGCTAATGCTGTACTGACCTTGCCCTGATGAAGAAGGGATTAAGACGTTTGCATCTTGTAGGTCTGCGCCCCGTAGGTCTGTACTGACCTTGCCCTGATGAAGAAGGGATTAAGACAAGGGTAGCCGTCGCCCATCCAACTGAATGGGGTACTGACCTTGCCCTGATGAAGAAGGGATTAAGACTGACTCTATTTCCGTTATTGAAAATTTGTGGAGTACTGACCTTGCCCTGATGAAGAAGGGATTAAGACTTTTGATACCTACCTCAAGCAATTTAGCTGGGGATGTACTAGACTTGTTCCTAACGCTTTCACTGCATGTAATACTGTTATACAATAAGACTTTTAAACCGTAATTAAAATATATAAGCCATGGCCTACGAGAGATTTAAAAAGCTGAACGGTAAAAAGCATGACCGCATGATAAAATCCCTCATTGGCATGAACCTGTCAAAATTTAACATACTCGTCGCAGCCTTCGCGGTGGCTTACGATGCCATTCATCT
>CAIODU010000166.1 GCA_903857165.1 uncultured Methylococcaceae bacterium | reverse complement strand
GGCGCGTTACGAACATTTGCCGATTTACAAACAAGCCTTGGACGTGGCGGTGTATTTCGAGCGGGCGGTGGCGGGTTTCAGCCGCTACCACAAATACACGCTAGGCACGGAATTGCGCAACCAGAGCCGGGAGATCGTCGGGCGGGTCATCCGCGCCAACTCGGCAAGGGACAAGCAGCCGGAACTGCTCATCCTGCGCGAGCGGCTGGAAGCCCTGCTGGTGACGATGCTATGCCTAAAGAAGTGCAAGCGTTCAAGAGTTTCGGCGCGTATCAAAGGCCCTAAGGAAGCGGTCGTTTCAGTTTGCAGACGAAATGTGAGGGAGTGTGGATTGGAGCCTCGCCCCGAAAAGTGAAGCCAAAGCAAAAGGGCCAGAATCCGTCCGGCGTTGACCGGGCGGAGCGTGCCTAGAACATCAGTGTGCGCCTGCCCCGCTTGGCCGGCATGGAGGACATGCGTTTTGCCCGCCGCCGTCGCCATCCAGAAGGCCGCCGTTTGCAAGTCGGTTGCGGTGAAAGCTTCCAAGCTTTCGGATATCAAAGCTCCCCTCCCGCTTGCGGGAGAGGGGTTGGGGGGGTGAGGGGTTGAGTCATTCAACCGCGCCAAAAACCCCTCACTGTCTTCAAGCCGCGCCGTGTTCCAATGGGCGAATAGCAACAAAGCCAGATATTGCGCATAACGCGGGGCCAGCCGCGCCTTGGCACAGGCTTCCCGCACGGCAGAGTCCAAGGTTACGATACGGTCCCTGTCGCCTGTGCATACCGAAACTAGGGCATACCGATAGCCTTCGTCCAACGCCAATACTGTTGAATTAAGCCTATGCAACAGAATCCGTAGGGCGGCAACCCTTTGCCGCCGAGGGAAGAACAAGTTCATTGTCGGCATGGGGATGCCGACCTACTCCTTAATTCAACAGTATTGTCGTCCAGCGCGGCTTGAGCGCCTACGGCATCCTCCACTTGAAACAAGTGCGGCATGACGTGGGCCAAATTCAGCCCAAGCTCCGCCGCCAAGGCATTGCGCAGCACCAGTGAGTTTTTTAGGCGGGTGTGGCCGGAAATATGGGTCGCTTGTCTCATTGTGCAAGCGTATAGGGATTGAGCATCGTCAAATTGTCAGTTCAGACAGTTCGTAGAGTGTTTCCGGGTCAATGTCGATTTCCCCAGGCCAAACGACCGTGCCATATTCCACCTTGGCTCGATGGAACAATGGGGAGGCTTTAAGTCTGTCCCACGGCTTTTGGCGCATATAGGGGGCCATGTTAAAACGCCTATGTTCACCGTTTTCGAATTCCAGCATTAGCCAATAATCCGGCTGTACCTGAACGCTCACCACATCAAGTAACAAACTCATAGTGATTCGCCTCAAACCCCTCGCAGACTTCAAACGACAGACCTAAATGCATAGGCATTCATTGCTCGTATATACGCTTCAACCGTTTAATATCTTTGTCGAAACTAAATATCTCCAAGCCTCGTTCTATAGCCGTGGCGTAAATCAAGGCATCCACAATGTCCACGTTATGTTTGCTGAAGAACTTAAGACTTTGCTTTAACCGCTTCTTGTCCGTACCGACAATGCCAGAGTAATCTAATACTCCACCAAGCGCATCAGCAATCTCTTGTCGTGGTATTTGGTAGACTTTCAACAATACATAGACACATTCCACCAACACGCCTTCCAAAATATAGGCTTGATTTTGACCGGTCTTGAGTGCGTCCATGAACGGCTTGGCCTGCTCAAACAATTTGGCATTGTCTTTAAGGAGGTAACGCAAAATCACATTAGTATCAAGAATCGCGGTGTTCATCCGCCACTCCGTTCCAAGCGAGTTCGCGCTCTTCTGTAAAAGACAGCGAGTGCCGGGCAAACCGGTTCAGGTAGCCTGCCATGTCTTGCGGTGGGGACTTGCTGGCAATCAAAACCCGCAACGCCTCTTCCAGCATGGCTTGGGTATCCGGCAATCCACTGGCTTGAATGGCTTGTTGATATAAATTATCGTCAATGACGGCATGAATTTGCATACAGTTCACCGTTTAATGTTTACGATTTGGCTACCCACTTAAGGCGGGACACTTATACCAAAGGCTTGACCGTTCGCCCTGAGCTTGTCGAAGGGTGGACGGTTAAGCCGTTCACGGTTCGACAAGCTCACCACGAACGGCTTAACCTTAAACAGTCCTACCTTAAGTTGGTAGCCTACGATTTCATGCATCGGCATTTTACTCTCTCCCAAACTGCAACGCGAAAACCGCCTCAATCGCCTCAAACCGCTCGCAGCCTTGAAACGACAACGCCGCCGCGTCATTGGTGTAGACACGGTCGGCGGAGTGTTCGGCAAGCTTGGTTTTCAGCCACTGGGTGGAATCGTCCTGCCTCAGATCGCGGAAGAACACGGCGACGGACTGCCCGCGCCGGTTGCTGCCGGTCAACACCACGCCCGGCGGTTCCCGATACAGCCGGTTCACGTCCAGCCCGAGCAAATACACCAAGCTTTCGACCAAATCCACCGTCCGGGCCGGGGCGTCGCCGCCTTCCACCCGTTTCAGTCGATAGCCAAACGGCGAACCAAAACGCTCCACACCGGTAAACAGTTTCCGGCTGGTATTGTCCAAGCGATAGCGCAAAGGAAATCAATAATCGCCAAGCCTAGCATTTTGACCAGCCGCGCCACTTTGATGCTTCGTTTGGGCAAGTCGCCTTCGCCCATCAGTTGGTCGGCATCAAGAACCTCGGTCTTGAGGAAAATGTCGAGGTCTTCGGCAAGGGCGGCTTTTAAGCGTTTGTGGATGAAAAAGTCGGATTGGTTGCGGGCAATGTAGCGGTTCAGCCAGCGTTTAATTTCCACTGGGTCGCCACCCGCCTTGGCAATGATCCCGTCAACGATGGCTTTTTTGTGTTTGTCGGATTGTGCGCCTTTGAGGTAGTTGAGGCGGATTATGAATTTATTTTCATCTCGTCGTTCCGGCAGGGATTGCCGGAACCCAGAACCCATGGACGGGGCAGAGTCGCCATCCATGGCCTCTGGATTCCGGCAGTCCATGCCGGAATGACGGTCAAGGATTATGGCTTCGTCTTTTTCAACTACTTCCAACTCATAATGCGCCTTATCGTTGGGCTTCAACAGGGCTCGGGTTGCTTGCAGGGTTTCCGGTTCGACGGTGAACACCCGCTTTTGACCGTTCGACAGCCGTACCGGAAAATCGGTGAAGATGTCCCCGGTCTTGATGTAGTACATGTCCTCGGTGGCCCAGTGGAACTCCGTGTCCTCCCCGGTCGAGCGGATATATCGCGCACCGTTCTTGCCGTAACGTCGTTCGACAATAAAATCGCCGTCTTGGGTGAATGCCTCATCCATCAAGGCCGACAAGCGACCGCCGACCAGTGCCTTGCCGTGCTTGTCCGCCTTGATCTCGCCCAAGAATGCCCGCACCTCGGCATTGTGCCGCCGAATCACCCGATACAGGCCGAAATCCAACGCCTCGGCCTCGTCCAGTTGAAACAACTCGGCCATTAGCTCAATAAAGCGGGTTTCAGCAGGTGTGGTCATGCCTCTTTACGCATCTGCGGAAACAAGATCACATCGCGGATGGAAGGCGAGTCGGTGAGGAACATCACCAGCCGGTCGATGCCGATGCCTTCCCCCGCCGTCGGCGGCAAGCCGTATTCCAAGGCGCGGATGTAGTCTGCGTCATAGTGCATGGCTTCTTCGTCGCCTGCGTCATGGTCTTCCACCTGTTTCCTGAAGCGTTCGGCCTGGTCTTCCGGATCGTTCAACTCGGAAAAGCCATTGGCGAGTTCGCGTCCGGCGACGAAAAACTCGAAGCGGTCGGTCACAAAAGGGTTGTCGTCATTGCGCCGTGCCAGCGGCGAGACTTCCGCCGGATACGCGGTAATGAAGGTGGGTTCGTCCAACTGGTGTTCCACCGTTTTTTCAAAGATTTCCGTCTGGATTTTACCCAAGCCGTCGCCAGATTTGACCGGAATGCCCAAACGCTGTGCCAGTTGCGCCGCTGCTTCCCGCTCGGACAAGTCTTCCGCTTGCACATCCGGGTTGAAGTGCAGGATGGATTCCAGCATCGTCATGCGATGGAACGGCTTGGCCATGTCGTAAACCTTGCCTTGGTAGGTGATTTCCGGGGATTTGACCACATCCCTTGCCAATTTGCGCAATAGCTCCTCGGTCAAGTCCATCAACTCCCGATAGTCTGCATAGGCTTGGTAAAATTCCAGCATGGTGAACTCGGGATTATGCCGGGTGGACAAGCCTTCGTTGCGGAAACTGCGGTTGATCTCGAACACGCGCTCCATGCCGCCGACCACCAAACGCTTCAAATAAAGCTCCGGGGCGATGCGCAAGAACAATTGCATGTCCAGCGCGTTGTGATGGGTCATAAAGGGTTTGGCTCTAGCGCCGCCGGGAATGGCTTGCATCATCGGTGTTTCCACCTCGATGAAATCCCGCTCGGTCAAAAATTGGCGCACAAAGCCGATGATTTCGCTGCGTAGGCGAAACACATTGCGGGATTCCTCGGTCACGATCAAATCCACATAGCGCTGGCGATAGCGGATTTCCTGGTCGGTCAAGCCATGGAATTTCTCCGGCAAGGGCCGCAAAGACTTGGACAGTAATCTTAATTTGTCGGCCTTGACCGAGAGTTCGCCGGTTTTGGTCTTGAACACCAATCCTTCCGCGCCGATGATGTCGCCGATGTCCCAGGTTTTGAAATCCTCGTAGACACCTTCCGGCAGCGCGTCCTTTTGCAGGAAAAGCTGCATCCGCCCGCTCATGTCTTGGATTTGCGCAAAGCTGGCCTTGCCCATCAGCCGCTTCGCCATCAGCCGTCCGGCGACTTTGACATGGGTCGCCTTGTCGTGCAGGGTTTCGGCGTCTTTGTCGCCGTATTGCTCGTGCAGATTCCCGGCCAGCGAATCGCGGCGGAAATCGTTCGGGAAAGCGATGCCGTCACGCAGCGCAGCCAGTTTTTCGCGACGGAGCGCGATGAGTTTGTTTTCGTCGAGTTGGTCGGACAT
>CAIODU010000165.1 GCA_903857165.1 uncultured Methylococcaceae bacterium | reverse complement strand
ATGGTTCGACAAGGCTCTCCTGAGCTTGTCGAAGGGCTCACCACGAACGGCTTAACTTAACGGCATTGGCCTTGCCCCTGCCTGCCTGTCTGCGACAGGCGGTCAAAGCAAGCTTCGACGCTCCCGGCGTAACATCAGTTAACTTAATGACAGTGGGGAGTGGCCGGGGAAATGGGAACGGCCCCCCCGCACACGCGGGGATCGACCTAGGCATATCGTGCCTATTTTTGCTATACTCTAGTCCCCCGCACACGCGGGGATCGACCTTCCTTTTGTGATTGAGGGATGCGCGATCCTCTGCCCCCCCGCACACGCGGGGATCAGCCCGTATTGTATGTTCCACGTGGAACATATTTATAGGCCCGCACACACAGGGATCGACCATCAGCATGTCCATCTTGCCTTGTGGTGCCGCCACCCTCCACACTTGTCCCGAAGCGCGTTGATCATCAGATGACAGATATTGTCAATGACGTGGATCGTCTGCGCTCGCGTTTCCGGCCACGGCCCGTTCCCCTCAATACTGTTGAATTAAGGAGTAGGTCGGCATCCCCATGCCGACAATGAACTTGTTCTTCCCACGGCGGCAAAGGGTTGCCGCCCTACGGATTCTGTTGCACAGGCTTAATTCAACAGTATTGTCCGTTCCCCTTCCCCGAAGTTGCTTCACGGTCTTTGAAAATGCCCTTCGGGGTTTCCGCCCGCATGAATATCTCCCCCATATCCATCGCGACGTTTCCCCTTTGACTTGTTCGCGGTTTTAAGGCTAATGGAATCGCAGTCCCCAGACCAGCAATTCTCATTATGAGCCAAAGTGCAGATAAACAACCCGTCATTCCGGCATGGATGCCGGTATCCAGAGCCATGGACGGTAACATGTCGCTTGCACCAGTGCTTTAGTCATGCGCAGATTAACATCCCTGTGACTTGATTCCGGCATCCATGCCGGAATGACGGCATTTTTATCGCTGGCTGAAATATCTTCCTAATCAGGAGGCACTAAGCGTTCTTAATTTATTTGATGTTTGCAAAATTGTTCCACGTGGAACATATACTTTACGCGGCGAGAATTTTCCGGTTCTCGAAGGTTTGAAAACTGAAGGTCATAAATGAGTCGAGCATGGATTTACGAGTTGAGTCAAATGCTGCCAGGTAGTTTTCGATCCGGGCAAAGCCAGTGCATCGCTTTTTTTCAGCAGTTCGCAGAACGTCCCCTAGTTGACCACCGTGGTGTTGCACACGGGTACAAGCTGATGGGTTATTGCGTTCGAGGTATCGCCGCACGCTCCAGTCGCTGATGCCAAAAACCCGCGCACAGTCCTGACTACTTTCCAATGCAAAAGCTGCCGAATACACGATCCAATAAATCCTCGGTGGTGAACGCACCGGTAATTTCAGACAGGGCAGACTGGGCCAGCCTCAGGTCTTCAGCCAGCAATTCAGCGGCATTATTTTTTTCAAGTTGCCACAAACCGTTAGCCACAGCCTCATCGGCGCGAGCGAGTGCATCAAGATGGCGACGGCGGGCAATAAACACATCCCCGGCCCCGTTATCATAACCAGCAAACTGTTTAAGATATTGCCTGAGTATACCCACTCCTGCGCCAGTTTTCACCGACATGCTAATTTCCACACCACTGTCAGTTTCCAGTTTTCGATACTCCCTACCAGTCAAGTCAATCTTGTTGCGAAGGCGAACCACCGGTAAATTGCTAGGCCAGTCCAACATCAAATCATCGTCATTTCCAGCTTGCCTATCATCTATCATCAACAAAACAAGATCGGCATGGTTTATTGCCTCACGCGCCCGCCGTATACCCTCTTTTTCGATAAAGTCCCCCCCTTCCCGGAGGCCAGCAGTGTCGATGACATGCAAAGGCATCCCATCTATCTGTATGAATTCACGCAAAAGATCGCGGGTGGTTCCCTCAAACTCTGTGACAATCGCCGCATCGCGCCCGGATAAAAGATTAAGCAAACTTGATTTTCCAGCATTGGGACGTCCTGCTATGACCACAGTGAGGCCATCACGCAACACGCAACCCTGCCTGGCTGTTCGTTGAATTTGCTTTAATCGCTGCAAAAGCTGAGACAGTTCTACATGAATAGCACCCTCGCTTAGGAAGTTAATGTCCTCATCGACAAAGTCAATGGCAGCCTCCACATACATGCGAAGATGAATTAATTCATCGATCAGTGTATTGACTAGGCGTGAAAAATCGCCTTGCAACGACCTCTGGGCAGAACGGGCGGCCTGTATGGTGCTGCTTTCGATTAGATCGGCAATGGCTTCGGCTTGTGCCAAGTCGATCTTATCGTTGAGGAAAGATCGCTCAGAAAATTCTCCAGGCCGGGCCATGCGGACACCCAGCGAGAGAATGCGCTGTAACAATAAGTCCAGAATGACCGGGCTACCATGTGCTTGTAACTCCAGCACATCTTCGCCCGTGAAGGAGCGTGGGGCAGGGAAAAACAGTGCAATGCCAGAATCTAGGATTGAGCCATCACGGTCAAAAAAAGGTAGGAAATATGCTTTTCGCGCTTCTATCGGTCTGCCCAGCACAAGTTCGATGATGACAGACACCCTCTTACCGGATACCCTGATCACGCCAACGCCGCCTTTGCCGGCGGGAGTGGCAATGGCCGCGATAGTCTCTTGCGTAAAATCGGTCATAGTATGATTCCTCAGCCTAAAATGTATGGGTAGGCAATGATGGGGAAATCAAAGCCGGATCGGTTTCGAGCCGGGTTTTCGCCCAAGTTATCGCACTGGGTAAATCGCTGAATTCTCCGTCGAGTTGGGCTTCAAACGATTCCTTAAGCAAGGCTCCCATGGCAGGCCCTGGCTTCACACCCAATACTTGCAAATTACGACCTTGTAAAATAGGTCTCGGTGGATTTTCCAGCACTCCAAGCCTTACAGCCCTTTCAAGCAACCAATCGACCATAGGGCAGGGTCCATGGGCTTCGTCCGACTTTCGACCACGAAAGTTTGCAAGTACTAGCCGGCATAGAGGAACGATTGGTACACGCAAGGCTAAACGTCGGATGGTTCCGTCCGCTACCGGGTAAGTAATATTCTGTTTCCAAAGACTGTAGGGTTGACCATGCTCGCGTACAAGCACGACGACTCGTTCAACAATGTACTGCGGACAACCCATTCTCCTCAACAATGACCTAGTCGGAGCGATACTGGCAGCCTCATGCCCTGGGTTTCGCCAAACGCCATCAATTATTGTCGCAGTGTCAGGTTTGCCCAGATCGTGGCAAAGGGCAGACAACATTAGCAGCAGAGTTTCTTCATCATTCAAATTCCCGTCCCGACAAATTTCAGCACAAGAATCCAAAACCATGTTGTTATGAGTCCAAACATCACCCTCTGGATGTGATGTCGTGTTGTGATGCGCTCCGCGCAATAGTGCCAATTCGGGAAACAATACCAGTGAACCAGTGGACTCAAGGGCAAGGATGCCAATTGACGGCTTCGTTGACTTAAGAAGTATCTTTTTGATCTCTTCCCATATTCTTTCAGTGGAAAGTGTAGGCAACTCACTTTGTAAAGATCGACATTTCTCCGTTGTTTCATCGACGATGGCAAAGCTGAAACGTGCGGCAAATTGGCAGGCACGCAACACCCGCAGAGGATCCTCATCAAAGGCATCAGAGATATGTCGGATAATGCCTGCTTTCAGATCGGACACCCCAAACCAGGGATCAATGAGTTCTCCTGAGCCTAAATCAATGCCGATCGCGTTAATTGTGAAATCGCGGCGCGAAGCCGCCTCCATGAAGGACATGCTTTGGTCATGATCGATCTCAAAACCCCGGTGGCCTTGACCAATTTTTCTTTCCCTGCGAGGCAGGGAAATATCAATATCCATGTCACCGATTTTGATCTTAAGTACCCCAAAGGACTTGCCCACAACACATACCTTGGCTACACGTTCAAGCACTACCATCAACTCTCTGCTATGAAGCCCATAGACTTCAATATCAAAATCTTTAGGAATAAAGCCTAAGAGATAGTCTCGAACCGCACCGCCCACCAGCACTGGCCGCCCCCCGGCCACAATCATGACATCTGCGAGTCGGCGGACTTCCGGGGGTAATTGGTCAAAGAATTTCATTGCAGTTCGGTTTTATTTAAATCCATGGCTCAATTTACTGTCGGATAATTTCATTTGGGAATCTCCCCATGACTTGCAAATGGCCTAAATATTATTGGGATTGGCAGGTTTTGTGTTAATCTATCTGCTAATTTTATTCAAGGCAAGAGAACACATGAAAGCTCGGGTGTTGTGGGTTGAAAACACGAAGTTCGTAGCCGAATCAGGCAGCGGCCATAGTGTTGTATTGGACGGGCCACCGGAAAGTGGCGGACAAAATATGGGTGTCAGACCTATGGAAATGTTGCTAATGGGAATGGGCGGATGCACTGCATTCGATATTATCCATATCCTTAAAAAAGGCCGCCACAACGTTCAAAATTGCGAGATTCAACTGGATGCCGAAAGAGCCGAAACCGATCCAAAAGTTTTCATCCTTATTCACATGCATTATGTGATTAAAGGCAGGAATTTGTCCGACTCTGCGGTTAAAAGGGCCATTGAACTATCGGCAGAAAAATACTGTTCCGCATCAATCATGTTGGGCAAATCTGCCGAGATAACCCATGACTACGAAATAGTGGAAGTTTGAATGATCGACAGGTCATAGCGTCTAACACATATTATCGTTGGATACGAAATTCAGAAAACCCACTACTTTAAAGTTGTTTAGTACGGTCACGGATTATTTGCTTAATCTCTTCCCCGCTGACAACTTCTTTTTCCTGCAATCGCTGCGCAATAACATCCAAGACGGATCGGTGTAGCTTGAGTATTTCCTCAGCTCTTTGTTGGCCTTCCACTACAAGTATTTTAACCTCTGCATCTATAATTCGGGCAGTCTCCTCGCTGAAATTGCGCTCCTCCGTCCCTTCGACTCCCAAATAGGCAAGTTGTTGACGCTTCCCATAAGCCAAGGGTCCCAACTTCTTGCTCATGCCAAGCTGGCAAACCATCGCATGGGCTATTTCAGAAGCACGTTCCAAGTTGTGACCCATCGCTTCGATATCATAGGCCAAGGTTCATAGGGGTTCACCCCAACCGCTCCAGCACCCCTTCCAGATGTTCCAAACTATCATAGCTAATGACGAGTTTGCCAGAACCTTTTTCACTATGCTGTATTTGTGCTTTTGCCCCGATTGATTGGGTCACACGTTCTTCAAGCCTGGCTATATCGGGGTCCCGTGTCTTAGTCTGTTGTTGATGATTATTCTTGGCTTCTTCCTGAAGCTTGCGGACAAGGGCTTCGGTTTCTCGAACATTTAGATTTTTTGCCGCAACTTTTTTTGCCAATTCCCCCTGCCTCTGTGAGTCTAGCGAGAGAATGGCGCGGGCATGACCCATCTCTATTTCACCCTTCTGCAATAACGCCTTGGCCTCCGGGTGCAATTCATTAAGGCGTAGCAGATTAGTCACGGTTGCACGGGACTTGCCAATAGCATCGGCAATCTGTTGATGGGTAAGGGAAAACTCTTCCTGTAAGCGCTTTAGTGCTTCAGCCTCCTCCAAAGGGTTGAGATCTTCGCGCTGGAGGTTTTCGATTAGCGCAATGGCCAATGCCGACTGGTCGGAAACATCGCGCACCACCACTGGAATGTCATGCAGCCGCGCCAGTTGAGCCGCCCTCCAACGGCGCTCACCGGCCACTATCTCGTAAGTGTTTTCCCCGGTGGGCCGCACCACTACAGGTTGTATCACACCTTGAGCGCTGATGGAGTCCGCCAATTCTTGCAAACGCACCGGATCAAAGTCCTTACGCGGTTGGAAGCGGCTACTTCTAAGGTATTCAATAGGTAGGATATGTAATTTTTCCTTCTCAGATACAGTGAATGAAGCAGAATCCACCCTATTGACATCACCCAACAGGGCATCCAATCCCCTGCCCAAGCCTCTTTTTTTTATACTCATGTGATAGATCCTTTGCGTACAATATTGTCAGCAGTGGTGCCGTTACGGCGCACGATTTCCCCGGCCAGAGCAAGATAAGCCAAAGCCCCGCTTGACGACTTGTCGTAATACATCACCGGGAGTCCATGGCTTGGTGCCTCAGCGAGTCGAATGTTACGAGGTATGACAGTTTTCATCAGCTTGTCTGCGAAATGTTTGACCAATTGTTCCGAAACCTCGTTGGTCAGGCGGTTTCGAGGATCGTACATGGTGCGTAAAAGACCTTCTATGGCCAAGCGCGGATTAACCGTATTGCGGATATTCCTGATCGTATCCATCAGATCGGACAACCCTTCCAATGAGTAATACTCGCACTGCATCGGGATCAACACACTATCGGCTGCCACCAAAGCGTTTAAGGTCAGCATGTTTAGGGAGGGAGGGCAGTCGATGATAATATATTGATAGTCATCCCGACAGCCTTCCAAGGCATCAGCCAATGCCCGTTCGCGGTCATTCATTTTCAGCAATTCCACCTGTGCGGCGGTCAAATCGCCATTACCGGGAAGTAGGTGGAAATTCAGTTCGCCGAGAGAAACGATGGCAGTCCTCGCTAGGGACTGTTTAGTCAAAACATCGTATGACGAAATCTGCAAATGCTTCTTGTCCACCCCGCAACCCATAGTGGCGTTACCCTGTGGATCGATATCCACTAATAACACTTGATGGCGCGTGGCTGCCAAGGAAGCGGCTAGGTTGACGCTGGTGGTAGTCTTTCCAACCCCGCCTTTCTGGTTGGCGACCGCGATAATTTTACCCATCTTAATTTCGCACCTTAATTGCGACGAGATGCCTCTCGGCGCCAAGTCCTTGTATTTCAATTGGAAAAACCTCGACTAAAGAGTTTTCCAGTAAGTTGATTTCATCTTGAGGTATTTTGCCTTTCTGAGCCAATATGACACCTCCAGGATTTAGTAGCCGCACAGTTTCTACTGCAATTTCGTTGAGACTGGCGAAGGCTCGAACCAGTATGCTATCAAAACCTTCTTGCGGTCGGAACCTTTCGATGCGGATATGTTCGGCATTGATATTGGTCAGGCACATTTCAATAGTTGCCTGTCTGACAAAACGGATTTTCTTCGCATCGCTGTCCAATAAGGTAAATTCTTTATCCGGGGAAAATAAGGCCAATGGCAAGCCAGGTAGTCCAGCACCCGTGCCGACATCCAATACTCGGTTTCCTTTTAGGTAAGGCAGAATGGACAAGCTATCGAGCAGATGCAAACGTACCATGTCAACAGGATGCCTGATGGATGTGAGATTATAAACCCTGTTCCATTTCCGCAGTAATCGGATAAATGCCAGCAAACGTTCTTTTTGCTTTTCAGTGGCTGTCAGGTTCATAGCCGCCATGCCCTCGTCCAACATTTTTTCAAGCGGATCCACTTAGGTGCTTTTCTTCTTCAAATGAACCAGCAAGAGGGAAATTGCCGCAGGGGTCACACCTTGCATGCGTGAGGCTTGTCCAAGGGTTTCAGGTCGATGCCGGCAAAGTTTCTCACGAACCTCGTTAGAAAGGCCGACTACGTTGCCGTAATCAAATGTATCAGGCAGACACCAATCGTCATAACGCCGGGCGCGATCAATTTCGTTTTTTTGACGCTCGATATAACCGGAGTACTTGGCTTGGATGTCCACTTGATCAAGAATTTGTTCGTCGGCCTCATCGGCGATTTGATCCGAAATCGGAGACAACATACGGATGTCCAATTCAGGACGGCGCAGTAAATCCGCAAGGGTCGTTTCCTGTTGTAGAGGTTTTGATAGGAGACTCTCAATTCTCAAGGCTTCGGGTGAATTCGGTTTGACCCATGCAATGGCCATTCCGGCTTGAAGTTTGGCGATTCCTTCTTGCTTTGCCTCGAAGGCACGCCAGCGCAGGTCTTCCACGATGCCTAATCGGCGACCAGTTTCTGTTAAACGAAGATCCGCATTATCTTCACGCAACAACAGTCGGTATTCAGCCCTACTGGTAAACATACGATAGGGTTCCGATGTACCCTGAGTGATGAGATCGTCGATCATTACCCCCATATAAGCTTCGTCACGCCGTGGTGACCAGCCCTCCCGTCCTTTGGACTTGCATGCAGCATTTAATCCGGCGATAAGTCCCTGAGCGGCGGCTTCTTCGTAACCAGTAGTCCCATTGATTTGCCCGGCGAAAAATAGATTATCCATGTGTTTAGTTTCCAGCGTAGATTTGAGATCGCGGGGATCTAAAAAATCATATTCAATCGCATAGCCGGGACGCGTGATATGAGCGTTTTCAAAACCACGGATTGAGCGCACCAGATCCAATTGTACATCGAAGGGCAGACTAGTGGAAATGCCATTCGGGTAAATTTCCCGGCTATCCAACCCCTCTGGTTCGACGAAAATCTGATGGGAATCCTTGCTGGCAAAACGAACCACTTTGTCTTCAATGGATGGGCAATAGCGTGGCCCAACGCCCTCAATGGCACCAGTGAACAATGGGGATCGGTCGAGTCCAGAACGGATAATTTCGTGAGTCTTCCCATTAGTGCGGGTGATATGGCAGCAAACCTGCCGTGGATGATCCACGCTCCGACCGAGGAAAGAGAATACCGGGGTTGGAGAATCACCAAGTTGCTGATCCATCATGCTGAAGTCCACAGTTCGACTATCTATGCGTGGTGGAGTGCCTGTCTTCAGACGGCTCATTTTAAAGGAGAGTTCCCTCAACCTGGCAGACAAACTATTCGATGGGGGATCGCCAGCACGCCCACCCTCATAATTTTTCAAGCCGATATGTATACGGCCAGCTAGGAAGGTCCCAACAGTCAGAACGACACAACGAGACGAAAAAATCAATCCCATTTGGGTGACCACCCCAGTTGCAACCCCATTGCTTACCATCAAATCGGCAGCTGACTGTTGGAAAAGCCAAAGATTTTCCTGGGTTTCCAGTGCATGGCGTATTACCCGCTTGTATAGTTGGCGGTCTGCCTGGGCTCGAGTTGCACGAACAGCCGGTCCCTTACTGGCATTAAGAATGCGAAAATGAATACCGGCCAAGTCTATGGCCCGTGCCATAAGGCCACCAAGGGCATCAATCTCCTTGACAAGATGCCCCTTACCGATGCCACCGACCGCAGGGTTGCAACTCATCTGTCCAAGTGTTTCTATGTTTTGAGTCAATAAAAGGGTCTGCGCCCCCATACGGGCAGCAGCCAAGGCCGCTTCCGTTCCTGCGTGACCGCCGCCAACCACTATGACATCAAAATGAGTAGGGAAGTACATGGAGACTGCTTATAAATATTCATAAAAAAATTGAAATCGGTTAGTTACCCAGTTAAAAAGTAATGCTCATTTACCATTTTTGGTTTTTATCATAATATATTCAGGTTGACCATAACTAATATCAATTTCAAAATTCCCATCATACGAGCGCACTTCACCTTTCTCTAGTATCTCGCGAGTCGGGGCAGGTTCATCCTTCAGATATCCGATTTGGGTTAATCCAACTTGATTTCCTGTGGCGTTGAAAAACAATACATCAACTTTTGGTACAATATTATCATGAGTATTATTTTGAAGAATAATCTTAAACTCCAAGTACTTTTTATCTTTCTTGCCTGTCAGCATGAATATGCCACTTTTTACATACTCATTGTTGATTTCCAATACTTTATCAAACTTTAATGACATTAAATTCGGAAGACATGTTTTAGCCTGTTCGGATTTTAATTTATTAAACTCCCATCTTTGGGCTTCTAGCTCGGTCTTTTCATCTTTGATTACCAGTGCAAGTTCCTTTTCTTTAGCAAAGTGTCCCCGATTTTCTTCTTCAAGCTTTGTTCCCCATATCAATACACCAGCCAAAATAATTGTTTCAATGAAAAGAACGACCAACAGAATATATACCCAACGCCTTTTTGTTGAATGGCGATGACCATGCTTACGATACCGTCCTTCGGTATGGGTATAAATGTCATTATTGTTAGGGTATTCGCGAAGATCGTTATTTTCCATTTTTTATAAAAAACCAAAGTTGTTAGATTTCATCACTAGTTATATTATTCTAAATTAACTAATTCAAAACCTTTTCATAAATCTTGCATAACTCTGATAAAACACTAATCCTTGCATAATATTTATCGTTAGCTTCGACCAAATGCCAAGGAGCAAATTCAGTGCTAGTACGAGTGATCATTTCATTCACCGCTACCTCGTATTCATCCCATTTATCCCGATTTCGATAATCATCAGAAGTAATTTTATAGCGTTTGTAAACGGTGTCCTCCCGTAACTTGAAACGCCTCAATTGCTCATCTTGGTCAATGTGCATCCAAAATTTTAGCAGAATGATGCCGTGTTCAGTGAGCTCCTCTTCAAAGTCATTGATCTCAGAATAAGCCCGCATCCATTGCCCGGGGGTGGCAAAGTTCTCAACTCGTTCAACTAAAACACGGCCATACCAGCTTCGGTCATAAATCGTGACTTTGCCATCACGGGGCAGATGTCGCCAAAAACGCCACAAATAGTGTTGCGCCCTCTCCTCATCACTGGGTGCGGCAATGGGGATCACACGATAATTGCGCGCGTCCATGGCATGGGTGATACGCCTTATCACCCCCCCTTTGCCGACTGCATCCCACCCTTCAAAAACCAGCAGAGTGGATATTTTCCGTTGCCGCGCAACACGGCTCAATTGGCTTATCCTGCCTTGATAAGACGCCAATTTCGCTTGGTAGTCAGACTTTTCCAGCTTTTTGTTCAAATCAAGGGAGCTTAACAGACTAACTCCAGATTTGACATGGGCGATACTTTCACCAAGAACAACACGTCCAATGTTGTTGTCAGATTCCATACGGAGTGAAATCCTCTCGATTATGTGCCTAGCCGATGTCAAACGCCGGTAAGATGCATCCAGACCGTTGATTATCATCCAAGGTGCCTCCGGTGTACTGGTATGCCTGATCACTTGTTCACAAATTTTTACAAATTTGTCATAAAGTCTGAGATGCCTTTTTTCGGCATCGGTTACACGCCAATTAGTCTCCGGGTTTTTCTCCAACTTAGCGACCACTTTTTTTTGTTGGCTTTTGCTCAAGTGCAACCAAAATTTAATAATCAAGGCCCCATCATCAGTCAGTTCCTTTTCTAACTTATTGATGTGGGACAACTCTTTTTCTAATTTTCCATTGCCAATACGACTGTTGAGTCGATCTGAAAGGACTTGACCGTACCATCCCATGGCATAGATCGCAATACGGCCGCGCGGCGGAAGACTCATCCAGTATCGCCAATGCTGGGGCCTTTCAATTTCTTCATCCGAAGGATAGCCGAAAGCGTGGGTACTCATGAAGCGGGGGTCGAACCACTCATTCAATTTTCCAATCAGATCACCCTTGCCAGAACTGTCAACACCCGCAATGACAATCAATACAGGAACCGCTGCTGCCTCCAACTTCTGCTGCACGTCAAGCAATTGTTCACGAATAGAGGAAACTTCAGCCTCGTACTCTGCCTTCGAAACCTTATTCTTCAATTCTGCTACTTCAAACATGGGGCATTCCTCATAGAGAGCGGTTAAATCTATTCATTTCATAAAAAAAAGAATTGAAAATCCAATGTACAGCCATCAACGAAGCACAAACCGCGCTATGCTGTATTGAACTTTTAAACATAAAGAGGATGCCATCATGGGTACATTTGTTTTATTTCTACTTGCTTTAGCCGTCGTTTTGGTTGTTCTGAGCGTAAAGACCATTCCGCAAGGAATGGAATACACTGTGTTGCGTTTTGGCAAATTCACCAACACCTTGACTCCAGGACTCAACATCATTATACCCGTCATCGACTTGATTGGTGCGAAGATGAACATGATGGAGCAGGTAACTGACGTTCCCTCCCAGGAAATTATCACTAGGGACAACGCAATGGTACGGGTCGATGGGGTGATATTTTTCCAAGTCATTGATGCTGCAAAGGCTGCCTACGAAGTCAGTAATTTAAGTCTCGCAATCATCCAATTAACCATGACAAACATCCGTACAGTGATGGGTTCCATGGACTTGGACGAATTATTGTCAAAACGCGACGAAATCAACACACGCCTACTTACCGTAGTGGATGACGCCACCACGCCTTGGGGAGTCAAAGTGACTCGGATTGAAATCAAGGACATCGCCCCTCCAAAAGATTTGGTTGAATCCATGGGTCGCCAAATGAAGGCGGAGCGGGAAAAACGCGCTGTCATTTTGGAGGCGGAGGGGCTTAGGCAGTCTGAGATACTCAAGGCAGAAGGGCAGAAGCAAGCTAGGATACTGGAAGCCGAGGGGCGGAAAGAAGCTTCTTTCCGTGATGCAGATGCCCGCGAACGCCTTGCCCAGGCCGAGGCTCGCGCAATCTTGATGGTGTCCGAAGCCATCGGCAAGGGAGACATCCAAGCAGTCAATTACTTCGTTGCGCAAAAGTACGTCGAGGCTATGCAACACATCGGTTCTGCACCTAACAGCAAAGTTGTCCTGATGCCATTGGAAGCCTCAAGTGTCATTGGCGCACTGGGTGGCATTGGCGAGATCAGTAAGAACCTCTTCGAAAAGACAAAAAAGGAGTGTTAAGCAATGCAGCAATTCGTTTATTGGCACTGGCTGGCTTTAGCAGTATTCCTGTTGACGATTGATATGCTTGCCCCGGGCGTTTTTTTCTTGTGGGTGGCCCAGGCATCCTTGATAACCGGCATTATATTGCTTGTCTTCCCATCCATTGGATGGGAAATTCAATTGTTCATGCTATCGGTTTTTTCAGTGATTGGAGTTGCTGTTGCAAGGCGGTTTTTTAAAGACCATCCCACGAAAAGCGACCAACCCTTGCTTAATCGACGAACAGCACAATACATTGGCCGGGTTTTTACCTTGGATCAGCCAATAGTCAATGGACAAGGGAAAATTAAAATAGATGACTCCACTTGGAAGGTAAAAGGCGAGGATAACCCGATAGGAACACGGATCAAAGTGGTTGGGGCGGATGGCGTGGTGCTTCTTACAGAGAAGACGGATTGAAACCATGGTTTGGGGGCAACGTGCGAGGGACTGTAAAACTTCAGCAATTCTCATTATGGCCCCATTGCCGTCATTTCGGCATGGATGCCGGAATGAGTGCGCCCGTGAGGGCATATCATCAACATGGCGCAAGTCCATGTCAAAGGAAGCTATCAACTTTGTAGCCAAAGGTAACTGCGTCGCCGCGAGGCGGGGTGGGGAGCAACCCGAGGCGAAAGACCGGTCCGCAGGATAACGAACCCGATTCTGCGGGGTATGGCGGCGAGCCTGCTCATTCATGGCGAAGGCTGAAACTCACAGGCCACGTTGCAGATGGCGACAAACGATGGTCTGGCGCACCGTGTAGTTGGGGGCGGAACGGTCGGAAGGTGATATGCAGTAAGCGGGGATGCCTGCTGCCGGGGTGAACAGTGGTAGCAGTCAGAACCCCAATAGTACCGCAAGTCCGAGTCGGTCGCGGCAAGGCGAGGATATTGTGGCACTGGCGGGAAACCAGCCGGGAAACGGAGGAGACGAACGCGAGCCTAAACCACGACCGGTGAAGATGGTGACGGACGGGCAGCAAAACCGTCCATAGGGGGGGCACTGCCATTAAGTTAGGTGATTCCTAAGAAAGAGCATCCCATGAAGAATCTGATCCGTAGAAAAGAAATAGAGTCCACGAAAGACACGAAAAGCACGAACAAAAGCAAGATTCGTTCGTGCCTTTCGTGTTTTTCGTGGACGATTCTTTTGGT
>CAIODU010000164.1 GCA_903857165.1 uncultured Methylococcaceae bacterium | reverse complement strand
GAGGTCGTCACCGCGCTGGCACTGGTGATCGGGCTGGCCGTGGTCAACTTGGTCGGACCCGGTTACGGCGTTGCGTTGAAGGGCGATGCCATGGACATAGGCTCGGTGGGCGAGCATCATCCGATGTCCCTGCAAGAAACCATCGTCCATGCGTTTCCGGCCAATATCGTCGAGTCCATGGCGCATAACGATGTGTTGCAGATCGTCGTATTTTCGGTGATGTTCGCCTTTGCGGTGTCTGCCATCGGTGAGAAAGGCAAACCGATACTGGTTTTTTGCGAAGCACTGGCCCAAGTGATGTTCCGCTTCACCAGTTATGTGATGCATTTCGCGCCTTTCGGCGTCGGTGCCGCAATGGCGGTGACGATCAGCAAAATGGGCGTCGGGGTGCTGGCCAACCTTGGAATGCTGATCGGCACCTTATACCTGGCCTTGGTGGTATTTGTCGTGCTGGTGTTCGGGGCGGTGGCTTACTTGATAAAACTCCCGGTCAAGCAGTTTATCGCAGCGGTGAAAGAGCCGTTCATCTTGGCTTTCGTGACCACTAGCAGCGAATCGGCCTTGCCCAAGGCGATGGAGGTCATGGAGCGTTTCGGTGTGCCTAAGCCTATTGTCGGTTTCGTGTTGCCGACCGGCTATAGCTTCAACCTCGATGGCAGCACCTTGTATCTGGCGGTGGCCTCGGTGTTTATCGCGCAAGCGGCGGAATCGGCCGGGGCCGCGCATTTTGGCCTGGGCCAGCAAATCGCGTTGATGTTGACCTTGTTGATCACCTCCAAGGGTATTGCCGCCGTGCCTCGCGCCTCGTTAGTCGTGCTGTTTGCCGCGCTGCATTCCTTTGGGTTGCCGGTCGAAGGCGTGGCGGTGATTTTTGCCGTTGATGAAGTGATGGACATGGCGCGCACCTCGGTCAATGTCTTAGGCAATTGCCTGGCTACCGTCGTTATTGCCCGTTGGGAAGGGGTGTTCGATGAGTCACGGGCAATGGTTTTTGGCACCCCGGCGGAAATCGAATACGAACTGGCGCATGGGGAGGTGGCCTTGGCGCAGGCGGCGATGGAGGAGGAGTGAGGGCGTTGGCAAATCCATCTTGAGCATGTAGGGGCGAATTCATTCGCCTACGGGCGGCTGCAAAACCGCCCCCTGTGCTTAATTGGATTGCGACGGCGACTTTGACGGGCAATACTGTTGAATTAAGCCGTTCGTGGTGGGCCTGTCGAACCATGAACGGCTTAAACACCAATGAGTTGAATTTTTCCGTTCACCCTTCGACAAGCTCAGGGCGAACGGAAAAATCCTTAATTCAACAGCGTTGACCTTGACGGGGGCCGCCGCAGTCACCGCGTCACCCGCCCCACTGGAAATACCGTCGCACCGGCAGCAAATCCGGGCAACCGCCTTTCAGCGACAGTTGGTAAGCGTCTTCGCGGAACGGATGCGGCTGCAAGCAACCGCGAAAGGCACGATTGACCAAATAGCCCCTGTGGATGTCAACAAATCCATAGGGGGCAAGACGGTCTTGCCAATCTTTCAGCGGGCCAGCGACACAGAGCAGGTCAAGGCAGCCGATCAGATGCACACGTAGCGCCTCGCTATTGGGGACGGTGCACATATAGAGAATTTCAGCCTGTGGATCGACATAGGCAACGGCAGGGCGTTTGTGACCGAAAGGGTCGGTCATCCAGTGCTTGATTTCGATAGTGCTAGGCAGGCTGGCCGGTATCGGCGGATGAAGCTTGCTTACTCGCTCCAGCGCCTTCGCCACCTTGGCATCGTCCAAAGGCTTGAGCAGAAAATGCGTCGCATCGACATCAAAGGCTTCCGCCCCATATTCCGCGTAAGCCGTGGTGAACACGATCCACGGCGGCTCGGGCAGATTGTTGATGACGTAGGCCAAATCCATCCCCTCCCGGCGGCTTCCCGTCTCCAGGTTGATGTCGAGGAAGACGCCATCGAAGCCGCCCTTTTCGATCCGGTTCAATCCTTCCCCCGGGGTATCCGCCTCGCCGACGACCTCAATATTCAGGTGCTTACGCCGCAGGATGTCTTTCAACTCGTCGCGGGCCAAGTATT
This sequence comes from uncultured Methylococcaceae bacterium, assembly GCA_903857165.1. Taxonomy (GTDB): domain Bacteria; phylum Pseudomonadota; class Gammaproteobacteria; order Methylococcales; family Methylococcaceae; genus Methylumidiphilus. Next base: position 1,854 of record CAIODU010000164.1, on the reverse strand, counting down.
CGTCTTCAATCAAGATCACACGCTGTTTCGTCATCATCGCCCGTCGCTCCTGAGTTTGGGTAAGGTTAACAATACCACGGTGCCGGCACCGGGATGGCTGGTGATGGACAAACTGGCTGGGCTACCGTAGGTCAACGCCAAGCTCTTAGTCAATTGGTACAAGGCCGTGCCATTGCTGTGGGGTGAGTCCACCTCCTTTTGGCCGAGTGTCGCCAGCCGTTCGGGGGCAATGCCGCGACCGTCGTCCGTCACCCGCAACACGAAGCAGTCACCCTGATCCACCGCCTCAATCTGCAACGTCAAGCCTTCGGGGCGACCGCTCCTGCCGTGGGTCAGGGCGTTTTCCGCCAAACTGAGCAAGCTGCGCGGCGGCAGCTGGCAGTCCAGCAACCCGGACGGAATGGCGGCGGGCAGATAGTGGAATTTTTCGCCAAAGCGCAACTGCTGGAAATCCAGATAACGCCCGAGTTGTTCCAACTCCTCGCGCAAGGAAGTGGTGTTGGCACTGGCGGATTTGCGGGTGGCGCTAAAAAAATCCGCCAGCTTGACCACATACTCCCGTGCCAAGTCAGGGTCGCGGCGGATCAATGCACGGATGGCAGACAAGGTATTGCTGAGAAAGTGCGGTTCGACCTGGGCGTGCAAGGTGCACAACTCGGCCTCCTGTTTCATTAGCAGCGCCTCGCGCAACTCGGCTTTCAGTTTGTCATGGTCCAAATCCCGCATCACCCAGATAAATAGCACGCAGCCCACGCAATTCACCACCGCCACTGGGATGACGATATTCAGCCCTAAGACAATAGCCCAATTTTCAGGCTTGGGAATAATAAAAATGAGCAACCGATGCAGCGTGGTTCCGAATAAAGCGACGATGAAAGCACCTTGGGTCGTGGTTGCGCCGTGGGGTCGTCTCTGTCGCGCCCAACCAGCGAGAACCCCCAACACCAATGTGGCGGCCCCGCTAGCCGAGCCAGCGAACCCACCCAAGCGATAACGCTCAAAGCCCGCTAGCAAACCGGCCCCCATACCCACCCACGGGCCACCGATCAGCCCTCCCGCCATCACCATGGTGTCACGGAAACCGACCAGTGCCTGATTATTTTCCAGTCCGGCGGCAGGCCATTCCGCCACGATGCTCAAACCTTGCCCGACATTCACCAGTAATCCGCTGTGGGTGGCAAAGATGGCAAGTCCGCCAAAGACTAGCATCAGCGTCAAACGGTGAAACCAAGAGGTTTCCACCCCGCGCAGGGTTTGTCGGACCCAGCGCAGACGGATGAGGACGAACGCTGCCACCACCACGACGCAAACTTTAGGCACCAGCAGGATGATGAAATCGAGCCAATTGAGCAGCAGGGTATCGTTGAACAATGCCATGGGTTGGTCGGGGTAGGTTTGAGGGTGATGGCTATTTTAACAAAGCCACGAGCGGGCAACATTGCATTTTAACGGGAAAAAACCGCATTTGACCGGCAGATTCCGGCCATTTGCCCGCACCCTTCGGACGGGGGGGTGATGCTTTTGGATAATGATCACCAGCCCTTGGCTTTAATTCGTTAAAAGGGCCATTGACTTAACCCTTTGGTAAATCTTACAGGAGATATATAGATGAACAAGAAATCATTGAATGCAGCCTTTGCCTTGACAAGTGCAGCGGCACAAATTTCCCTCGTTCCCACGCTCCAGCGTCACTGCCATTAAGTTAACAAAACATCGTCATTCCGGCATGGACTGCCGGAATCCAGTCACAGGGAGGTGAATCTGCGGGTTGATGTGTATCTTGAATCAAACACTTACATAACGGCGAGTTACCGTCCATGGCACTGGATTCCTGCATCCCTGCTGGAATGACGG
>CAIODU010000163.1 GCA_903857165.1 uncultured Methylococcaceae bacterium | reverse complement strand
CGGCGCGAAGGAACTCAAAACCATCAACGCCACATCGGGAAGCATCAGCAATGTCTGTCATCTCTCGTAAGCCATCAACAGTCGGGTATTGTGCTACGAGAACGATCTCTCTGCCTCAAAAAAAGGCCAAAGTCGAGGAACAATCATGCCACTTTTCTCTATCTTTAAGTGCCTCCAGGTCATCGTCATTACTGCCCAAGTTAAAGACACCAGGAGGGATAAAGCAAAATTGCATATTATCAACTTCCGTGACTTCTGGGCGCGGGTCGCCCAAATGCGCCAACACGTCGCCAACGAAGCCGCGTTCTTTGGCTGGCAACTTGGCTTGCGTCACTAGATCAACCAGCCGATGGCTTACTCTGTTGTGCAAATCCAAGCCCAATTGGCTGTCCGCCGTGCGCGAGCCGAGTTCCGCCAACACCTCACCCGCCAGCCACGCCCGCCGCCAAGCGTGTTCTTGGTCATGCCGTTGTTCCGGGCAGAGTTCGCCAGCCAAGGCCAAGGGGCGGCTGTTGTCGCCTTGCCGGTGCAGCAGAAAGCCCGTTGCCAACAAGATGACTTCGCGCCAACGGGCCGCGTCGTCCGCCAAGGCGGCGGCGTTGCGGGCAAAATCCCCTTCGCTGGTCAAATACACGCCAGACAGGAATTCTTGGAAGGTACGATGGGGGAAGGTGAAGACCCCCGGTAGCCGTTCAATCAACAAGCCGGCACGGAGTTTCATGATATCCACCACGTCACGCGCCCAATTCAAGTCGGGCTTGCCCTCGGCATCCTTGTTCAGGTTTGCCAACGCTTTTTGCAAGCTGGCTTCCGGGATGTCGGCCAGTTGGCCGTCGCCGGTCTCCCCCTGTCCGTGGGCGTTGAAGGCCAAGCGCCACAACACCCGCTTCAAGTCGATCTCCGCTCGCCCCGCGCTATCCAGCAACTTGCCCAAGCCCGGACGGGCTTGCTTGTTGGCTTGTTTTTGTTCGTCCCAACGGGACAGCAGCAAGTCCACGGTGTCTTCATACAGCACGGCCCGCGCATCCGGCAAACGGCCTTTATGGGTGTGGACCAAAGCCATGACGGTCAGCAATAACGGATTGCCCGCCATGCCGTGCAGATCGGGACGGCGCACCGCATCTTTTAAGCGTTGGGTCAGTCCGTCGCGTTCGTCGGCATTCACCGTGCGTTTTTCGGTCAATTCGTGATACCAAGCTTCGATGAAGCGGTCGATCTTGCCGTCATCAAATGGGGCAAGGGTAAAGACGGGAAACCCGGAGATTCTCAGGTCTTCCTCGTTGGGTTCCACCGGTTCTTGATAGGACAGGATGCGACAGGTCAGCAAATAGCGGTTGTCCGGGTAACGCTTGCTGAACGCCGTGACCGCGTCGCGCACGAAGCGGCGTTGTTCGCGGGTGGGAACCTCGTCCAAGCCATCAAACATCAGGAGGGCTTTGCCTTTTTGCAAGCATTCCTGCATCGGTTCCACCGCCGCACCAAGGTTTTGCGCTTGCAAACGCAAAGTGATGAACGACCACAGATGTTGACAAGTCGGGTCGCCGCCTTGGATGCTTCGGGCATAATCGCGCAGGACGACCAGCACCGGCAGACGATTAATCTCAGCTTGCGGCCAGCCAGTCGGACAAGGCAAACCTTCTGCTGAATTGGCAAGTCCGTAAGCCAGACGACGAACAAACGTGCTTTTGCCGCTGCCGGGATCGCCCAATAGCACCAGTCGGCGGTTGCGGATGACCGCTTCAATGACTGACAGAGGGCGTTGTTTGGACTCGTCCAGTTTGAATTCGCCTTCCTGAATTACGACCATAACCGTGGTATCCAAATCCACATAAACTTGCGCCAAGTCCAACGGGGCTTGCTTGCAGGTCGCATCCGACGCGACTATATCCAAGCCGCGCAAGCTCAACTGGCTGGTGGTATAGGCCAACACGGTGCGGTAGATGGCCAATGCCTCCCTGCCGTCCTTGGGTGCCGGGCCTTGGTAAACATCGCCATAGACATTGCCGCCGATGGCAAGGCTATGATCGCTTGCCGCCGTGGAACCTTGCCCTTGGGCAATCGCGCCTGAGCCAGTGTTTGTAGCGATTTCCTGCATTTCACTCGCTGTCAGCATCGCGTAGTCATCTTGGCTTAATTCTCCCAATTCTACTAAACGACGTAGCCTTGCCTCCCGCTCAGAAACTGGCTCGGTCATGGTCAATCTCGGCCTAATGGTAACTACTCAGGTATCCAAAAGCCGCGCCCACCGATCATGGCGAATGCGGCTTTTTATTGAGGGGCGCAGGACGGGATGAAGGGTTTGCCGCAGAACGCGTCCCGGATGGCATCGAACACATTCGCCGCATTCTTGCG
>CAIODU010000162.1 GCA_903857165.1 uncultured Methylococcaceae bacterium | reverse complement strand
GGCTATGCCATGTTCCTATAAAGATCAGGAACTTATGATTTTCGCGCTCACCCTCTTTTTTGATTCTGGCAGATGCTCAAAACTGCTTACAACCAATTGTTTTATATATTTTTATTTAATAACTTCAATTCCGGAAGAACCATCAACCTTGCCGCAAACCTATAAGGCTTCGTCACTGGGTTAGGCAACATAGGCCCGATGTCACTAGGCTCAGACCATGACACCCTAGGCACACGCGCGGCATAAGTCTTGGCATCGCAAGCCGGGACATAATTACTGCGGGGCAAATAATCGTCTGGGATGTTTTCCAAGTCCAGCACATCATAATGGCTGTTTAACTCGATCTTCAAGTTTTTAATGGGGCAAAAGGGATTGACATTCATAGCCGTTGTGCCGTGGGTTCACGCCATGGCAGCACGAATGACCTCGTTGTCCTTTCCTTCGTTGTCGGGGCAATACTCCTCCAGAACGGGCGATTCCGGCGCGGATGCTTGCAGCGACACGGAACGCGACAAGGCGGCAGACAAGACTGCATCCACCGCCAACGACTCCTAGATTATTGATTTCAGAGGCGTTGAGCTCTTCGCCCAGCATCGACTTGACCGGATAACGCCACAGCGTGGAAACGGAAATTGAGGAAGATTCTGACTGTTGGCTTACCTTTTGTTTGGTTTATTGTGAATGCCATTTTTTATGAGGAGCATATTACCGGTTTTGGGCAAGGAGGTAAACGCTGCTGCCTTTAGTTCGTTTAAAAATGTGGCTATTGTGTCTATAATGGACAAAACAGCCTTTATTGTGGAGATGTCCTCATGAAAACTATGTCTGCCCGTGATGCCAAAGCCCACTTCGGTGAACTGATGGATGCCATGCAACGTGAACCCGTAGTGCTGACCAAGAACAATCGCCCTGTGGGCATTTTTATTTCCTTGGAGGATGCTGCGGACTCTCTGATTCCTGAAATGTTCATGGACAAAGAGCCGGGATATGATGAGTGGGTGCAAGCCAAAGTTGGCAATACCTTGAAAAACCTCAACTCAGGCAAAACCTCACTGAGCGAACATGACCCCGTAATGGAACGGGTTTGGCAGCGGGTGTTTGACAAAACCAAATCGATTTCCGCGTAAGCTTCTTCTTGCGCCCTTCAAATTGTAATGTTCCGAATCTATTGGACAGAAGAAGCCGAAAAGGACTTTGAATCCATTCTGTCGTATTATCTCGAAAATGCCAGCTTTCGAGTCGCTGAATTGGTCTATGCAAGAATCAAGGAACAAGTCGAAACACTAAAAACATTCCCCGAACGAACTCGTATTGGAAGAGTTTCTGGAACTAGAGAGCATGTTTTTCACAAACTTCCCTATATTGCGATTGTAAACATCGACAACGATACGGTATCTATCTTGAATATTGTCCATTCTGCGAGAAAATATCCGTCAGATTCCTGAGTTTAAAATCCCACCGTATGCCGGAAATGCCCGTAAGTAGGCTTATTTTGCGCTGGTTCCCAAGCTCCAGCTTGGGAACCCCGGCCTTACAAGCTCTGGCTTGCCTTATCTTGGGAAGCTGGAGCTTCCCAAACCGCATTCCCAAGCAGGAGCTTGGGAACGAGCAATAGGGTTGATGTACGGGGCCGGTCCATGGCTTGCAATGCCCCTTTTTAATCGCTTGCCGCGAACTATTCAACCACCCCGTTCAATCCATAAACCGGGTCATCAAAATGCACCCAGAATTGGCGGATTTCGACAGCCTAGCTTGGGGGTGTCGGAGAGTGCCTTGGGCCGTTGGGTCAGGGCCGAGCGGAATTCGGGGGGCCGTCTCGGACGTCCAGACTGGCAAGAAGCCCACATTGAACTTGGCCGGCCAAGACGACCTCAACGCGCAGGCCGAGGTCTGGTGCCTCGGCCAGGCCGCCGACCGGCCCTGCCCGGAGGACCGCGCGCTGAGGGTGCGCGAGGCGTTCGACCAAGAGCGGCCCCGGCTGCTGGCCCTGCCGGACAACCCGTTCGATGGTGAATTTTTCACAGACGACATGCATCAAACCATGCGTTAATGTACACATCCGAGTTTTTTACTTGGTAATCAGATCAAATAAAAACTGCTTGCAATAATGTATTTTAACGATCTGATTTTATAGGTATGTTTACTGATAGAAAAGATCGTAGTCTTTCCGAATACTATGCTACACCGTTTATAGTCGATGCAAAGGCATTTGGGACTTCTGGCTTATTCATACCGTTAAATTTAAGTTGAAAATTATGAATTGACACTATTCTCAACAGGAGGAAGCAAGATGAACATGGTTTGCTGGATCCATCATTGGGGGCAGTCTGGAAACAATGAAAAGTTGGCGTTGACTAAAGGCCTGGAAAGTTGTGGACTCAAACTCGAACCGCTTGACCAAAAGTCACCGTGTGGCGTTGGCGTGTGTTTATTCAGCGAAGTATCAACCGAATTATGTGAATTTTTGCAACAAGTCAGCCGGGAGGGCCGTGAACGCATGATTGCCGTCGCGAACCCAGCCGAATTGCTCAACGGTACTGTTGGCTGGGAGATTCTCCAGTCCGGGGCATCGGATGTTTTAGTCTGGTCCGACCCGCAAAGGGTGGTCAGGCAGGTTCATGCGCGTATCAAGCGCTGGCATCTCGTCGATCAATTGATGGAAAACCCAACGGTGACCGGCACTGCCATCGGCAAGAGTTCAGCATGGCGGGGCATCCTACGCAACATAGTTGAAATAGCGCACTTCAGCAACGCCCCCGCCCTCATTCTGGGTGAAAGTGGCACTGGCAAGGAAATCATTGCCAATCTTATCCATCAGCTTGACCCCCGTCCGAACAAGCGTGATTTAGTGATTCTGGATTGCTCGACCTTAGTGCCGCAATTGTCTGGTAGCGAGTTTTTTGGGCACGAGCGCGGTGCCTTTACCGGGGCGATGTCAGAACGCGAAGGGGCGTTCGCCATGGCGAATGGCGGCACGTTGTTCCTCGACGAAATTGGCGAATTGCCTTTGCCCATGCAAGCGCAATTACTGCGTGTCATCCAAGAACACAGTTACAAGCGGGTGGGCGGCAACATCTGGCGCAAGACCGATTTCAGGCTGGTCTGCGCGACCAATCGGGATTTGCTCGAAATGGTTCAACGCGGCGAGTTCCGCGCCGATCTTTATTTCAGAATTGCCAGTTTCGTCTGCAAGCTTCCGCCGCTGCGTGAACGCATTGAAGATGTGGTTCCGCTGGCAGAACATTTTCTCCGTCAAATTCATCCTGCCGGCGAACAGCCCGTATTCGACAACGCCGTGCTAAATTACCTGCTTCGCAGAGAATACCCCGGCAATGTCCGCGATCTTAGGCAAGTGGTTTGCCGATTAATGTATCGCTACACGGGTGATGGCATGATTACCCTCGGCAACGTCCCGCCGGAGGAGCGTGTTGCACAGCACCATGGACAGGCTGCATGGTCCGATTTGTCGTTTGATCGGGTGATCCAGCGCGCCGTGCAGTTTGGGTTAGGGCTGAAGGAAATTGGCCGCGCCGCCGAGGATGCCGCCATTCGCATCGCCACCGATGAAGAAGGGGGCAACATTCAGCGGGCGGCACGGCGTCTTGGCGTCACCGATCGTGCCCTGCAACTGCGCCGTGCCAGCAAAAGGCAAAACGATGAAGACGAGTCACGCACGATTGGCTAGTCCGCATCGGTTAACAAAGGACTTCCTCCTGTAGCCAAGGGTCGCCGCGATGTGTATGGGTTGCAATAGGCAGATGATGGATGTGCCGAAAATCTGCCGAACCCACTTCGTTAACCATCCGTGCCGGTTGGCCGGCTTTTCCGATCAAACGCAGAAAATTTCCGCCTAAGACCGCGCTTTCGTCGGTTATTGACAATGCCAGCGCCCGCACTTTCGCCAATTCGACACCCGGATGCAGCCACGGCCCATCAGAGCCAAACAATAATTTCTTCGCCCCGGCTCGCCGAACGGCCTGTTCCAATATGTCGAACCGCCGCACCCCCGCCGTGTCGGCATAAATGTTCTTGTACCTGACCATGATGTCTATCAACGCGGTCTGGGCCCGCCAGTCATCGGCAAAGCTGCCTAGGTGGGGAATGATGAAACTCACATCCGGGTACTCTTGGGCAAGCAATTCGCAGACGGCAACTTCCCCCATGACATCGTACAGCACCGGCAATGAGAAAGACCGGGCTGTTGTGCAAACTTCGCGGGTGATGTTGCCATCATGACGATGAACTTTGATGCCGACAAAACCAAATTCTTCAACCGCTTGCCGGACTAGATTCGACACCCGGCCCCGGTCATGAACGGCATTGACGAAAGCGAAGCCGAAGAAGCGTCCGGGGCGGCTGGCGACTATGCGCGCCACCTCCCGGTTGGCGACGGCGTAATCCGAGTGAAAGGCGGCGAACAAGACGGTTTGGTTTATCCCCGCTTGACTGGCTCGGCGTGAATATTTTTCCAAACTCGCGTCCGTGTCCCAAGGGCCGGTCAACCCATCACCTTTGCCAGCATGGCAGTGGCAGTCGATAATCATGCTTGGAATCCTCTTAAATTTTGACAGACTTAGCCAACGAATCCTGGCTGGCGGCCCCTGACCAACTTGGCCGCCACAGGTGCGGCGGCTTCTGCTTTGGTGACTTTACCGTCCCCGTTTCGATCCAATGCTTTATTCTGTTGGTAAGCCATGCTAGGCGCGGCAAAAAGCACCGTGTCATTGGGGGATCCAACCGCCTTAGGCCACAGAATAGCCATATATACATCCTCAAGGTTGCGAAGTTTGCCACGGAAAGGCGAGAAATAGCGTGCGACATAATCCAGTTGTCGTTCCGCGGTCATGGCAGCCAGCGCATCCGCGGATGTACCCATATTAGTTGCGGTTTTAGGCATAAACTGGATCAGTCCAGTGGCTCCCGATGTTTTGTTGCGGATAGAGGGGCTGAAAGTCTCGCCTGTCTCGAAAGCCATGGCAGCCATCAGGAAATTGGGATCGATGCCAATGTCGGCGGAAATCTGCCTGACCCGGTTGCGGAATTCGGCACTGACTTTGGCACCGAATGCCAAGCCACCGGAAACAGGGGCAGGAATGCCGGGGGTAGTCAGGGCAGGGCGCATCCGCCCCCAAGTCTTGGGTCCCAATACGCCATCCGCCTTCAGACCTTGGCTTGCCTGCCAGCGGGCAAGCGCTTCGGCAAACAGACGCTCGTTCGGGGTCATGTTGGAAAACCCAAGCAGAGTGACGATTTTATCGAATTGCCCCTGCCAACCTAGGCTGGTCGCATAGTGACGGTTCTGTTCGATGGCCTTGTCCCAGTTTGGGGTTGGGCTTTGACTTCCCTTGGATTGCGGCGCATAGAAACGGACATGCAGATGGTTGTCGTGATTCGGCCATTTGCTCACACCGCTCGCTTGGGGGTCGTTGAAGAAGATGTACTGAACCTTAAGCACCCCGTTAGCGCGAATCAGATTGATCAACTCTTGGGTGAGGGGTCTGGAGTATGTGGACGATTGGTAAGTGGTTGCCTCTTTGCGCCCATCTTTGCGCATCAGGCGAATGTCGACATCCAAGCCTAGTTGGTGAGACTTGTGGCCTGACATGGGCCCACCACCGCGTTTGCTGATGTCGCCGAAACCAATAGACGGATCCTGCGGATGCGCTTTTGCCCAAGCCGCGCCGATGGTCTGTAAAGCACGTATCGTTTCCGTCAAACCGTACTGTTGAGATTGAGGCTTATAGCTGTAGAACCCCGGGCCGGACTGCGGCAAGGGCGAGTCTATCCGCATACTCGCCGTTCCCCCGGTCGGCACAATCGATGCCCCGCCAGTCGGCGGTGGCGTTGCACCGGCGACGATCAAGCGGCCTTCAGTCTGGTCGCCGACGATGCCGTCTGCGTTCAAACCTTGCTTTTGTTGAAAGCTGCGCACGGCTGCACGGGTTTGTGTGCCGCTACGGCCATCCACCGCGAGGCGCAAACCCAACAGCCGGTTTAGCGTGGTTTGCAGCCAACGGATATAGTCAGGGCTGTTGCGATCAGTCTCGCCTTCCCATGATGCCTCGCCTTCAAATCCGAACTGGAATCTTGTGGGATTGATTAGATTGGCCGATGAATCCCATGCCAATTCTCCGGTCGGTATTGCGGAATTGACGGACAGTGGGCTGGCCGAGCCACAGACTGTAGCAAGTGCCTGTTCGGTTTCCGGGCCAATCAACCCGTTGGCAGGCAGTCCCCGCCGTTCCTGAAACAATCGTATGGCGCTGCGGGTCGCGGCAGTCAATAGACCGTCAGTCGGTAGGCGAAGCCCCAAATAGTGATTGAGGCAGTTTTGAACCCATCGCACATGCTCGGAAGCCGAATCCGAGGATGGCCGATTGTCCATGCTTGGCTCGCCCCCCGGATACCCTGCGTTGCCCGGTTCGGTTGGTTCCAGTGGGCGTTCGGGATCAGTCAAAATGGGCCAGCTTGGCGCAATGATGGGAAATGACGGAAAATATCCATGCGGAAGCCTAGGGGGGAAACTAGCTGGGCGAGGTCGTGGCATGGGGGTTTTACGCATTCCCCGTGGTTGCATCCTAAGGTTTTTATTGGGGGCATAAGGCATACGTCCACGTGGCCTTCTGGAACCGAATTCGGTTTCCAATTCCGCATCGAATTCTTGATGGGGCAATTCATGCAAAGGTTCGGACGCGAACGGTTCCGGGTTAAAACTGAGCAGTTTGTTCATGTTGGGATGTCCTCTGAAAAATCTCAAATGGAAGTAAAGCCTGGGCGATTTCCATACATTTCAGCACCTGTCAAACAATATGCCAGGAGGGTCTGGAGTATGGCTACTGTCATCTTCCTAATGCCCCAATTTTAGTTATCCATCGGTGTCAGGAAAGTGGTGTCACGAAGCCTTTCCCCCCAATGTCGAATTGGAACTTGGTTATGCTCAGCCGGGGAAGTGAGCACGAATATGTTGGGAATGCCCAGTTTTTGGATTTTGATGGCACGGGATTCGGTCGGTGATTTGGGCCGGTAATAAAGGAATAGTTTTGCCTCCGGGCGTGACTTGGCCCAGCGCGGCCAGTCCGGTGGGTCAGCATCAAAATAAGTGCAATCGAACCCCCAGCATTCCTTGATTTTCCCGGCACAGTCATTGTGGGCCAGCGCCAACTCGCGCATGGGCATACCGCCTCCGGAATGGCTGGCTAGGATGAGCTTGCCTAGCCTAGGCTTGATTTGGTAAAGATGATTGACCGTCAGAGCCTCCAGCACCTGTCCCAGTAATTTATCCAAACCGCCCGGCTTGGTCAGCCAACCGGTTTGGCCTTGCGAGCGCGGACCCAAGGTGGGGGCCACGAGGATGGCGTTTTTGCGACTGTCGTTCAAGCCTTCCCGCAATGGCCAATAGGGAAAATGCTTTTTGTCCCAATAGCGGTCGATGGTCAGCTCCGGGTAGGGTTTGATGCCATGAAGGTAGACGATGACATCGACTTCTGGGCGGGGGACGAAACCCTGTGGAATGAAAACACCGGTCATCGGCTTGGCCGGTTGTTCGGCTCCGAGCGGGATTGACAGGTAGAGGGTCCTGCTCGGCGGCACGGATTTCGCTCCGAGCAGCAGTGGGGATTTGCCTGAAGAAGGTTGGGCTTGAGGCACTTGTCCTGTGGGCTTGCCTTGGGCCGGGGCTTTCTGCTTTGGGCTTGACCCCATCTGTTGGCTCCATCTTGCAGCGGATTGCAATGTATTGTCGGCGATGAGGATGCCTTCTTTTGGGTCGAAGCCATTGATACGCAAATCTTTGGCTGCGTAAAAGAACTTTTTGACCGTCTCCCAGTTCACTGGCCGCACACCTCGGTGTTGCATAAGATCAAGCAGGGTTTTTGGACCCGACGGAAGCCAATGGTGAAGCTTCACCATGCCCCAGAACAGATCGCTGTCCTTGGTGAATCCGTATGCCTTTGCTAAAGCCTCGGTTTTCCCTATCATTAGCCGGACAATCTTAATGCCACTGCTGACCGAATAGTCAGGGTCATAACTCAAGCGCTGATGTTGGGCTATTCCATAATCCTTTGACTCCCCGGGATGAATCTGAAAGTAACCGCGCTCGCAAAGATTGGTGATCGAATCGATGCGCCGTCCCGATTCGATTTCGATCCAACCGAGCAAAAAATGCAGCGGTATGTCACCCCTGTATTTGTTCAGCAAGGTGGTCAAATCCTGTGCGCTGGTCGGTGTGCAAGGCATTTCCTTAATCGCCGGTGGCTGGCTCGCACCTGCTGAGATGAGGGTTTTTTCCGTTTGCGGCCCAACCGTCGAATCTGCCTTCAAGCCATGTCTTTGCTGGAAGGTACGGATCGCGCTCCTGGTTTTCTGTCCCGGAATGCCGTCTTCGTTCAGCTTTACCCCAAGTAGCCGGTTTAGGCTTCCCTGCACCCAACGTAGGTAAATAGGATCGCAACGATCTTGGTGGCAACCCCGCTTATTCTCGTATTGGATTTCATGTAACGCAATCATGAGCGCCTCCTCACATAATGAATGGCTAGTGTTTACAAATGCTGCCGGTTTGTTCCTCGTCAATACTGATTTAAGGAACCTCTGAACAAGTCCAGTATTAATGAATTGCCAACGTGCAGAAGATTGATTGATAAAGCCCTCACCCAACCCTCTCCCGGAGGGAGAGGGCTTAGTCAGGACTACCTGAATTAGGCCATCGCTGGTCTACGGCGCTCGATTGGCATCATGGTTTGTCCTTTGCGCCGCAGTCGGGTAAGGCCGCTCAGGTGTTGTAAAGCCTGAATGCATTGATCGATTTCCAGTGTCGAGTGCTGCGCCGTCAGTAAAAAACTGAGCTTCGGAACCTGTCCATTGGCTGGTTTATGCAAAACCGTCAACATTTCTAGGCTGTTCAATCGATCATGCAATTCGACCATGTTCAGCCCAATGACGGGCTTGAGTGTCTGCACAGGAAACAAGCCGCCGGACGAATTCAAGCCAATCTCCCGCAAGCCTGCTTTAAATCGCAGCGCTCGACTTAGAAGCCGGTTGCGCAATCGCTCGCCTTGTTCCCGATTGATCGCCAAGGCTTGCATGGCTGCACTGATCAGCGCCGCCGAAGGCGGGCTGCAATGCACTTGGGTCGAACCCTGTGAGTTGAATTGAGAGATCACCCGGCTATTGCCGGTTAATATCCCCAACGGAACCCCAAAACCCTTCGCCATTGAACTGCCGACGATCAATTCCGGGCCTTCCAGTCCATGCCAAGCGGGGGTTCCCCCGCCACCATGGCCATACGGGTTCGCGGTTCCAGGGTTTCTGCCAAGGATACCCAAGGCTTGGGTGTCGTCAATGACAAGGTAGCCGTTTCGCTCCCGCACTAATTGCAAATAGTCTGGCAATGGCGCCGTCCGTCCGGTGGCCGGCGACAATCCATCGGTGACTACCACCGGCCTTATTCCCGATCTGCGATCCCGTTCCAACAACGCCTTCAGTGCAATCGGGTTATGGGTGGGGAAAGTGAACGTTGCAACCCCCTGCTTTAATACCCTTTCCACCCCCCAGCGGACAACCGGGTAAAGTCCAGAATCCATGTAAATGGCTAACGGCTCGCTTGCCAGCACCCCAAACAAATCCCAAAACAGGTGGAAGGTGGAAGTTCCAAGCGTTGCCGATCCAACCCCCAGGGTCTTTGCCAATTTTTTACATAAAGCCTCTGACCCATCCGGCGGTTCGAGTGCCGCCGGAAGCCCTTTTGTCAGCCGAGTCCACGGTGGCAAGCCACGATGGGCATGGCTCATGCCTAGGTAAAGCGCTGAACGAAAATCCACCATGGTATCTTTTATCCCTATTCGTCTTTTTTATAGCGCAGAATACGGCTCGGTGTTTGGATCGGCAGTTCGGGATAACTGCCCAACCCGCTTGGGGTTTGGCGGGTCAGCCTAGGGATCGACTGCGGTCTTTGTGCGTTTGTCTGCACCGTTTGCGCTTGCAATCTGCGCTGTAACAAGGCCGAGGGTTGGATCAAGCGCACCGCCGCGTCGCGGGTGTCGGTGATGTCCGCCATCAAATCCACACCCGTGGCAGTCATGTAACCATGAATGTAGCGTTGAATTTCCGGTTTCCAGTAACGCGCCCAGTTCTTCGCCTGTTCTTGGGTGTTTTCAATATCGATCCAATCCCCATAGCGTATCGAAAGCAATATCCGCTCACCGGTCACGGCCAGTTCATGGAAATGCGTGACGGTCGTGTCGGTCCAGCCCTGCAACCTCTTCATGCTGTCAACAGCCCCCATCCATTGTTCTTGATAAGGCACCATGTACCGCCCACGCAGGAATTCCCGCATTTCGGGCCGAGCCAGCATCCATTGCATCATCAACATTTCGCCTCGTGCAGTCCAAGGCAGATCACCAAATTGGTTATGCGCCCCCTCGGCCAGCAATAAATGCACTTCTTTTAACGCATTCAACAACGGAAAGGCATCGGCGATCACCGTGGTGTCTGAATCATCACGATAGAACACCGCCGTCCGATAGAGCAGGTTATGGAAAGACTCGATGAACTTGGAACGGACATCGGCCGGAATCATCGCGGACACTGCCTTGCCGACCAGGGAAAGCCCGTAATGGTGCTGATACTCGTAAGCCCGACGCGGCACCGTCAGCCGGTTATGCTCGTCTTGGATGAACCCCCACATCAGGTTGTTCAGCGGCCGCAGGGGGTCGAGTTCCAATTCGCCCAAGGGGTCGTGAGGTGAACTGCGGCGGTTCTGGAAACGCAAGGCGACGGTGTTCATGGTTTGCACCAGCATGCCCTCTTCATGCCAGTAAGACCATATCAATTCAATCAGGCTGGGAGAGGTCAATCGATGTTGTAGAACCCCGTTGAAATAGGGCAGAACCTCATTGACTCCACCCTGGTCTATATCCAAAGTCACCAAATTGGCGAGTATCCGATTGAGATAAGGCAACGCCGCGTTCTGCTCGGACTGCGCGAGGTATTGGCTCAGCCGATTTTGAAGCTCTGTGAACGAGGCAATCGGCTCACCTAGGCGGATGCGCTCTTTCTCCAGCATGCCCGCGCTAAGCAAGGAATTTCGGCCATAGGGGCTGTCCTTAATCACAACCCCTGACTCCAGCATCAGGAATGCCTGAGTGGCCAGTTTCAAAACGCCATAGGCGTATGGGCCGAAAATATTAATAACCGGAGAGGTTCTAATGACATCGACAAAGTCCACAAACTCTGTTTCGATGTTTCTATCCCTTTTCCCTTTTGTTACCAGGGATGCCGGCTGATCAACCATCTTGCATAGCTTCGGCGTCTCTGAAAAAACGTTATTGACAAACTTGTGATAACGCTCGAACTCGATTGCCGCCGAGCGGTTCCGAATGGCCACCCACAGCCCTTCGTCGCTGGTCGGCAAATTCGAGGAGCGTTGCAAGCTGACATCCGCCCGGGTCTCGGCGTAGTGGTTGGCTACATGTATGATGGTAGACCCCCTAACTCCGTCTTCCGGGAAAGGCTCTAGTGGATCCTGTCCTTCTTCCACTGCTTTTTTTTGCGGTGTTACAACAACCTCAATCCCATAGGTGCCATCGGCCAATTTTGGCACATCAGCAGATGTCCATACCCAAAAATATGAATTATCCTTCAATTCTTTCCGAATATTTTTGGAGTATTTATTTAGGCCAGCCACCAGTTTGGGATGGTCGGCACTGAACGTAAATGTTAGTTGATCAAAAAAATCGGCATAGTTATCTCCCGTGAAGTCGTCAAAGGCTGAAGGGTGCGAGAGAGACACCGCTAATTCAAATCTCTCTCCTTCGATAACTCTTGTGGGCATTACCGTAAGCTGGCAGTCCCATAGTTGCGATAAATTCTGGTGTGACATCTGTTGTGTACTCCTATTTTGTCTGGATTGCCGGTATGCCCGGCTGTGGTTTAGGTATCGCAGCGCAAATCGCCGAAGTATCCAGCGTACTGCGCATTGCCCAGTAACTAAGCAGTTTTGCCAAGAGTTCGCTTTCGTCTTCCGGGCCTAGCTGCCCGTCCGCCCTGGCCTGGCCCAGTACGGCGAAGGAAAGCGACGGCGGGGCACGGTACATACGGGCCGGTTCCTTTTCCCAAGCCTTGAACAGGGCCGTTAGCCGGCTCGGGCCGCGCTCCGCAACGGCCAGTGCTTCGCCGAGCGAGCGTCCGCGCAGGGAGGGAGGCCGATGCCCTACGAGCAGCTTGGCACATTCCGGCAGGCTGGCTTCCAGACGGGCGATTACCTGGCGGCGCCCGTCGTCAAGGCCGGTGACCGGATAGTATGAATCCCAAAGGCCGGCCACCCGTTGCCATTGGGGGTGGGGGTAAAACGCATTGCCTATCGCGCAACTCAGCTTCACCCGTATCCACGGAATCGGATGGGGGTCGTCCAAATTCATCCTAAACACAAAGGGGCGCGGCAGAGTGACGACACCGATCAGCCCTAGGGTGGAAACGATGCCTACCTTGGCGACGGCCCAAAGGTCGGCGACGATCTCGGAAATCCAGTTTTCCCACAATTGCCAAATCTGGGCATCTTGGCTTTGCCGCTGTTTGGCCTGTAGCTCGGCTTTTAGGGACGGCACAAGCCCCAGCAGTGCCGCCCCTTGATGGCCCACCTCATGAACCAACGACGAGGCGATGCCGCTGCCGATCATGCGTTCGCGCGGAACGCGGATCACCGCAACCGGATTTTCACCCCCCCCCGGCAACCGGGTCCGGGCGCGCCGGATGGCCCCGCCGATCCCCCGGTCCAAGTAACAAATCACCGGCGGTGCTTCGTAGTACCCCGGCATGACCAAGGCATCTGCGGAAACCACGTCAAGGCCGGACAGCCAAACACCAATCTCGCTCTCGCTGCGCTGCGTGATCACCTGGTTGAACAGGTCGAGCTGGGTTAGCACCGCGTTGAATTTCAGTTTAAGAAAAATGAAGCGGCGCTGCGCCTCCTCTGGGGACGCGCCTCGGCCTTCGCCTTGCAACCAGCCCAAGTAGTCCTGCCCTCGCTTTTTCAGATCGCGCCGCCCCCTGGCGAGGAAACGCTCAATGGCAATCTGTGCCGACGGCAACAGGCTTGCAGCCAACAGCATCGGCTCATTCAGCACGAACGGCTTTACCCGTGCCAGCCGTGCGAGCAGTGCGCGGGCTTCTTGGTCCAGCATCCAGTGTGCATAAGATACGGTGTTCACGGCTGCTTAAATCCCGTAAAGGACGATCTTGTTGCCACGGCGAATCCAGCGCCCGCTATGGCCGGTAGGCAAGGCGGAAGTGGCCGGAGCCGTCGGTACGCTGGCCGGGGGCGCTTGCAACAGTCCCGGTGCGAACGCCTGTGCCGCCTGCACGGCAGCCGTGTTTGCCGCCGCCCTTGGATCTTGGTTAGTCTGGTTCAGCGTTAGATTTTTCATTGCCTCGCCGGCAAAGCGGACATAACGCCGTGCGACTTCGAACTCACTGTCCTCGGCACTGAGTCCTTCCAATTCCAAACCGAATAGATTGCCCGCCGCAGATCCGACCCGGCTGCCAAATTGGGCACCTCTTGACCCTCCGTAATAGCCGCCGATGGCCGAACCCAACACAGGCAAGGCTTGTTTGGCTGCGCCTTTCAGAATGCCGCCCATTGCCTGGCCTTCAGGCGAGCTTACAAATCTTCCGATGGCTCCGCCCGCCCGGTTGATGAGATTGCCCAAGAAGCGATCCAATTCTGCCTCGCTCATGACTTCAAGCAACTCGCTCGCCAGTTCCATCTCTTGGGTTTCGCTGAACACGCCTCCCGTCTCGCCGGGATGGGAGGTTTCCGCTTCCCCGTATTCAAAATATTCTGATTCGAACGGACCGGTCTGATACCTCCCGGCTTCGGCTTCTGTTTCCAGTCGTACTTGATCGATGTCGTGCATGGGACTCTCCCGATTTTTCATTTCCAGGCTACTGGGAGGTTGCATTGCCGCCCCCCAGACCCGCCTAACAGTTGATGATTAAGATGCTGCTTCCGCGCCGTACCCATCGGCCTGCCTGCCCGGCTTTGTTGCATTTTCCGCAGGTGCAGTTCGATGGGTTTTTACAACCGCAACTCTTGCCAGGCAAAGTCGAGGTGCCGGCGGTCGGTTTCGGCTGTGCTGAGTTGACCGCCACTTTGCCTGCGGCGGTGATGGGTTCAAGGCGGGTTGGCACTATGGTTCGTTCTGTGGGTTTGCCAGTGGACTTCGCCGTTGCAGCGGGCGGGGCACTTTTTCCCGTGGCCTGTGGCCTCGGGTTTGGCGAGGTTTGGCGAGTTTCCCCGCCCAGTCCAAACCCTGCCGAGGCTGCCGGTTGGCCCGCGAACCCCCCAGCCCGAAAAGCAGGGGTTACCTTGGCAATCTTTTCCTGTGCCGAGTAGGTCAGTGCTTGTTTGGCGACTGCGATCGGGTCGGCCCCAGGAGGCGATAACGCGGCGGCCTTGGCAGCATTCCCCGCCATGCGGACAAACTGCCGACACTTCTCGAAATCACGGTCTTCCAGCGGTGTTGATGCAGTTTCTGCTTCCAGAGCCTGGCTCACCATTGAGCCTAATTTTCCAGCAATGGCCCCGCCAGCGGGTCCGCCAAAAAAAGTGCCCGCCGCTGTCGCCAAGAATGGCAATGCGGTTTTGGCAACGGTTTTCAGCACACCGCCTAATGGCTTGATTATTTTGGAACCAAACGACTTGATGCCGCTCCAAGCCTTTTTAAACAAATTACCCAGGAACTGCTCCATCTCGGCTTCATTGTTGACCGCCAATAGTTCATAGGCCAATTCCATTTCCTCGGCC
The DNA here is from genome assembly GCA_903857165.1 of uncultured Methylococcaceae bacterium. GTDB lineage: Bacteria > Pseudomonadota > Gammaproteobacteria > Methylococcales > Methylococcaceae > Methylumidiphilus. Next base: position 2,175 of record CAIODU010000162.1, on the reverse strand, counting down.
TCACTGAATGGGCTTTCCCCTTCCGCTAAAAAGCCAGTTTCACCGGACCATTCACCCGCGTAGGCAAATGCTTCCGGTTGCAATTCTCCAAAGCTATGGTTGATGTTGTACACGATGCCCTCCTACCCGCTTGAATGCATATTGACCTTCCAACCCATTGCAATTATTGGCAATTCACAATGACGATGTTGCGGCCTTGGCGTACCCAGCGGCCTCCGCGACCCAGTTTGGGTATGGGCTCTGCATTCGCACCTAGGAGGCCGGGCGCGTGCTTTTTTGCAGCCGCCGTCACCGCCGATTGCGCCACCGTTGCAGGGTTGGTGGCGGGCGGGGCCGTCACCGCCGATTTCACCGCATCCCCCGCCAAACGCACCAGATTTTTCGCACCTTCGAACTCCCTGTCCTCGGCATTTAAAAACTCGGCTTCAAGCCCAAGCGCACTCCCGGCGGCCGAGGCCAACCCACTGCCGATCTTCGCTCCCAATGGCCCGCCGACATATCCGCCGAGTGCCGCCCCGGCCAAGGGCAGCGCTTTTTTGGCGGCACCTTTTAAAAACCCACCCACGGCTTGCCCTATCGGTGAGCGCACCACTTGGCCTAAAGCATTGCCTGCTCTTTTAATTAAGCTGCCTAGGAAACGATCTAGTTCGGCTTCATTGGTCACTTCAAGCAGTTCGCCGGCCAGCTCCAACACCTCGGCTTCGCTAAAAACTTCCGCTTCGCCGCCCCATTCCGCTTCCCCACCCCATTCGGCTTCGCCGCCCCATTCGAATTGTTCGGATTCGAAAGATTGCATTTCCGGGCTGTATTCCATAAAAGTGCTATCTGATGTGCGCATGATGTGATTCTCCTCAGTTCAGGTTTCAGGTTGTTTGAACCAGGGCTTGCCCTGACAGCTTTTTCAAAACAAACTGTATGCCAACCATAAGTTACTAATATTGTTAGTTTTCACAAATTTTCAATGCGAAAGGATTTTCGGCTTGCTCAAATTTCGTTTGGATAGGCGAAAAAAATTTCGGGTAACCAATCGATCCGATGTTGATGGGGAAGGTGGCTTTGAAGGCGCAAGGGGTCAATGTTCTAGCCTTGCAGGGAGACCGATGACGGGCTATGGTGAATAGGGAAGGACGAAAGAGGGAATGTATGGCTGGGTTCCGAACCCCGATGTTGTTGAAAAAAGCGGCATGGTTCAAAAACAGCCTGTTTTGGGTAACACAAGCACAGCGAATCCACCCCTCCAAATTGGAAGGGTAAATGGGTTCTTCGTGAGAAGGAGGAGTCTTAGGCGGGGACGGGCGAACGCCGGAACCGCTCGAAGCCGAGCAGTTCCAGCCAATGCGGATGTGGCTTCCCGGTCATGAGTTCGGCGGGGCTTTTGCCCACGCGCTCGGGCCGCTCGCTTCGCGCGAAGGTGCGGTGATTCAGGAAGAATCGGAGCAGGTCCAGATACCCTTGGCCCAGATGTCGGCGGAGGAAGAAGTAATTGCGAAGGCGGCCGTTGAGGTTCTCGGCCATGGAACTGCTCCGATGGGTTTCATCCATCGCGTCGGAAACGGCCTCCAGGATGCCATGGAATTTCCAGCCCAGCAGCCGGTTCAACTGCTCGCGGCGTTGCCAATAGGCCAGTGATGTTTCGGGCTTGCGCAGCAAGAGGCAGACGGCCCGGACGTGATAGCCGGTGACATCGAAGCATTGGGCAATCGCCGCGATCTTGCCGTCCAGCACCCCGGCGAAGCCCAGCAGCTTGTCGCGTTGCCGCTTGAGGGCGACGCGGACGGGGCGGACGGGGCGGATTCGGGCGGAGTCCAAATGCTCACGCCGGGCCAGCTCTTCGACGATGAAGTCGAAGAGTTCTCGGCGGTCCTCAAGGCTGGTGCCCGCCAGCGCCAGGATGTCCCGTTCCAGCCAGCCGACAGCAATTCTCATTATGGCTCCATTGCCGTCATTCCGGCATGGATGCCGGAATGACGAGTTGTCTATCAGCACTTTGGCTCATAATGAGAATTGCTGAAAATTGAATGAAAAACTTGACATCTTCCTCGACTTTGGCCTTTTTTTGAGGCAGAGAGATCGTTCTCGTAGCACAATACCCGACTGTTGATGGCTTACGAGAGATGACAGACATTGCTGATGCTTCCCGATGTGGCGTTGATGGTTTTGAGTTCCTTCGCGCCG
>CAIODU010000161.1 GCA_903857165.1 uncultured Methylococcaceae bacterium | reverse complement strand
GGCCGGGGTAGTCGAATTGCTCGTAGCCCGCGTGGGCATGGGGCATTTTGATGATGGACTTGACCCGCAGGTCGGCCTTGGGCTTCTTGAAGTCGTAGTCGGTCAGCGCGTGGGCGCCGGGCTGGACTTCCCTGCCGACCGTCCATGCGTGAATGTGGTCGGCGCGGGTCTTGTCGGTGCCGCCGGTTTCGGGGTGGTAGGGGATTTTCTCATAACCGGGGAAGGGGTCGTGGGCGGAGGGGGAGTCGGCGAGGACGAGGTGGTGCTTGCCGTTTTCATGTCGTGCTGGCCGAACTTGGCGACGTAGCCGTTGAAATAGCGCCATTCACCCTCGGGCAGGCTGACACCCACCGTGACGTTCTCGCCCAGCAGCTTGTCCGGGTCTATCGAGGCGTTTTCGCTGAGCAGGTCGAGTTCGTACTCGAACAACCCGCCGAGTCTCTCAGTGCCGTGCATCCGGTAAAACAGCAGCACGTCCTCGCCCAGCGGCGTGGACACTTTGATCGGGCGGTTTTTCTGGGAGATGGGCATAATCGCGTACCTCTTGTTTTAAGCGGATTGTAACGCCAATCAAACCCAGCGACAAATAGGCGCAAATCCCAGCCCGCTTTTCGCGTCATCCGACCCGGCTAGGCATCCAAAATTAACGGTGGTTTGCGCAATATCGCCAAGGCCGCTTCAATCTCGCGGCCCTTAGCCTCAATCAGATTCAACAGATCTTCCGGTGTGCGGGTGTCTGTCTCGGCGGATTTGTTGGGATTGACCGCCTTCAAGTCATAGACTGCGTTTTTGATGTCGTCGGCTTTGCCCTTGAACTCGCGGGCTTCCTTAGTCAATGCCTTGATCTGGTCATCGGCTTCCCGGATGGCTTCTTCATCGCGGTCAATACGGCTACCGGTGCGCAGCGTATCCAGCTTTCTTTTCCATTGTGCCGCCGCTTGTTCCTTGTCGCGGCATTGGTCTTCAAACGGCTTGGCCTCCTCGGCGGCTTTGCGTTTGCGGGCGACAAAATCCACCGTCCAGCTTTGCCCGCTGTCGCCACGGGTGGGCAGGAGTTTGAAATAATCCTCGAAATGCCCAATCGTGAGCGGCTGCTTCTTGCCCACCTTCACCTCGGACAGGTCGTAATACCAAATGGTCTCGGTCGGCTTGCCTTTGGTGAAAAACAGCACATTGGTCTTCACGCCCGCCCCGGCCTGGGTGAACACGCCACCCGGCAGACTGACCACGCACCATAATTCACAATCGTCCAATAGCTTGGCCTTGGTTTTCACAAAGGCGTCTTCATTGGTGCGGAACAGCAAACCCTCGTCCACCACAATGCCGCAGCGCCCGCCGGTTTTCAGGCTGGCAATGACATGTTGCAGAAAAAGCACTTGGGTCGAACCGGTTTTGTAATCGAAGCGGTTTTGCGCGGCATCGCCTTCCTTGCCGCCAAATGGCGGATTGGTGAGGATCACATCGAATTGATGGGGCGCACCCTCGAACAAGCCGCCGAAGCTTTCTTGCCGGGTCAGCGTATTGCCGTGCCAGATGTGCGGATGGTCGATGCCATGCAAAATCAGATTGGCCAGCGCGACCGGATAAATCAGGTTTTCCTTTTCCCGCCCGTAGAAGGTGCGCTCCTTCAACACCGTAAAGCTTTCGGCTGCGGCGTTGGACTCGTCCAAGGCTTTCTTGATGTGTTCGTAGCTTTGCGCTAGGAATCCCCCCGTGCCGCAACCGGGGTCGTAGACGGTTTCGTCAATCTGCGGGTCTATCGTCCGCACCATGGCTCGGATCACCTCGCGGGGCGTGAAAAACTGCCCGCCGTCGTTGTTCTTCTCGCCCATTTTAAGCAACAAGCCTTCATAGACTTGCGACAGGGTGAAGACATGGGTGGTGTCGATGGCGTCATGGCTCAAGGTATGCACCTTGTCCAACACATCGCGGAAATTTCGCTCGGTGTCGATGCGGATACGCTCGACGCCGCTGATGATCTCGCTGATGACTTTCTGCCGTTCTGTGGCGAGTTTGAACAATTCCAGATTTTTCAAATACGGCAGCAGTTTCCCATTGACGAACTCGAAAAAGCCGCCCTGTTTGCCGTCCTCCAGTTCCTTGCGTTTAGTCCCTTGCGGGTCTGCCCAGTCTTGCCAGCGGTACGGTTCGATCAGCGAAGGGGTGAATGTCCGGCCCAAGGCTTCCAATTCCAAGGCTTCCCGCGTTTCCATTTCATCCAGCACCCGCAGAAACAGAATCCAGGTCAATTCCGGCACATATTGCACTGCGCTGGTCATATTGCCCCGGCGCATGATGTCGCAGATGGATTTGACGGCTTGGTCCACCGATTGGCGGCTGGCGAGGGATTTGGTTTTCTTGGGTTTGTCGGGGTTGGGCATGTTGTTTATTCGATTGAGTCGTAGTCGTTATTGTGGTCTTGTCGTGCATGTTTAAGCCATTCACGACCTTCATTGCCATTTTAACCCGTTTGCAGTGTTACTATGGTATCGTTATTTTGCTGCCCCCTTGACCGGAAACTATGCCATGAAATTTTCCACTCAAATCAAACCCATTAGCTACCTTAAGCTTCACACGGCGGAAGTTTTAAGAACCATTTCAGAAAGCCGGGAGCCTATGCTTATCACCGAAGGAGGTGAAGTAAAATTGGTCGTCATGGATGTCAACAGCTACGATGAATTCCAAGAGACTCTTGCGCTTTTGAAGATACTGGCAATGGGAAACAAGGAGATTGAGCAAGGTAAATTCAGACCCGCCGAGGAGGTGTTCTTAGAATTTGACAAGGATGACACGCTGTGAAAGTGGTTATGCTTGAATCGGCAGAGCATGATTTGAAGGAATTGCGGAGTTATATACTTAAAACCTTTTCAGTTGAAACTTGGCATAATACCTATAGCCAAATCAAGAAGTCAATTCGGAACCTCGGACAATTCGCACAGTTAGGCAATATACCGATTGAAATTGAAAGCCTAAACCTAGCCCAGTACCGGCAAATTATTTCAGGCATGAACCGCATTATTTACGAAATCAGGCATGAGACTCTTTACATTCATATCATTGTGGACTCAAGAAGGGATATGCAATCACTTCTTACCAGAAGGTTGCTTAGAATAGCGTAGGGCTCCCGCAGAGATAAAAATCACCGTCATTCCGGCATGGATGCCGAAATCCAAGCCAAGAACGGTAACTCGGAAGTTCGGCAAATGCTTGATTCAAGTTCAATCCTACCCCACAGATTGCCTTCCATGGACGCTGGATTTCGGCATCCATGCCGAAATGACGGGCTTCCAATGCTTGTGCATGACGGTAAGCGCCGGAGTGTGGGAATGATAGGGCTATTATATTATCCCATCGAATGTTTGTCGAAGTAATGATTCTGGTAATATTGATATATAATCAAACTCTTGCTTAATAGAACTACTCAGTACGCTGGCATCTCTAATATGTGCATCCAACATTCTTGATAAAGCACACTGTTTTCTTAATGACGGAAGGAGAATCTTAAATTGTCTTATATCGCTTGAATTTATTGAAGATTGTCCAATGGCTCTTTTAGCTCTACTCTGAATCTGATCTTTAAAGCTTTTCATGCACATTTGTTGTGCAACAAATTTGGAATCTATATCATTGGGAAATCGAAGTCTTATAAGCATATTCTCAAATACATGGCCTTCCAACTCGGAACCTACCCAACCACATTTTCCAACAAGTTCATGACTATTTACACGACTGATTAGCAAGTCACCTTCCACTAACTTGAACTTATTTAACTCATTCGGATTAACTTGGACTTTTGCAAGATTCCGTTGATTTATTTGCCAAGATGAATTATCGAGGTTGTACATTCTTAAGAAAGGATTGCCAGTACCATAGAATCTAGCATCTTTATAAATTCCATTTTGCACTTCAAATGCCACACTACCAATAGTGACCTCTTGCCATTCTTTTGCCTCCTCACTCTCAAAAATCTCTCTCATATACGCCGCCGACAAAGCTTGAGCCGCCTCAAGCCTTGCTTCGCTGGCCTTGCGGGCCTGTTCCACGGCGGCGAGTTGTTCCTTGAGTATGGCGGCAATGCGTTGTTGTTCGGGGAGTGGGGGGAGAGGGATAGATAGCTTGGAAAACTCAGAAAAGCGTAAGTTGTTAATATTAGCCCCCCTTGCTTGTGTATTTCTCCATTCTAAATATGTTGATGAACGTAACCAGTAGGATAAATATTGAGATATATTTGCATTATTTCCTCTAATAATGCCACAAAATGCGCCGACAGAACCACGCCACTCTTGATCGAGTATTGCATTCTTACCAACAACCAAAGGACTACCCGACGACATGCAAATGGCTATATCATTTGGCCTAAGTATTTGTTGATTACTGACAAGATGTTTTGGTATCCATATTAAATCGTTATCTAAATCAAGGCGATTTCCAATGTTTCCTGCTCTTAAAATAGGAATGTAGCCAGACTTTTCTTTATAGACAACATCGCTAGGTTTGAAACTTACTCCGCGAATCAACTCACAAACATCACCCAAAATACATACTTTCCATTTAGCTGTAACTATTTTATTTTCCATTTTCTTTATACAAATAATATTACTCTCATTACCAAACTGTGGCCCACATACAGCGTTTTCATTTTTAAAATGTAATAAAAATGACTACTAACCAAGCAAACCATTAATTAAATATATTTTTTGCAGCACCATAAGAGCCAACAAGTAATTCTTTGATGTTGAAAACGCTGTAAAGCATCGAACTGGCGATTCCAATTCTATTTCAAAATTACCCGCAGGGGCGGGTTCCAAACCCGCCCGACAACTTACCCGCAACAAGGGCGGGTTTGGAACCCGCCCCTACAAATTTTCGGCATCCATGCCGAAATGACGGGCTTCTAGTCTTGCCGGAACTTAAGCCGTTCATGGTTCGGCAGGCTCACCACGAACGGCTTAAGTTAATGGCTTTGAAGCCGGAGCGCGGGAACCGGCAAAAGGGAGCGTCAAGGCTCGCCTTGACTGACAAAGCAAGCTTTGTCGCTCCAAAAGCCAATCACGCCGCAAATATCCTCGCCTTCGTCTCCCGCAACAATTCGGCTGGCTTGCCGCCCGCCAGCAAGGCTTGCACACCGCCCGCCGCCTTCACCTCCGGCGTGTCAAAGATCGAGCGATTTTCCAAGCCTTCAATGCCGCCTTTCTCGAACTGGCCGACGATTGCCTTAATCGCGGCGGCGGTTTGCGGCGGCAAGCCTTTAAGCCAGTCCTCATGTTTGTACAAGAACGCCAAGGCTCGGTCATTGCGGGTGCGGGGGGCAAGGCCAAAGCCCAAATCGGCCAGCACGTCATACAGGTCATAATCGCCCATTTCCTCCAACACGCTCAGCACGGAGGGGGCATAGCCTGATTTTACCAAATGGTCGATCAACTCGCGCCGCTCTTCGGGCAATATCCAACGGCGGCGGAAATCATCCAAGGTCGGGGCATCGGCTATCAATTGGGAAGCCAAGCGGGATTTGTATTCTTCGATGGGGATGGGCATCGCCCTGCCGTCTTCCTGCACGACGACAAATCGGCCTAGGTCGGTGACATGCACCTCGAAGCCATCGACAATTATTTGGGGGTCTGGCTCCGGCCCGCCTCCTCCGCCGCCCCCGCCACCCGGCGGACGGGTGATGAATTCCATGCCGAACAAGTCCGTCGCGCCCGTGTAATCATACACCGTGAACATGAGTTTGCCTGAGGCGATGTCTATCCTCATGCCGCGCCCGATCATTTGGTAAAAGCTGATCGGCGAGCGCACATATTTGAAAAACACGATGTTGCGCACGGGCGGCACATCGACCCCGGTGCTGAGTAGATCGACGGTCGTGGCAATGAAATGATGGCGGGTGGCGGCGCGGAAATCCGGCAACTGGTCATTGCCGCTGGACGCGGCGGTGCATTTGAAGGTGAAGCAATCCAACGGTTCACGGCCTTGGGCCTTGCACCATCCACTATAGAGGTTGTTCATGGTTGCGGCCACATCATCGGCGTGATGGTCGCGGACACAGAAGATGATGGATTTTTGTTCCGGCCCGCCGGTTTCCAACAAGTACTTGAACAGGTCTTGGCACATGGCAAATATCCGGTCAGGCAAAAGAATGCGGTCTTCGTATTGGGTCTTGTCGTAGCGTTCCTTCACTTCTTCACGCAGCATTAAGCGACCGGTGATGGCATCGCGAGGGTGGCGGGCCATGATGTCATCCAAACTTACCCCAGTGTCATCCAGATTGACCCGGCCTTTGCGAATGTCGCAAACCGCCAGATAGCCGTCTTCCATCGCTTGCGCCATGCCGTACTCATAAACCGGCTCGCCAAAATATTGCAGGTTGTCGGCGGTGATTTTCTCGTCTTGCTCGGCTTCCGGGGTGCGCTTGAGGAGGATGAGTTGGCGCGGCGTGGCAGTCAGGCCGATATGCGCCGCAGCCGGGTTGCGGGTCAACACTTGCCGCCACTTTCCCCAAGCGGAGCGATGGCACTCATCAATGACGATATGGCTAAAATAATTTTCAGGATAGAAATTGGTTAGGAAACTCAGGTCGCCATCTTCCTTGTCTATCCCCAAAGTTTGATAGGTGGCAATATGGATGCGGGCATTTTGGGCATTGTTGGTGCCGTCGGGCTTTTTGTAAACCTCGGCGGCATCGGCTCCGAAGACGTTTTGAAATGCGCCCAAAGCCTGGGATCGCAGTTCGTCGCGGTCGCACACGAACAAGGCCCGACGGAGAAGTCCGGCATCGGCAATGTGTTTGAGCAAGTGGACGGCGATGAAGGTCTTGCCCGCCCCGGTGGCAAGCGAGAGCAAAGCGCGGACGGGTTCTTGATGGGTTTGGCAATAAGCCATCTTTTCCAATACGGCACGGATGGCGGCATCTTGATAATATCGCCTGCCGCCTTCTCCCCCCGTATAGGGTTTGAGCAAGGGCTTTGCCGCATCAGCAGACAAGCTAAAACCCATGCCCTCCTCATAGCGTCGCCGAAGCTCGTCTGGAGTAGGAAACTCAGTCATGGGACAGGGAGGGGAAGTCAGACCGGTGAAGCGGTCGTATTCGACAAATTGGTGGCCGTTGGAGGAAAACACAAAGCGCACATTGAACAGTTTGCTGCGGGCGTAGGTCTTGCCCTGTTCAAGTCCATGCCCCGGCGGAAGGCTTTCCTTCTTGGCTTCCATCAAAGCCAATGCAAGCGGTTGGATTTCAACGCCCACTTTGATGCGGAGGGTGTAATCGACTTGGCCCCGCGCACGGCGGCGGGCTTTGCCGCCAATGATCTCAATGGTGCCGGCGGTTTCCTCGCGTCGGATCAAGTCTTCCGTCCAGCCACGGGCATGAATCGCGGGATCAATCAGTTTGGCGCGGGTGTCGGCTTCATTCAGGGGCATCGGTTCGCATCCAACAGGGTTCCATGATCCAAATGTAATCTAGGTTATTTCATACTTGACTGACAAAAATTCTTTATATTTTGGGTCGTCTTCGGAAAAGATAACCTCACCGGCCAGCATGTACGCCTGAAGCAATTCCGATTCGGCCCGTTCTGTCTGCCCCAATTCAAGCAGTGATTGCCCAAGACGTAAATGGATAAACGGGTTTTCCATGGCATCGGGCCCGTTCAGCGCATCGAACTCAGCCTCAGAGCAATCGGCAAATCGCTTTGCATGGAAATGAGCATCGCCGATTGATGCTTTAAGCCATGTGTAGGCTTCCCATTGCGTTTGTGGTTCGGGCAACAATCCAAGCGCAGTTTCAAATGCTAGTATTGCATTGTCAAATTCGCCACCTTCCAGATAATCATTCCCTTGCTCTGATAAATCAGTTATTTTTATATAAACGTCGTCGGAT
>CAIODU010000160.1 GCA_903857165.1 uncultured Methylococcaceae bacterium | reverse complement strand
TGGCTTTCCGCCGTTCCTGTCGCGAAGGCGTGTGTGGCTCTTGCTCGATGAACATCGACGGGCATAACACCTTGGCATGCACCAAATCGATGGACGATTGCAGCGAGGTCATTAAGATATATCCGCTGCCGCATTTGCAAGTCGTCAAAGACTTAGTGCCGGATATGACGCATTTCTATGCCCAGTATGCTTCCATCAAACCGTGGATCGTCACCCAGACCCCCCCGCCCGCAGACCAAGAGCGTCTGCAAAGCAAAGAGGAGCGCAGCAGGCTTGACGGTTTGGTCGAATGCATTCTGTGTGCCTGTTGTTCGACCTCTTGCCCGAGTTATTGGTGGAATGGCGACCGTTATTTGGGCCCTGCCGTCCTGTTGCAGTCCTACCGCTGGATCGCCGACAGCCGCGACGAAACCACCGGCGAACGGCTGGATGAATTGGAAGACCCGTTCAAACTCTACCGTTGCCATACCATCATGAATTGCACGGACACTTGTCCGAAAGGTTTGAATCCCGCCAAGGCCATCGCCGAGGTTAAAAAAATATTGGTGGAGAGGCAGAAATAATACTCTTATCCCCTCGCCCAACTTGGGAAGGATTGTAGGGCGGCAACCCCTTGCCGCCAAAGGCTTGCCTTGGTGGGCCGGCATGGGGATGCCAGCCTACATCTTGATAGGATTAGGGTCAAAATAATGCATAACCGTGCCCAATTGGAATGGCGCTGCCGGCGCGGCACCAAGGAACTCGACCTGCTGATGCAAACTTGGCTGCGACAAGAATTCGACCACTCCACCGAAGCGGAGCGACAAGCGTTTCTGGAACTACTGGAATGGCAGGACGACCAACTCATCCATCTACTGATCGGCTCAGATGTCTCTGACCAACCTCGGATAAACGAACTTGCCGGAAAAATCCGTTCTTTGTCCTTACATCGCCCCTAAACCGTCCCGCTCGCTGGCGGCATTCCTCTTGGCCATTCATATTCTCTCCTTGCTGGCCGCATGGGTTAATCCGTTGGCGGTTTGGCTCAAGCTGCCACTTGCCTTATGCGTATTGGTTAGCCTGTGGCTGGCTTTCAAGCATCGTGCGAATGGGCCTGAGATTAAAGGCTTGCAGATTAAACCTGATAATTCTTGGGTTTTGCATCTGGCTCAAGGGGGTGAAGTTGAAGCCCAGTTATTGGGCAGTTCGATTGCCAACCCTTGGTTTGTGTTATTACACTTTCGGACGGATAAAATACGGCATTCGGTGTTGATTCCCAGAGACAGTTTGCAACCGGAAGATTTTCGCAAACTGCGCGTGGCGTTGAGAGTGGTGAAACTGGACGATGGGAAGGGGCCATTTGACACATAATCCCAACTCTATTTCTGTAGGGGCGGGTTCCAAACCTGCCCGGCAACCCACATCGCAACAAGGGCGGGTTTGGAACCCGCCCCTACATGAGTCCATTAACCGATGACATCCCCTAAAGACAAAAAAATCCTCCACCGCTGCACCGAATGCGGCCATGCCCAAAATAAATGGGCCGGCCAGTGCGGCGGCTGTGGCTTGTGGAATACCTTGGTGGAAAGCGTCGAGGATCGCAACCCGGCTCCTTCACGCTTTTCCGGTTATGCCGGTGACGGGTCGAGTCAAGCCAAGCCGGTTGACCTTTCCTCCGTGGATGCAGAAGCCATCAAACGATCCAGCAGCGGATTGGAAGAATTGGATCGGGTATTGGGCGGGGGTTTGGTCACCGGGTCCGCCATACTCATCGGCGGCGACCCCGGCATCGGCAAATCCACCCTCTTGCTGCAAACCCTGGCGGCGTTGGGTGGCAAGGTCAATACCTTATACATCACTGGCGAAGAGTCCATCCAACAGGTCAGCCTTCGCGCCAAACGCCTTCACCTCAATTGTACGGGCGTGAAAATACTGGCGGAAACCTCCTTGGAACGCATGCTAACCATCGTCCGCGAGCAGCCGTCTGCCCTGCTGGTCGTCGATTCCATCCAAACCGTTTACAGTGAGCTGCTGCAATCCGCGCCCGGTTCCGTCGCCCAAGTCCGCGAATGCGCGGCACAATGGGTGCGCTTTGCCAAACAGAGCGGGACGATAGTTTTTCTGGTCGGCCATGTCACCAAGGAAGGCGCGTTGGCCGGTCCGCGTGTGCTGGAGCATATGGTCGATACGGTGTTGTATTTTGAAGGCGACCCCGGCAACCGCTTCCGGGTCATCCGTGCCTTTAAAAACCGCTTCGGCGCGGTCAACGAATTGGGCGTGTTCGCAATGACGGAAACCGGCTTGAAGGAGGTCAAAAACCCTTCAGCGATATTCCTGTCCCGTTATGAAGAAGACATGCCCGGCACGGTGGTGATGGTGATGCGCGAAGGCAGTCGCCCGCTATTAGTCGAGGTGCAAGCCTTGGTTGACGAGTCCCATCTGCCTGCTCCGCGCCGTGTGGCCGTGGGCATGGAAGGCAACCGCCTCGCCATGTTGTTGGCGGTGTTGCACCGCCATGGCGGCGTGGCCATGCTGAACCAAGATGTTTTCATCAACCTGGTGGGCGGCTTGCGCTTGTCGGAAACCGCCGGCGATTTGGCGGTCGTGATGGCCGTGGTGTCCAGTTACCGCGACCGGCCCATCCCGCGTGATTGGATTGCCTTCGGGGAATTGGGCTTGAGCGGGGAAGTCAGGCCGGTCCAAAACGGCGAGGAGCGCTTGCGTGAAGCCGCCAAGCATGGTTTCAAACATGCCGTCGTACCCGGCAAGAATGTCCCCAAAGGCGGCATCGAAGGTTTGGAAATCATCCCGGTGAAAACCCTGCGCGAGGCGTTGGAGGCGATGTGATTTTAAATTCTGTCGCATATTGAAGGGATCCGCAAACTTTTGGCGGCAAAGGGTTGCCGCCCCACAACAGGGCAGGCCAAGGGTAAAAGGCTACCAGCTTAAGGCGGGGCAGGTTAAGCCGTTCGTAGTGAGCCTGTCGAACCATGAACGGCTTACCCGCTCACCCTTCGACAAGCTCAGGGCGAACGGGCAAGCCTTGATCGTGCCCCGCCTTAAGTTGGTAGCCCAAAGAGCCAAGTCATACTGTCCTCGAAAGGCGGAAACCGAGGTCGTTGTTGCGGAGCACCGGGTCGTAGTAGATGCGGTCGGCCGAGCGGCAGCCGCCGGCGTCGTCGGACCAGGAGCCGCCGCGAACGACACGGTTGGAGCCGCTCGCCGGGCCACTCGGGTTCTCACTCAAAATCCCCCCTGGCCCCCCTTTTTCAAAGGGGGGAACCGTGCGCCCACTCGCAGAGCCACTCGCACTCTGCTCGCTAGCATTTGGTAGGCCGGAATAAGGTCGCCCTGCGACCGTTTCCGGCATTGTGGCCACCGAATCGCCGGAAACGCCCGACGGAGCGGGCTTATTCCGGCCTACTTCATCAGCGAGTTGGGTGTAGTAATCTTGTGAGTACCAGTCTGCGCACCATTCCCAGACGTTGCCATGCACATCGTACAGGCCAAAGCCATTGGCAGACTTGCCCATGACCGGGTGCAGCTTGCCCCCGGCATTGCCGCTGAACCACGCATACTCGGCCAATTGCTTTTCATCGTCGCCGAAGCACCACCGCCCTTCATTCCCTGCCCGGCAGGCATACTCCCACTGCGCCTCGGTGGGCAGTGCGTAGGGCTCGCCGGTCTGTTCGCTCAGCCATAGGCAGTAGGCACGGGCATTCTCCCAAGAAATGCCGACCACCGGTAAATCCAACCCTTCGCGGCTGACCCCCGGTCGGCGGTAATGATCCTCCTTGCCGGTTTCCAGGTGATACTGGCTGCCTTGCTCCAGCCATTCCGGCCAATGCCCTTGGGTGTCCTCGCAGAAGCGCCGATATTCGCCCCACGTCACCGGGGTGCGGCCCATGGCGAAGGCGTCAAGCCTGACGGCATGGACGGGCTTTTCACTGTCTCTGTCTTTTTCGTCGCCCATCAGGAAAGTGCCGCCGGGCAGGTAGACCATCGCCGGGCCTTCATCCGCTTCGCCGCCTTGGTTTGGCAGATCGTCGTGGAAAACCTCATAGGGCTGGAAGCGCGGCTTGGGCGGGTAGGTCGGCATCCCCATGCCGACATTCTCTCCGTCG
>CAIODU010000159.1 GCA_903857165.1 uncultured Methylococcaceae bacterium | reverse complement strand
GGCGCGAAGGAACTCAAAACCATCAACGCCACATCGGGAAGCATCAGCAATGTCTGTCATCTCTCGTAAGCCATCAACAGTCGGGTATTGTGCTACGAGAACGATCTCTCTGCCTCAAAAAAAGGCCAAAGTCGAGTTAAGCACCCAAGACATCTTCGAGCGAATGGCAAAAAGCCCGACAAAACTCTACATTGTCATTTTGGACGCTTGCCGGGACGATCCTGAAAGAGCCTTGGACGTCACCCGCAACGCCTTGCTGACCAAGTAAAAAATGTACTGGATAGCATGGATAGCCACCCCCATAACGCCTCGCCACCATCCAGGGCCAAGCTCAACCCCATCCAGCTACCCCCGCGTGAGACGGGCTACCCGGCAACCCTAACCGTGAATAACGAAACTAGTTGCCAATTGGGGTTTTATTTGCAAGGCCCTAGTGCACGAACCTTTGGTGTCAAGGAAGGCGGCAAGTCCCATTCTGTGCGCCAAGGGACCACTTCCATCAATTTACCCGAAGGCAACTATAAAGCACCCATCGTTTCGCGCTGCGGTTCGGCGACGGAATCCTTGAGCATTGAAGCGGGTTCGCAGTATGAGGGGCGTTACAAGTGCGTAAGCTACCGGGCAAGATAATTCATTTCTTAGGAATCGTGGTCATAACATCTTGAATTGATTTGATTTGATTTGATTTAAAATGGGCGAATAAATTCGCCCCTACAGTCAGCCAACTGCCGGATTGGCTTGAGGTTGAGCGAAGCCATGGGAATGCCGCCCTACCCCAAAAAAAAATCGCGAGCCGCTGCGAGGCTAAAAAACAGAGAAGAGCAGAGAAAATTGCCAGAGATCAGAGAAGAGCCAGAGAACAGAGACTACCATGGGGACACCACCACACGAAACCCGCTGGAGCTGCCGCGGTAGTCGGGATCGGGGTCGTACCGGGAGGCGCAGCGGACGAACTCGTGATCGTAGTGGAACGCGCCGCCGCGCAACACCCGCCATCCACTAGCACAATTCGCGCCACCATCCCAAGCACTGCCATCTCCCGGCGCACCCTGATAGCGGTCATGATAACAATCCTGCACCCATTCCCAGACATTGCCGCTCATGTCGTAGAGTCCGAAGTCATTGGGCTTCTTGCCGGCGACTTGATGGGTTTTAAAGCCGGAATTGCCGTAATACCACGCCACCGCGTCCACGTCATCGCCGCCGCAATAGAGTGTGTCCTGTCCGGCCCGACAGGCGTATTCCCATTCCGCCTCGCTAGGCAGCCGGTAATGCCCGCCGGTCTGTTGGTTCAGGGTCTTGATGAACGCTTGCACCTCGTTCCATGACACGCTTTCCACCGGGCAGTCGTCCCCGCAGGTTTTGTTATGCAATTCAGGTGGTGCGGAACCCATCACTGCTTTCCACTGGCCTTGAGTGATTTCGGTCTTAGCCATTGCAAACGCCGGGACGGTGACACGATGGCGCGGCTTTTCGTCCGTCTCACACTCCCCATCCTTCGGCCCGCAGCCCATTTGGAACGTGCCGCCAGGGATTTTGACCATTTCAATCCCATAGACCGACTCGGTTTTGGGTTGTAGGCCGGAATAAGGTCGTGCAACGACCGTTTCCGGCATTTGTCCGCTCAGCTTGCCGGAAACGCCCGCCGGGGTGGGCTTATTCCGGCCTACTTCTTCTACCGCAATCTGATCGTTTCCACGCTCCCCGCCAATCGACGGCTGTGTAGCTTGGTCTCGGCGTTCATGTTCCAATTGCCGGATGCGTTCCTTAGCCACCCGCAATTCCACCTCGGCTTGCGACTCCGCCCTATCCGCACAGCCGGCAAAGCAAAAATCCCCCAATAATGATCCGTTTTCCCACGGGGTTTGCGGACGGTTCGGGTTGGGGCTGTCGCTTTTTACGCCTAGGCGCACTTTTTTCAGCAAATCTTCGATTTTCAGCCCCGGTTCGGCGATGTGCAGCAGCAAGTGCTTGGTGAATAGGCTGTTGTTTCCGCTTCTGTTGTTCAGGGCCGGGGTGTTGGGGGCGCTGGCAAAAGCAATCAGCGTACCCTCCGGCCCGGACATGCCGGCCAACCCGCCGATGACGGCTTTGAAGCCCTTGAACGGGTTGTCGCGGCAGGCATCGAGGATGACAAGGTTCAGCCGGTTGCCGCGCTTGCGCATTTTGTCTAGCACAAGACCGACATCAAAGGCGCGGTGCTGCAACTCCACCTCGTCGCGGATTTCGGCTTGTAACGGGACAAGATAATTCGAGCCTTCGGCTTGCGATCCATGGCCGGAGAAGTAAAACAAGCCTTCGCTGTCCGTCTCCAAGCGACCGATGAACTCGTCGGTGGCCCGGTTCATTTGCAGCAAATCGGCATTTTCCAAGTAAATCACTTGGAAACCGAGCTTTACCAGCGCGGTTTTCATGCCCTTGGAGTCGTTCAGCGCATTGCTCAACGGGCTTTCCGGGTAAGCGCCATTGCCGATCACCAGCGCGATGCGCGGGTCGGCATCGGCCACGCCCATCCACCCGATTGCCAACACCAAGCCCAAAACCAGTTGGCGCATCTTCCACCGTTTCATCTTTACCCCCTTTGTGATTCAAGTTTGATCGCAATCATTCAGTGCGGAACTGTAGCACATCGAACCCGAGCTTTTCGCCGCCTTGCGCGTGCTGGTATTGCTCGAACACCGCTTGCAATGAATGCACCCCCGGCAGTGGTGCGAACCCCAAGGTTTGCAGCGGCAGCGCGACCCCGGCGCGTAGCGGGCCGACGGCGCTGATGCAGCCGATTTCCTCGGCACTGCGGGTGTCGAGGCTGATCTGCACCGGGGAATCCGGGGCGGGGATGAGTTCCGCCCGGTCCGGGCCAAGCCTGTCGCTAGGTTGGTCGGCGGTGGGGAAGATGCGGAAAACCTCCTGGTTTTGGTTGCGCTGGAAGCAATGCGCGTGAACCTGGCGATCCGCGCTGAGACCAAAGCGCAACAACGTGCCGACGCGGAAACGTGCACTCGCCCCAAAGGGCTGGCCGTCGGGGCTGGAAAAGCGGAGTTGGGGTTTGGTGGCGGGTGTCGGCTGGCTCTGCACCGGCACGGGTTGGGCGGCTGCGACAGGCGAGAATGCGGGCGCGGCAATGGGTGCATGGACGAGGCTGCGGTACAAATCAAGGTCGATTTCGGCATTGGCGATCAAGCCGGCTTGGCGGCGGTAGATGGCGATGGCATCACGGGTCGCGCTGTCCAGTGTGCCGTTGGCCGGGCCGTTGTAATAGGCCTTGCGTTCAAAATCAGCAGGATCGGACAGTGCGGCGAGGCGCTGTTGCACGAAGCGGACGCGCTGGTCTTCGGACAGGTCTTCAAAACGGTCTTGATCGGTCTGCAACGCGCCCGGCGCGGAGGCTTCGGCTTGCAAGCAGCGCTGGTAAGGCACTTTCGCCAACTTGCCGAGCAGTTCAATTGTACCGAGTTCGATCAGGTCGCGGACACCTTGATGCATGCCCTCGCTGCGGTCGTAAGAGACATTGAAGTAGCCGCCGATGGTTTTCACCCGCCCGCTTAAATCCGCGCCGATGCCGTTCTTAGCCAAGGCCAGCGAGTTTTTCGTCGTCAGCCCATTGAGGACTTGCAGCCCCCGCGAGTCCAGCACCTGCATATCCACCGTGATAACCGAGACCATCTGGTCTTGGTTCGCTCCTAGGGTGCCGATTTGTTCGCTGCCCAGGCTACCGCCCGTTTGGTCGGAGAGGACGTTGTTGTCATTTTGGGAAATCGAGCCGGAAATGATGTAGCCGGGGTATTTGAATTCGGCTGAGTTGGTGTAGGCATTCAAGAATTTGATCCAGGTGTCGATGGTGACAGCTTCAATCGGGCGCGAGCCGCTCTCGTTGGCATTGCCGCCGTATTGGCCCATTGCCAGCGAGGACAAATCGACAAAATGGAACACATCGCTCTGTGACAACTGTCCGATGCTAGTCTTAAGCATGTCCATGCCGCTGGACAGGCCGACTTTGTCGCCCGCCCGGTTGGGCAAGCCGGTGGAGGTCAGGTAAACCGGCTGCACCCGGTATTCCACTAACAAGCGATCTAGGCAGCTTAAGGCCAAATCCATATTGGTCAGGTTGCGCACAGGCGCGGTGTGCGCTTGGTTAACAGTGTACGCTTTGTGCGGTGCGGACATGCAGCCCGACAGCACCAGTGTCGCCGCCAGACTGGCCAGAAAGGTCTTGAGGTTTGCCATGGTGTTTTCCTTTTATATAGCGAAGCAGTGGAACCAATGAATAGTGTGGATGCAACCAAGGATGGATGCTCGGGTTTTATCGCAGAAATTCGGGATAAAACCATGCTGAAGAAAAAAATAAAAAAATTCGCCCTCCACGCAAAATCAGTGCTGATTTTATCCCGAACTTAGCCTCGCGGGGGACAACGCCCCCAATACTCAAACCCTTAACCCATTGGAGAGATATCATGAACACCACTCAAAAAGCCATCCTGATCGCTGTTTCCCTGTTCCTGTCCGCCCCGGCATTTGCCATCGGCGAAGGCTTTGACATCAAAGTGGGCCGCGACTACGCCGTGGATGTCAAGACTGGCCCGAACACCTCGGTTGCACTCGGTGAAAACGCCCATGCCGCGATCAACAACGGCGGCATGATGGTGAAGGACACCAACGTCAACATCGGCCGTGATTACAAGGTAAACGTCAATACGGGTCCTAACACAGCGGTTGCCTTGGGTAAGAACGTGTCCTCGTACATCAACAATGGCGGCATCATGTCCAACCAATAGTCCTGTCAAAAGGGGATTGCGGCACTTGCGAGTGCCGCCCAACCCAGTCAAACGAGGAACCCATTCATGAATCATTATTCGATTAAAATTCTGATATTTGCAAGCCTGCTCGGGCTTGCCGCCCCTGCCGTCGCATTTGCCGATAACGGCGATGTCAAAGTGCGGGTGAGTACTGGCGATGTCACCTCCGTTGCAGTGGGAGACAACGCCACCTCTCAGATCAACCTAGGCGGGTTACCATCCAACGGCAAAGGCTGTTCCAAAGTCAATGTGAACGTCGGCAACATCCTAAAATTTGCCGTTGGCCGCAACGCCAAAGCGACCATTGACATACCCGGCCATGCCACCCACTGCACGGAGCAACATCCATGAAAACCTTGATATTACTGACCTGCATAATAGCATTTTCAACTGCCGCGCAAGCCGATGGTTTTAACGAGCGCAACCACGCCGACCCCGGCGCACAAGCCAAGATCAACCGGGTCATCGCCCAAGCCTACGCGACCAACCAACCGCCGGTGGACCATGCCGCCGTGTTCCAAAATGTGCAGCCGCCATTCGGCCAAGGGTTGAACTTAGGCATCAACAACGGTGTGATAGCCCCTTCAAAAATGGGCTTAGGCCCGCGTGAGGTCAATGTCGTGACGGGGCCCAATACGGTGATTTGTTTGCATTGCCGGTGAAGGTAACGGTTGCTCAACCTCGTCAACCCCTGCTTTTTTTACAAAATATTTTTTAAATGGTATGATGCTACCCGTGAACCATTAATAACCATTAAGCGGATTAGCTGACGGGCTATCCTTTTCAATACCAAAAGCGTCAAGGAATTAACATGAGATATAAGACACTACTTCTTTGCCTATCGGCTTTTTTGATGGCGGGGTGTACGCAAACCTTCCTAGTCAAATTAGATCCGCAGTAAGCGTTCACCCCCTTACGCCGGCAACGGCAAGAGAGCCAATCCCTGACGCCGACGGGTTATGGCGGTTTGCAAGTATTCCCAGGGGGAATGGCCGCGCCGGCGGCAGGTGTCGATGACACTGGCCAGCAAGGCGAAG
>CAIODU010000158.1 GCA_903857165.1 uncultured Methylococcaceae bacterium | reverse complement strand
TTGCCCTTGGGTACATATTCGTAGTAAGCCCGGAAGGCTTCGAAGCGGCGTTCCTCGTAGGCGGGCCTGACCCAACCCTCGCGCTTTTCACCCCCGGCCAGTAGTTGCGAATCCCCGCCTAAGCCAGAACCTAGGATGGTCGCGCCTGCCGGGACCGGATCATCGACCACCACCCACATCATGTCGGCTTGGGCATCCATCTCCAGTTTGATCCGCGCCACGTCGCCCTTGCCCCAGACCCCCGCCTGTTTTTGCTCGACCGGATTGACACTGCGTTTGATGCTGTATCCGGTGAACAAAGGCTGGGTCAGCGGCAGGGCGGCACGGCTTTGGATGATCGCCCAGGGCTTGCCTAGTCCGGTGTGTTTTACCGTCAGATTTTCGAGTCCGTCACCCCAAGGGAAGTTCAGTGCCAATTGCTTGGTGGCTTCGGTCCATTGCGTGCCTTTCTTCACGCCGGCCAGTTCGGCCTCGGTGTAACCGGACACGGGTACGGACTCGAAAGACTCGCTGAATTTCTCCATGGCCAGCGTCCCCCAGGCATTGGCGGGGGTGGTGTCCCAGTGACCGCGATGTTGTCTGCGCAATGCCCCGGTTGCCAGCCTTGGAATGTCGGCCCGCCATTGCGGCTGGTCGAGCAGTCCTAACAGGGTGCGAACGGCGTTTTCGTCAATGGAGACCATCAACCACCAGAGCCGGTCATTGTCTTCGGTGGAGAAGCCCATGGCCGTGCCTTGCAGGTTTAAGCGGGAACGGATGATTTGCCCGGCCTGTTCCAACTGGCTGTCCCGCTGCGGGATTGTCGCCACCCGCTTGAGAATGTCGAACCAATCCAATACTGCCGAAGTGGGCCAGAGAATCGGGTCAATAGTGATCGAACTTAGCATCTCCGGGGTGGCGAGCCCATAACGGGAGAGCGCTTCAATGGCGGCCAGCTTGCGGATCGCCAGATCGGCGGTGGCTAGCGAAAAACTGCGTTTGATTTTGCCTGCGATGAAATCCTTAAGCCCGTCCTGTAGGCGTTTCAAGGATTCTTCCGGTATCGTCCAGCCGGCTTCATGGGCGATGGACAGCGCATAAGAAGTCAGCACATCGCTGCCGTGGAGCGAGCTTGTGGCAAAATATTTGAGCAACCCGTCATCGTCGATGAAAGCGGGCAGGGCGCTCATATTGGCCTCCCACATCGCCTTGTTCCGCAGGGCAATGGCTTTGGAAATGCGCTGCTCCATGCAGGAATAGGGATAGCGGCCCATGTAGTCGAGCACGCCCCCCAAGCCATCGCCCAATTTGGCGCGCAAAGAAACGCGCAAACCACCACGCCCAGGGATCGCCCCGGCCGGGCGTTCAACGCTCATATCCAATGGTTTGTCGATTTGAGCCAAGGTGGCTTGGTAAACCCGCACCGGCCAAACCGGGATCACATCCTGGGTCAATTTGATCTGGTCGCGGGCCGACCCGTCGCTGGCTTCGACGCTGACTTCCCATGCCAGTTTGGACGTGTCCGCCGGAACACCCATGTCCCACGCCAGTTCCTTTGCCTCGCCGGGTTCCAGTTCGGCCTGAATGGGTGGAAGTTCATTCCAAGCGATGGGCGGCGGCACGGGCGTGGCGGTTGCGACGGGTGGATTGGTCGAAGATGCCGGTGGCTTATTCGCATCTTCGGCGGGGGAGGGGGGTGTTCTCGGTTTGCCACTGGCTGGCAAGCTTGCCGACCATTTGGCCTTGGCGGTCAAGGTCAACTTGCGATTGGATGCGTTGCGTAGCGTGAACACGGCCTTGAATGCGTCGTTCTCACGCACCAAGGGCGGCAGGCCCGAGTGCAGCATGATGTCTTGGGTGGAACGGATGGTCGCGTCGCCGGTGCCGAAAAAACCCATGCCTGCGTCGGCCACGGCGGTTAGACGGAACGCGGTCAGCGAGTCGTTGAGCGGCACTTCGATGTCCGCCTCGCCTTGGGCGTTGACCGGGACGCGCCCGCGCCACAGCAGCAGCGTGTCGAACAACTCGCGCGCATTTTGCCTTCCGCCACCGCCGCCATGGGGTATGGCCTTGCGCCCGTAGTGGCGTTTGCCCACCACTTGCATCTGCGCCGTACTGGTGAAAACCTCGATGCCACGCTTGCCCATCATCGCATCCAGCAGTTTCCATGACGTGTTGGGCTTAAGTTCCAGCAAACCCTCGTCCACGGCGGCCAAGGCGAATTCCGCATCTTGCGGCAACGGCCCGCCGTCGGCCCGTTCCACTTTCACTTTGACGACGGACTTGTCGCGCACTTTGTAGACTTCCCGATCCGGTTGAACCTTGACGTTCAAGCGGTCGGGTGTCCAGCCTACGTCCAGTTGTGCGATGCCCAAGCGGAAGGCGGGTTTGTTCAAGTCCACTAGGGACGTGATGGATTTGTCCTCCAGTTTGAACCCCATCTTGTTCGCCAATTCCCTGAACCAAGCGAAGTTGTCCCTAGCCCGCCCGCGCACGGCTAGCACGGAAACATACACATTCGGCGCGTAATTGGGCTTGATCGGCACTTCGACCACCGGTTCTTTGCCGGAAATGGGTAAAACATAGGCATCCAGCACACCTTCCCTTTCCACAGTCACCAGGGCGGTGGCCTCGCGGAAGGGCGAGCGCACTTGCAAACGCGCAGTCTGGCCGGATTCCCAGGCTTTCTTCTCCGGCAACACATCCATGCGGTCGCTGGGGCCGTTGTCGAACCAAAAGTCTTCGCCGCCCGTCACCCAGACTTCTTTGGTGGACAGCGCGATGTTGCCGTCGCCGTCTTTGGCGGTGGCGCGGAGGATTATGTCGCCCGAAAGTTCAGGTTTTAAGTCGCAGGCAATGATGCCTTCTTGGTTGGTGCTGTCCGCGCAGGTTTTGTCCAGTTTCTTGTATTCGCTATTGTCTTCGTAATCGTAAAAACCTCCAATCAGACGTTTGCGGTAGGAATAGGTGGTTTTTTTGAACAATTCCACCTTGATATCTTGGTTCTTCAGGGGTTTGCCACTAGGGTCCAAGGCGACGACTTTAAAGCGTAGCTGGTCTTTATTGGCGAACCAGCCGTCTTGCTTGATGCCCAAGGCCACGTTGGAAGGCAATAAGGGGATGGTGCGCGAAACGGATAATAATTGGCCGTTGGCATCTTGGTATTCCAGTTCGGCCAGCAATTCCTTGGGGGTTTCCACGGCGGGTAAGGGAATGTTTGTCCGCGCCGCCCCGGCTTTGTCAAGGCTCAACAGAAGGACTTGGGCGGGCGAGCTTTCCCCGGTTTCCCCTTCGTCCGCTTGTCCGTTGTTTTCGACGCTGCCTTCCTTCACGTCGTTGCCGCCAAATTGAAAATCATCGTAGTCTGGGAAATTCATCTCGCGGGAGCGGATTTGGCTACGCAGTTTGACCGGCAATAGGGATGCCCCGCCGCCGGACAAATAATTGACGAATAAATCGACCTTGGCCTCTTTGGCATGCACCAGATAGTCGGCGGCAGGCTGTATCGCCGCTTTCATGGTTGGAATACGGAACTGCTCGACTCGGAAGGCACCCGTGTTGGCGACATAGTCCTCACCTTTGCGTAGCGAAACATCGTAGACGCCGAGTTTTGCCTCCTTGGGGATGTTCCAGCTTGCCTCGCTTATGCCCTTGCCGTCAAAGCTCACTGGCAGGGTGTATTTCTCATCGCTACCCGCATGGCGGATTTCCATCGTGTCGGGCAGGTCTTCACCGTAAGCGGCAAAGCCTTCGGCGGTGCGTCGGCGCAGGAACAGTTTCATCGAGACCGTTTCCCCGGCGCGGAACAAGCTGCGGTCAAAGACCGTGTGGGCCAGTTTAGTCTCGCTCTCGTCGCCAACGGTCAGTTGGAAGTCATAAGGGGTGATGCCTTTGCTCCAGCCGGATGCCACGAAACTCATGTCCTCGCCCGCGCGGGCGCTGACGAACAGTGGATGTGAAGATGCCCCGTCGTGACAATTATTACTGGAATCCATTGCGGGCAATACCCCAGTGCCGCTAATTTTTGCCGTTCCGTCCGCGCCAGTCCGTCCCCGCCAAAATTCGGCACCGGTGCAGAAGTCACTGACGCGAACCTCTGCATCGGCGACGGGTTTGGCTTGATCCAGCGTGGTCACCCAAGCCATCGAGGACTCCCTCCCCCATTTGAAATGCACGGACATGTTGGTGACCAGGGCGGAAGTGGCGACGTAACGGGGCCGGTCCTCGCCAAGCAGGGCAACGCCGAGGCGCGGGCTGGCCAGTTCCACCACGTAAAACCCAGGCTGTTTCAGCGGGATGCCCACCACTTCGAAAGCCTTCGCCCCTTCCGGTTTGGGCAAGTCGAAGGATTCGGTTTTTTCCTTGCTTCCAAATACCGATTCGGTTCCGGTGAGGTTGCGAAACCGGGTTTCGTCCTCCTCTTTTGCCTTTGGGAGTTCTTCATAGCGTTCGTCACCGGCACTGTCAACTTTGCGCAGCCATGCGGCGATGATTTGGTCGTTTTGTCCCAGCCTTTGCAGTTTGCCGGGAATGCCTTCCTGTCCGGGCAACGAGCGCTTTGCCGCCACGGCAGCTTCCAGATTGCGCAGGGTGACTGGCAATACGCCTCCCTCTTTCCATTCGATGATGCCGAACTCGCCATTAAATTTGGCCAGGGGCGG
>CAIODU010000157.1 GCA_903857165.1 uncultured Methylococcaceae bacterium | reverse complement strand
TCCAATAATGAACCCACCAAAAGAATCGTCCACGAAAAACACGAAAGGCACGAACGAATCTTGCTTTTGTTCGTGCTTTTCGTGTCTTTCGTGGACTCTATATTTGCCTACGGATCAGATTCTTGATGGGATGTTCTTTCTCAGGAATCACCTTAGTTAAGGCACGTCATCCCTGAGCGGTGGTATTTCCGAAAATGGCACATTCATGATGGCGTATTCCTGCCAGCCAGCGCAATCGAAATGCCACCATTCACGCGGATGCACGGCAAAGCGTTCCGCCTCCATGGCCTGCCGCAGCAAATCCCGCATTGCCCTCGACTCCGCCGTGCCGCCCTTGTAATCAGGGGCGGAACGGGCCGATCTCCACGGGCGGCCCGTCCGCACTTGCGCATGCCGTCACCGTGCCTAGGCAAGCAGCGCATAATAACGGGATCCAGATTTTCGTTGCAGTTGCGGTCATGGTTAACCTATGAAAAGTGATTAAAAGGATGGGGAGTTCCAGCAAAAGGCTTGCTTTGACTGGCAAAGCAAGCTTTACCTCCCCCGAAACCATCCGGCGATGCTGTAACGCTTGCGCCGGGTGACGGCGACTTCATGGGGGAATAGGGCGCTGAGGAAAATCGCCATCGTGCCAAAAGCCGGGGCGACGCTTTGCAACAGGGTGCCGCCCGTCGGGGCATGGATCAGGAGTTCGCCGCAATGGCTTGGCAGCCAGTGGGGGTTTAGATAATACACCGTGGACAGCACTCGGTTGGTTTCGCCCTGGAAGGCATCCAGATGTTTGCGGTAACAGCCCCCTGCCTCGTAGACGGCAAAATGGGATTCGTAGTCAAACAGGCCGAGGAATAACCGGCGGTTCAAAGCCAGGCGCAACTGCTCCATCCAGGCAAGATAGCCCGTCTCCGCTAGGTTGTCCGGGCGCAGCCAGCGTAGGCAATCGGTGCGGATCGAATCATCCTGAGTGAGCGCCTGCCCCCGGCCTATGCCCGCCCGCTTGAATTCGCCGCTAAAACTGAGAATCCGCCGGTGCAATGCCTCGCCGAGTTTAATGGGCAAGCCGTCGGCAAGGACAATATAACCCTTGATTTCCAAAGCTTTGGCGATGAGATCGAATGCGGTTTCGGTTTCGTTGTCGTTTTGGATGAGGGAATCTGTTTCTGCCATGGGTATGCCCTGTAAGAAAATAAAGTGTTCAATTGCCAGCAAGCACTGGTTTTTAGGATAATATCCCATTGCCGCCCCTCACTATCGCCACAACTTCATAAATAATGAAAAAACGCTTGGAATATCTGCTTCAATCCGCCATCGACACGCTGAAGGCCCAAGGCGACTTGGCTGCCGACGTGAAGGTCGATGTCATGGTGGAGCGCACCCACGAGGTGCGCCACGGCGATTACGCCACTAACCTGGCCATGACCCTCGCCAAGGCTGCGCGGGCCAACCCCCGCCAATTGGCGGAAAAGATCATCGGCGCACTGCCCGGCCATCCTGCCTTGGTGAAAACCGAGATCGCCGGGCCTGGCTTCATCAATTTCTTCATCGATCCCAAGGCGCAATTTCGCAGCGTACGGCAAATCCTCGAAGACGGCCGCGAATTTGGCTTGAGCGAAGCCGGCGCCGGCCGTAGCGTGATGGTGGAATATGTCTCCGCCAACCCGACCGGCCCTTTGCATGTGGGCCACGGGCGCGGTGCGGCTTACGGTTCGGCAGTGGCCAACCTGCTGGCGGCGGTGGGGTTCAAAGTGCATAGGGAATATTATGTCAACGATGCGGGCAGGCAGATGGATATACTGGCCGCCAGCGTCTGGTTGCGTTATTTGGAGGAATGCGGCGAAGTGCTGCCCTTCCCCAGCAACGGCTATCGCGGCGAATATGTCCGCGACATCGCCCAAGCTTTGCTGAAACAAGCCTGTTCGGATTATCTCCACCCCGCTGCGAAGGTCATGGAAGGCTTGCCGCCTGACGAACCGCAGGGCGGCGACAAGGAAATCCATATTGATGCCGTGGTCGCCCGCGCCAAGGGACTGTTGGGGCCGGAGGGCTACCGGTGTGTGTTCGACGCGGGCCTGCATAGCATTCTCGACGACATTCGCAAGGATTTGGGCGAGTTCGGCGTGGAATATCAGGAATGGTTTTCCGAACGCAGTCTGGCCGAATCGAAGGCGGTGGAGCGGGCCTTGGACACATTGCGCGCCAGCGGGCATTTGTATGAAAAAGACGGGGCCGTCTGGTTCGCATCCAGCCAATTGGGCGACGAGAAAGACCGCGTGGTGGTGCGCGAAAACGGCCAGACGACCTATTTTGCCTCGGACATCGCCTACCACATGGATAAGTTGGACCGGGGTTTCGACCAATTGATCAACATCTGGGGGGCAGACCATCACGGTTACATCCCTCGCGTCAAGGCCGCCATTGCAGCACTGGGGGGCGACCCGTCCAAATTGGACGTGCTGTTGGTGCAATTTGCCGTGCTCTTCCGGGGCGAGGAAAAAGTGCAGATGTCCACCCGTTCCGGCGAATTTGTCACTTTGCGGCAACTGCGCAACGAGGTTGGCAAGGACGCGGCGCGGTTCTTTTATGCACTGCGCAAATCGGATCAGCACATGGATTTCGACCTGCGTCTGGCCACCTCGAAAACCAATGAAAATCCGGTGTATTACGTTCAATATGCCCATGCCCGCATTTGTAGCGTTTTTCGCCAGTTGGACGAAAAAGGGCTGCCGCGCGATGTGGTGCGGGGCTTGAACCACCTCGAACGATTGGTTGAAGCCCATGAAACCGCGCTTTTGACGACGCTGTCGCGTTATCCTGAAGTGGTGGAAAGTTCGGCCCTGCAACATGCGCCTCATCATCTGGTACACTATCTCAGAGAACTGGCCGCCGAACTTCACGCCTATTACAATGCCCACCAATTCCTAGTGGAAGACGCGGGGCTTCGCGATGCCCGTCTCAACCTTATCGCCGCCGTGCGGCAGGTGCTGCTTAACGGCCTGCGTCTGCTGGATGTCAGCGCCCCTGAATCGATGTAGCTCATTCCATGGACTATAAAAACCGTTTTCCCGATAATCGATACCGCTTCGAAGAGAAGAAGAGCCGCACGGGCCTTTGGGTATTCCTTGCCGTGCTCGTGGTCATCATCTCCGCCGTGGGCGGCTGGGCCATGTCCCGCCACCAAGAAGAAACCAAAGCCGCCGTGCAACCGGAGACCCCCCCTGCACAAGTCAAAGCAAACCCTGTGACTTTGCCCGACAAGCCGGGAGTGTCAAAACCCGCCAAACCACAAACCAAAGAAAACCAGAAACCGGGGCAGGAAGCAAACCCAGGCGCGGTCAAAGCACCGGAACCCAGGTTCACTTTTTACAAGATTTTACCGGAAAAGGAAGCGATCATCCCTGAAAGCGAGATTAAGAACCTCAAGAATCAGGAAAGTTTGAGCAAGAGGCCCTCTGCAGCGCAGTATTTGCTGCAAGTGGGTTCGTTTGCCAACCCCCAGGATGCGGCAAACTTGAAGTCGCGACTGTCAGAACTCAAGATCAAGTCCCACATTGAAAATGTCAAGATTGAAAACGTCGCCTGGAACCGGGTGAAAATCGGCCCATTCAAAAGCCTGGCCGACACGGACAAGGTCCGCACTTATTTGCGCAACAACCAGATCGACAGCGTGGTCCAGAAAACGGTGACAAAGCCTACCCAAACACCGGCAACACCGGCGAAGCATTGACGAAATCGCATAAGGTGATTTCCGAAAAATACCCCCAAAATGTAGAGCGCCCTTCAGGATGCCATGGCTACCATTGAATGTCGAAAGGTAAGTAAGCACAACCTACCCTATCAGCCTTTAGTAAAATTTTTACCATGAGGTGTCCATGACCACAAAATATATTAATCCCTATACGGATTTTGGCTTTAAAAAACTATTTGGTGAAGAGGGGAGCAAAGATTTATTAATGGATTTCTTAAATCAATTATTACCCCCTCACCATCAAGTCGCAAGCTTAAGTTTTAAAAATCCAGAAAAAACCCAAAGTACGCCAAAGGAGCGCAAAGCCATATTTGATATTTATTGCCAAAATCCCGACGGTGAACGCTTTATTGTTGAGATGCAAAAAGCTAAAGTAAAATTTTTTAAAGACCGCTCTTTATTTTATTCAACCTTTCCCATTAAAGAGCAGGCTAAAAAAGGCGGGTGGAATTTTAAGCTCATGCCGATTTATTTCGTTGCCATTTTAGATTTTATTTATGATGAAAAAGAGGAAGCAGCAAAATTCAGGCGTGATGTCAGTTTAAAAGACCAAGATGGCGATATTTTTTATGACAAGCTGCATTTTAAATTTTTGCAAATGCCGTTATTCACCAAACAGGAACATGAACTGGAAACGCATTTTGATAAATGGATTTATTTTTTGAAAAACCTAGAGAATTTTGACCATATCCCCGCCATATTAAATGAGCCTATTTTTCAAAAGGGCTTTGAAATTGCCGAACTTGCTCATTTAAAGCCTAAGCAAGCCGATGATTATCAAAAAAGCTTATTGGAATATTGGGAGGTAAAAAATGTCATGGACACGTCTTTTGAAGAAGGCATTATAGAAGGGCTGGCGAAGGGAAAAATTGAAGGCATAATTGAGGGAAAGATTGAGGGCAAAATCGAGGGCAAAATAGAAACGTTGACTTTGTTATTAAAAAGTCGGTTTGGTGTATTAACTGCCGAACAAAGGGAAAAAATTAATTTGCTGAGTGAAGAGCAGCTTAATCAGGTTTTAAACAGGTTATGGACAGCGCAAAGTTTGCAGGATTTGTTTTAAATCGTTGGGGGGACAAGGCAATGAAAATAATATGGCTGCCGGCACTGTCCCTGGGGTTTGGAGTTAATGCGGCTGTTGCTGAAGACGGCGAACCCGATCCAAGCTGCTGCTTGGGACTGTGGTTGTGGAAGTTCCGGCTTCCTGTCGGTCTGGGAAGCTAGAGCTTCCCCTGGCGGGTTCCCAAGCTGGTGCTTGGAAACCAGCGCAAACACCGGCGAAGCATTGACGAAGTCGCATAAGCATCAACTTTTCCGAAATTCAAACCCAATATGCCGCCGATGCCAAAAGGGTGAATCGGACCAACGCTGTTCCTGCCGGTAGTAGTCGCGCAAAGTGACACTGTAGGAGGCAAACTCGCGTTGCATCAGGGCATGGTAGCGGGCAAAGCCGCTGTCGTCCGAACGCAACAGCCAGTCTGCCAGCGCATAGGAAGCAAAAATGGAAGAGCGCAGCGCCTTGATGATGCCTTGCGATGATAGGGGGTCAAAGCCGGATACTGCATCCCCCACGGCAATCAGGCCAGGCTGGGCGCTGCCTTGGAGAAAACGGGAGCCCGCCGGCCAAAGCTTGGGCGGGGCGAGTGGACGACTCCCGCCGATGATGGTTCGGACATGTTCGGTTTCGGCCAGACATCCCATCCATGCATCCAAACGGTTCGCCCGCACACGGCGCGCAATGTCGGTATCGGTCAGCAAGGCGGCGACCCTGTGACCGCCTGGGGTTGCCGCCGTATACCACCAGCCGTCGCGAAACGATTCAATCAACACCGCATCGGCACCCGGCGCTTCTGGGTTTGCCGAATCTTCAAAGAAAACCGCACTGGCGACCAAGCGGTCATGGTTGATTGGTTTCATCCCCGCCAGCCTCGCCAGCAGGGTAGTGCGCCCGGTGGCATCAACGACACAGCGTGCCGTGTGCATGCCCGCTTCGCCGCAGTCAACACTCCATTTTTCACCGTCATAGCGGGCGGTGCGAACCTTGGAAGGCAGCGGCGTCACCCCCCGGTTTTTGGCTTCCGCCGCCAGCATGGAATCGAATCGGATCCGATCCAAACGCCAGCCGGTGTTGTGGACATCAAGGATAAATTCGTTGCTGATGAGTTCAGGCCCGCCCCAGGCGCTCGCCGTGCGAAAGGATGGGCAATGGCCATCCCGCAGGAAAGGTTCCCAAACGCCGAGGTGGTCGAGGAAGCGTTCAATGATCGGTGGCACGGATTCGCCGACGCGGAACGAATCGCCCCGTCCCGCGTCGGCAAGACAGACACTCAGCCCAGGCGCGACGGCGCTGAGCGAAATCGCCGTCGCTGCACCAGCCGGCCCGGCGCCGGCGATAAAAACATCAAATGCGGAGCTTATTCGGCTTTGACTGCGTAGAATGATGCGACCACTCCCGCCGGGGACGCACTGCCCGGTGTTCCTCCCGAATGTGGAATCGTGCGGATGACCGAACCGACAATGGCCGGTCGCTGCTGGACACCATTGGGCCAGTGGTTGACCAAGTAGCCTTCGTAATCGTAAATCCATTGCTCGCCGCTGACGAGGCCGACACCCTGAAAACGCACCCGCATGGGTGTGCCGTATTCGCGCGAACCTTTTAGCTTCAACGACCAACCCGGCCCGCCGATGACTCCGGCAAGTAATTGCGTGGCATCTTCATAAATCTCGATGGTGCCCCGGCCAAATTCGAGGTCGTTGAACCCCTTGTTGATGCCGGGATCGTTCAACAGGCTGCGATAAATCCATTTGCCGGTAAATGGGTTGTCACTCATGGGCATTCTCCTTCTTTTGCGGGTGGCTCGGGGTTCATGATCGCTGTGGTGAGTGGATTGGGGGCAACCAAGCCCTCCATGCCCGCCCGTTCCACGCTGTAATAGCGGTCATCAGGCAAATCGGTCGAAGCTGATGGCTTGGCCGCACTGTCGGGCGGTAGATACGGGTTACGGATAATGAAGCCAAGCTTCCACCATTCGCTGACCATTTTGAAATCGCCGGCATTGGTTTGCTGAATGCCCCGGCTCCAAGTGGTCCATTGGGTTTTGGGATTCCCATTCTCATCGAATCCGACCAGTTCCTTCGATTGTAACGGCCTGTGGGCAGGCCACCACAAGGTGTCCCAAGTTTTTTCTTCACGCTCAAGACGCTGGTCGTTTTCGCTGCCGGGATTGATTTCATTCCAATCGGCGTAGGTGATGTTATTTGGATTGATCGTACACTCGTTGAAATCGGCCTGCCAAGGCAGGGCCATGGACTTGGTCAAATCGCCGGGCTGGAGTCCGACGCTGAAGTCGCTGTCTTGGCTGAGTGGGTTCCCAATGACAAAAGTCGCATCGCGAATGGCGCTGCCGTGCTCCTTATTGGCTTGGGCGGCTGATTGGAGGAAGTCGGACCAAGTGCGGTCGGCCTTGATGCGGTAAGGCTCCCGATAGATGGAAGGGTTGCGCATGATCCAGCCGATTTCGCCCCCCGGGCAAAATGCGCCTCCCAGCACGTTGCCAAGCACACCCCGGTCCAGTTCGCGTCCGGTTTTGGGCGCATCTGTCGGGTAGGGATTGAAAACAGGGTAGGTTTTACAGTTGATCCAACCCTCCTCCATTTCATTGATGAAGCAACCGCCGGCCCATTGCCTGAGGATGAACAACTGGTAATCGGTAAGCCTCAGGAACTTCGACGGCGCTTCGTTGGTGAGCGGATTGTCGCCGCACAGCAGTGGCATTAAAGGCAGGTTGTGTACCCTGCTACCGATCTTGTCTTCAAGCTTGAACTCATTTTCCTCGCCTCTGCGCCGCAGCAGGTCGAACAGGAAACGCCGCATCGGCCCATACGGATCGGGATTGAAGCCTGAGTCCTTTTTCCCATCCGGCTGGCACTGGGTCTCGACACGGGCTTCGCCCTGCTGTGCCTCCCTTGCCGCCATTTTGGCTTTGCCTACCTGTAGATCGTGTTCGTTTTTTTCCCTTGACTGATCTTCGCGCTTGGGTGTCTGACCAAGTAGATAAGGGTTGAAGGTTCCCCGTTTTTCCTGGTCATGGGGAAAGTTTGACTGGGCCAGAATATCGCTAAGATAAAGAAATTCATTCGGCCGGAACAGTATCGGCCAGATGTCCCGGTAAAACCATGGCTTGAAATTATCGTTCCAAGTCAATCGGCTTGCTTTCCATTGGCTAAGTTCATTCTGGTTATGGATCGGCACTGTTTCAGGGGGATCGAAGTTGTCCAAGCGTCCGTAGATGCAGGTGTCATCGGCGAATTCACGGAGGAACATATCGTACATAACCTCGTCCATGGTGATCATGTCGAGGATTTGCGGCGCAAACCGGGGGTAGCCGACAACCACCCAGGCCGGGTACTCGACATCAATGTAGCGGGTCTGCCCGACTTGCTCGGAATACATCGCCAGACGGGCCATCACTGGGCCGTCGGACACATCGTCGTACCAACCGTCGTTATTGGCGTAATCGGCGATATGCGGTTCGCCAGGGCCGCTCTTCTCGCTGCCGGAATTGCCGTGGCCACCCAGTACCAATAGCCTTCCCTCGTCGTCAGTCAGTATATCGCCCAAGGTATCAATGCCGTAGGGTTTAAGGCCGGGCGGCGGAAAGGTGGTGGCGTAGTTGCCGTCCCCGGAACGGTCGAAGCTGGCCCTGCGCCACGATGTCGCATTGACGCTGCGCGGGCCGGGGTCGATGAGCAAACGGTCACGATCCTCGCTGCCGGCATTCCTGCGCGGATGCTGGTCTTGGTAGCCGTGTTCCCCGGAACGGGCGTTGAAATCGTACCAAGAGGCTTTCTTGTTGGCGAGATAAACCCGCCACTGGATGTCGATCAACTTGCCGTTGTTGCCGCCGCCTTCGACTGCATCGCCGAGTTTCAACGGCCGTCCGTCAGGACTGTCGCCATCGTAGACAAAAACCTGAAAGCGGGCCGCCTGCCGCTTGATTCGGCCCTGTTTGTCCTTGAAGGTCTTGACCAGCACCGGGCCGGACAGATCAGGGGCGAGGATGGGATTGCCGTTGGCATCGCATTCCATGGGCAGGTTGGCGGGCATTTCGGGGGCGATATAGAACTCGGTCTCGCTGTTGCCGAGCCGGGCGATGCCTATGCCTGGATGTATTTTGTAAGTGGCCACGTTAGTGTCTCCCGCAATCAGTCGAGGAAATTCAATGAAACCCCTTCGAGCTTGAGGAGATCAATGTCTTCCTCGTAATCAGCGCCGATGACAACCAGCGTGATTTGCAACTCTTGGGCGGTTTCGAGTAGTTTTCTTGTGCAATCGGTCACGTCGATGCGGTGATTGCGCGGTGTGTTGTGGCTACGGGTCCGGTGGTCGTAATCACGGGCCCTCGGCGGGGGTATGTCGCAATGGCCGGGCCCGCCATAACAGGCACCGTGTCCGAATATTGCCAGGTATCCCGCAAAATGGGGATTGCCGCGCCATTCCGTACTGGCATCCGCACCAGGCTGGTTTAAAAAGGCACGGACAAAACAGGAACGGGCCAATTGCGGCACCCAATGCAGCCTGATTTCCACTTTGCGAAATCCCTGGATGCGCTCCGGCATGGGGATGGGCTGGGAGATGAAGCGGCTCACCGGCGCTTCCAGTCCGACCGGCATGAAATAGGTGCCGCGCACATATTCGTAGCCAAACCGGGCGATGTTTAAAGTATCCCTCTGCGTGTAGTTCCAGGGCGTGAGAATCGCATCGAGTTCGACTGGCATCCCGTTCGGGTTGATCTGCTGCCACTCCCACCAGAGGCTGTCGACATTGACGTGGATGGGCCAAAACACAGGGTCGTAGGATGCGGTGAGATTGCTGAACATGTCGCCGTATTTAGGCTGGGAGTACATGTCTTCGCGTGTGTGGAAGCGACGGCCGCCAGCCCGCACCATATTGTTGCGACGTTCGCCGAGACGGCTCACAGGGGTGGATGGCCTTGGCGTCACCATGCAAGACTCTGCATAGGTACTGTCGTCATTGCTGTCGGGGTTTTCCCCGCCCGTCCAGATATGCAGGGTGTTATGGGGATTCTGATCCAGGAATCCGAAGGCCGCGTCATAGGTGCTGCCGCCGCCGAAGTCGCGGAAGTTGTTGAGGCTCATGATCTGCCGAATGTCATCGGCAGAGGGATAGTGGTAGTGAATCGCTTGGTTGATGGTTTTGCCAGCACTGTATTCTGCCGGGTAGCGTAACGGATACCACAGCGGGTTCGATTCCAACAGCGCGCAGATCATATGCCGACGGTTGGGGTCTTCCGGGCAGGGTGTCACATCGGTGTAGCCAATGGTGTTAAAAATGAGACTGAGCATTCTTTTTGATGGACAATTTTCAAGCTAATTGAGTGTCGATTGGGGGGGTGTTCGGACAGGGCTGGCCTATGACTGGGCATTGGCAGGGTTCAGTCTGCCCTTTTTGGCCGCCGCCTTAAGCTAATGT
>CAIODU010000156.1 GCA_903857165.1 uncultured Methylococcaceae bacterium | reverse complement strand
GGCTTCACCCCGGAGAACGTCGCCGCCGTGGTCGAGTCGATCCTGTAACACCGCGCATCCAACCCTCTCCCCTTGCGGGGGAGGGCAGGGGGGGTAAAGACAAAAAGCCCGACGGTTTTGGCCGCCGGGCTTTTTTGTGTCCAATGCAAAAGCCTGCCCCTTTAATCAAAAGCATTACCTTTGGAAAAAATCATGTCCTCCGCCATCACCCACCCCGAGTCCGTCAAACTTGATGCCGAAATGGATCTATTTCGGAACCCTTGCGCAACGCGGCGCGGTTTCCAGGAATGCCTTGCAAACCCTCCTGGACAACGTCGATGCAGCTAGGATCGTGGATCTCAATTTGCGCGAGCCGTGGTTCGACTCGGAGACAATCCTTGCCACGCTTCATGCCGCCGATATTCTCAAGCTGAACCGTGACGAATTCGACAGCGTGGCCCGGTTGCTCGAATTGCCCGGCGAAAATATCCAGGAAAAGGCGGCAAGCCTGTTGACTAAATTCTCCATCGATAAACTGTTTCTTACCGAAGGTGACCTTGGTGCATGATTGATCAATGCTGACACTACCCGGTCGGTGATTGTCGGCCATCCGAGCTTAAAAGTCACCGACACGGTGGGCGCTGGCGATGCGTTCACGGTAATTTTAATCTTGAGGCTGTTACGAGGCTGGCCCGGCCCGTTGATTTTGCAACGCGCGGACGAGTTTGCGCAGGCAATTTGTCACATTCGCGCCGACATTCCGCACCCCCAGCATAACGCTTTGATAATATGAGATTAAATTTTTCGAAAAAAATGGTCATGAAAAAATTAGTATCGAAAAATCAAATAATTGCGAAAGGGGGTGCGGAATGTCGGTTCGCGGGGCGGCCCCCCCCTGCAAGACGGATTCTATAAGCCCTTTTTGAGGGACTGGATGGATCATATCTTGCGGATAGTTGCGCCATACACCCGTTGGAACAGAACCTTCAATGGCGGTAACCAGATGGAGGGTGCTGTAAAAATCTCCCACACGCTTAACCTAAAGACGGCGTTAGGCGTTTGGCAGAGTCCGGGGCGCAATGATGCCTGGCACAATCGGCCAACGGGCAGTCAATTGCCCAACTGATCGCCTTGTGAGGAATGCTGATGAGAAAAAGACACACCCTACAAAACTTGGAAACAAGTCGATCCCGCCTTGCCCGACGTAAAGATAGACGTATTTGGCCCCCCCTCTAATTCAGGCTTCATGGAGGTTTTCGCCGAAGCTGTGTTGGAGGCGGGTTGCAACAAATACCCATTTCTGACGGCAAAAAAAGCGAGTAACGGGAAGGAATACAAACGCGCTTGCGACAATGTCCGCGAGGACGGTGTCTACGTCGAGGAAACGGGCGAAATGATCGCCGATCAGCTTGACTACTCCAGCCCGGACACCGTAGGGATCATCAATTACAGCCGGTTGAAAGAAAACGCCTCCCACCTCCAGGCTTTGAAACTTGAAGGCGTGGCGCCGGATTATGAAAGCATCGCGACACAGGGTTACCCGCTTGCACGCCCCTTGTTTTTTATGTGAAAAAAGCTCATGTAACCCGAATCCCTGGGTTCAAAACCTTCCTTGCCGAATTCACCAGCGAAAAGGCATTAGTGCATTGCGCCAAACGTTGACGATTCGGCGCGTGACAGCAGTTCCTGATTGACGCCCACTAAAAAAGGAGTAGATTTACTTCAAAAGCCAAACCCGACCGTAAGGCGGGACGGAAAGTCGCAGATCGCCATTTAATGAAAATAAGTTTTGGGAAAGCCGGATTGCCGAGAGTGCCTCCATTGCAGAGGTGGCTTGGGCAATCCGGTTTTTTTGGCCTATTGGCAGCGGATTTGCCTTGCAAAGGGGTGTACGGAAAACGCATGGCAACAGTGTCTATCCAGTGGTAAAGTTCGGGTTGGCGAGACATGGCGGCACCTCCGGTGGAAAGATGTTTTTGACACCCATTAATTTACCGCAACGCACTGTCTCGTCATACCTTTTTAAAAAACCTACACTTGTAAGCTGCCCGGCCGCCCCCGTCTCGTTGCCTTGCAAGCCAGTTGGACGAATAAGCAGTTCTTTATTTAGAGGAAAACAAGCATGCCAAACAACACTAATAGCGTTTCTGCATTTCTTTTGAGCCTTGGCAAGATTCCAGCCCATGGGGGCAACTTGAGTCACCGGCGTTTATTCCTGTTTCCAATGCTGGCATGCTGCTGCATCGCCCTGTTGCTTATGCCGCGTTGGGCTTCGGCGGGGGGCGATTTCATCATCTACGCCGATGATGGCCTTATCAACGGCTGGCAAGATTGGTCGTGGAATGCTGCCAACGACTTCAGTTCGTCCGATTATGCCCACACCGGTACGCGCAGCGTCAAAGTTACCTATGCGTCAGCCTGGGCAGGCTTTCGCTTGGAGCATTCATCCCTTTGCACTGCACCTTATGCCCGGTTGAGTTTTTGGGTGAACGGCGGCACCCAGGCCGGACGCAACATCAGGGTCAGCGCACTCATCTCGGGCGTGTCTAAAACCAGCGTGCCGCTCGACAACTATATCGAGGGAGGTTCAATCGCCGCCGCGTTGTGGCGGCAAGCCGCTATCCCCCTTGCCGACCTTGGTGTCGTCAATATTTGCACACTGACTGGATTTTGGCTGCAGGAAGGCAGCGGCAGCGCCCAAGTGCCGTTCTATGTTGACGACATCGCTTTGCTAGGCATCCCACCCCCCGTCGACAACATTCTCAGCGTCAACGCCAGCCAATTCGTGCGCGAGGTGGATGACCGGGTGTTTGGAGTCAATGCCGCTGCTTGGGATGGGGTGCTCAATACCCCCGGCACTATTGCCCTGTTGCAGGCAATGGACAACAAAATATTGCGCTTTCCGGGTGGTTCAACCGCAGATGGCTATCATTGGCAGAGCAACACCAGCGATGGCAACAATTGGCAGTGGGCGAGCGGTTTTGATGCCTTTGCCAATGTCGCCCGCAGCACAGGCGGGCAAGCCTTCATCACCGTCAACTACGGCAGCGGTACGGCGCGGGAGGCGGCTGACTGGGTGCGTTATGCCAACGTCACGAATGGCTACGGATTCAAATACTGGGAAATCGGCAACGAGAACTACGGCCCGTGGGAGAATGACACACAAGATAGGCCCCACGACCCCTACCGCTATGCCCAGCGCAGCAAAGACTATATTGATCAAATGAAGGCCGTGGACCCAACAATCAAGGTGGGTGTGGTGGTGATTGATGGCGAAGACGCTTACCCCAATTATACCGACCATCCGGCAATGAATCCGCGCACCGGTGCTGCCCATAATGGTTGGACGCCTGTTCTATTGACCGCGCTGAAATCCCTCAATGTCGTGCCGGATTTCGTCATCTACCACCGTTACGAGCAGGAACCCGGCAATGAAAGCGATGCAGTCCTGCTGCAAGCGGCTCAAGGCTGGAAAACCGCCGCCGCCGGACTGCGCCAGCAATTGACCGATTATATGGGGGCAGCCGGCGCGAATGTGGAACTCGTCGCCACCGAGGACAACTCCGTCTCCTATCACCCCGGCAAACAGACGACCAGCCTGGTCAATGCTTTAGGTGATTTACAACAAAGAACATCCCAGAAAGCATGGCTCAATGACTGTTTCATCGGCTAGGGTGTTTCCTTAAGCAGGTTTCTTTGAGGCATTGATTTGCGGGCGGCAATGATGCAACATTGCTGAGATATTCCG
>CAIODU010000155.1 GCA_903857165.1 uncultured Methylococcaceae bacterium | reverse complement strand
CCAGTCTTCCAGCCGCGATGGGACCTGGCCGAATTCAAAGCGGTCTATCCCTTGTTTGTATGGCCTGTTCGTCAATGTCTTACCAATACCAGTCTAAATTGGCACAGAATACATGAGGGGGGAATATTTTTACAGTCTCCGGGGGCAGGCATCCCCCGGCGGTCAACTGTCCCGAGCGAATCAGGTCTTGATAAAGCAGTCCCACGTATACCAGCATGCGCACTGCCATGAAGCGGTCGATGGTGGACTGGAATTCCAGCAGCAGATAAACGTATAACCAATCTTGGCCCCGGCGCACCCGCCAGATGATGTCGTCCTCGCGCTCGCGGAGGTCGTCGGTGACATAGCTGCCGCTGACTTTCTCAAGTGTGGCGAAGTCCAACCCATCAACCCAAGGCTCGTGCACGAAACCCCGCAACAGGTCGGCGACCATCTCCGGGTGAGAGAACAAATTTTTGTAACTGTGGTCGTGATCCATGGCGACAGTCTACCGCAAACCGGGCAATTCTGCCCGTTTCCGATTGTCCCGCTCCCTTTTCCGTGAGTCCAAGCGGTGGTAAGCTGTGCGCCATTCCAGCCATCCAAACCAACCCATTTTTTTTGCCACGATGAACAAAACCGAACTGATCACTGCCCTTGCCGACCAAACCGGCCAAACCAAGGCCGAAGCCACCGGAACGCTCGACGCGCTTCTGGAAACCATCGGTGCCACCCTTGCCCAAGGCGGGAAACTGCAACTGGCGGGATTCGGGTCATTCGAGACCCATCGCCGGTCGGCACGGACCGGCCGCAACCCCCGGACGGGCGAAGCCATCGAGATCGCGGAAGCGGTTTTGCCCAAGTTCACCCCCGGCAAGGCATTGAAAGACCGCGTGGCCGAAGCCCACAAACCCAAGCCACCCCCGCCACAGGCCACCCCCGAGGCCCGCAAGCCAAAGCCCAAGGCAGCCTCGCCGGTCAAGGCAAAAACGAAATAGGCCGCTATCAGTACCCACGCCCGACACCTTGCCCCACGCGGAATTGATTGCCCGGTCCATGCCCTCGATGCCCACTCATCTGGTGGAGGATGCCGTGAAAGCCCTGCTCGAATCAATGGCCGAATCCCTGGCAACCGGCCGGCGGATCGAGAAATGGCCCCGCTATGTCAACTCAATTCCTGCCCGAAGACGATTCGTTTTTGTCCTTCGACCCCATGGCCGTATGGATTGCACTTGAGGGTAAATATGGCGGCACCGGCGGATCGGATATCGCCTACGGTCAAAGCGCCGGATTATTGGCATCCCTTTTCAGGCTTAAAATGGGCATGCCGATGGAAACCAAGGCAGGGGCGGTCATACTCAACCTTACTGTGTACCTTGGCAGTTTCGACTTAAAGCACTCAAAACGCAAAGTCCCTAGGTTACCAGCAATTCTCATTATGAGCCAAAGTGCCGATAGACAACTCGTCATTCCGGCATGGATGCCGGAATCCAGTCACAAGGATGTGAATCTAGGTGTCGCCATCAAGCCTTTTTCAAACACCTACGCAACCGGCAAGTTACCGTC
The DNA here is from genome assembly GCA_903857165.1 of uncultured Methylococcaceae bacterium. Taxonomy (GTDB): domain Bacteria; phylum Pseudomonadota; class Gammaproteobacteria; order Methylococcales; family Methylococcaceae; genus Methylumidiphilus. Next base: position 1,588 of record CAIODU010000155.1, on the reverse strand, counting down.
CATGGCACTGGATTCCGGCATCCATGCCGGAATGACGGCAATGGAGTCATAATGAGAATTGCTGCATTGAGGACGGCTTTCTTGCACCTTACCGGGTCCACAGGATTATCAGCGACGTGGATGCAACCGGCTGGCGACCGACCAAGGATGAACGCGACCGCTACGGACGCCCAATCCCCGACGATGAATACAAAACCAAGGATTTTGAGAAAGTGATTGCGCTGCGGGCGCGAACCAAGGCCATCGCCAAACATTTGAGCAATTTTCTGAAAGGCTCAGACCGCTTTGCAAAAACCTTGGTATTCTGCGTCGATCAGGAACATGCCGCCGAGATGCGGCATGAACTGGGCAATTTGAATAAGGATTTGCGGAAAACCTACCCGGATTATGTCTGCCGTGTCACCAGTGACGAAGGCGACATTGGAAAACAACATTTATCCAATTTCCAAGACGTGGACCTACCCACGCCGACGATCCTCACCACATCACAGATGCTAACCACTGGGATTGATGCCGAAACGGTAAAAAACGTGGTGCTTGCCCGTGTCATCGGTTCGCTGGCCGAATTCAAGCAAACCATAGGGCGAGGTACGCGGCTCAATGTCGATTACGGCAAAGAATTCTTCAATATCATCGACTACACCGGCACGGCAACCCGTCATTTCGCCGACAAAGATTTCGACGGCGAACCGGAAACCATTGTTGAAACAGTCATTGATGAAGACGGCGAAACAATTTCGGTGACAGTTGAAAAACCGGAACCGGAAGATACAGACTTAGAGGATAAGGACTCGCCGGAGCCGGAACCGGGCGAAACGCCCGACCCGCTACAAATCAATGAACCCCCGCCTATTTCCGATCCACCGCCGCAGCCACCGCGCAAATATTATGTCGATGGCGGCGAAGTCGAGATCATCGGTCATTTGGTGTATGACTTGGACACCGACGGCAAAAAGCTGCAAGTGGTGAAATATACCGACTATTCCGGGCGGATGATGCGCTCCATGTATCCGTCGCCGGAAGAATTCCGCACGGCTTGGTCAAGCACGGACACCCGCGTTGAGGCACTGCGCGAACTGGCAAAACGTGGCATTGACTTTGATGAACTCGCCGCCGCCAGCGGAGAAGCGGATGCCGATCCATTCGATCTGATTTGCCATCTGGCTTGGAATACCCCGCTGCTGACCCGGCGTGAACGGGCAGCTAGGGCCAAGCGGAAAAATCCTGACTTGTTCGCCACCCACAGCGACACCGCCAAGGAAATTCTGGCCCTGCTGTTGGACAAATACATCGAGCGTGGCGTGATCCAGTTCAACGACCTGTCCGGGCTAATCAAATCGCCGCCTTTCGACCGCTTTGGGCTACCCGGCGAAATCGCCAACCGGCATTTTGGCGGCATAGAGTCCATGCGGCAAACTATAGGCCAACTGCAAGCGGCTCTTTATCAATAAGGTGATTTACAACAAAGAACATACCATCAAAAAACAGCCATTGGTTTAATGAGTATGTCCCATTTTGGCAATTCCGGATCGCGCTCCAAGCGCTTCTCAATTGCCCTCATGGCCGATTTTGTGAGCGAGATGCCTTT
>CAIODU010000154.1 GCA_903857165.1 uncultured Methylococcaceae bacterium | reverse complement strand
CTTCGCCTTGTTGGCCAGTGTCATCGACACCTGCCGCCGGCGCGGCCATTCCCCCTGGGAATACTTGCAAACCGCCATAACCCGTCGGCGTCAGGGATTGGCTCTCTTGCCGTTGCCGGCGTAAGGGGGTGAACGCTTACGGGAACTACAGAAGAAAAGTTCCTCCAGCTTTATGAAGATAAGCGTATTTGGTTTGGAGAATCAGGAAATAATGTCCCTCGAATAAAACGATTTCTGTCTGAAGTACAGGATGGGATAGTTTGTACTACTGTATGGTTACGTTCCGAAGTTGGTGATAATCAGACATCTAAAAAGGAAGTAATGACTTTTAATCAGGACAATTTGTTTGCAACTCCGAAGCCAGAAAGTCTTATCGAGCGAATTTTGCAAATTGCTTCTAATAGTGATGACATAGTTTTGGACAGCTTCCTCGGCTCCGGCACTACCGCCGCTGTCGCCCACAAAATGGGCCGTCGCTATATCGGCATTGAAATGGGCGAACATGCACAAACCCATTGCATACCCCGGCTGCAAAAAGTCATCGAAGGCGAACAAGGCGGTATTTCTAAAGCGGTCAACTGGCAGGGCGGCGGAGGTTTCCGTTTTTACACGCTAGGTGAGCCGGTGTTTCTGCCCGATGGCAGCATCAACCCGGCTGTGCGCTTTGCTTCCTTGGCGGCGTACTTATGGCACTTTGGCACAGGCGAACCGGCGACACAGGCTTTCACCACGCCTTTTCTCGGCATCCATGAAGGCACGGCCTATTATTTGTTGTACAACGGCATTCTCCACGACCTTAGACCGGAAGGCGGTAATGTGTTGACCCCAACAGTGTTGGCGCATTTGCTGGAACAACCCCCGCCATGCCTACCGGCAAGCCTTGGAAACTTATTTTCCGCAACGGGTGCGCGTGTGCGACTTGGAACAGTTGGCGACCATAAACCCTTTGGACGTGGGGCGGCAAGCCATTGTGATTGTCACGACTATTCAATCTTTCCGCATCGAAGACACGTCACAGCGCAATGTCTACGCCTTCGACGAATCGCTGGCGCGGCATTTCCAAGGATTGATGGCATGGCAGGAAGAGGGCTTGGAGAAAGTCACCGAAGCCGACCTGCAAAACCAGACCTATCTGACCACGGCGGATTTAGGCCGGGTTAAAACTTCGTTGGCCAATTGGCTTTATCTGCAAAAGCCCATCGTCATCGTGGATGAGGCGCATAACAATCGCACCGAGAAGAGCTTTACCACGCTGAAACGACTCAACCCGGCAGGGGTGATCGAACTGACCGCCACCCCTATCAAGGGGAGCAATGTGCTGTATCACGTTTCGGCACAGGCGTTGAAAGCCGAGGAGATGATAAAACTGCCCATCGTGTTGGCGGAACACCCCACTGGCTGGAAAGATGCGGTGCGCGATGCGATTTTGACTCGGAAGCGCTTGGAAACCCTAGCTCAACGGGAAACGGAATATATTCGGCCTATTGTGCTGTTTCAGGCACAGGCGAAAGGCGGAGAAGTGACCGTTGAGGTGTTAAGGAAACACCTTATTAGTGAAGATGGGGAGAACATTGATAAAAACGAAATCGCCGTCGCCACGGGTAGCCAGAAGGGATTGGACGGCATTGACTTATTCGATAAAACTTGTCGAGTGCGTTACGTTATTACGGTGGAAGCATTAAAAGAGGGTTGGGACTGCTCGTTTGCTTATGTGCTGTGTTCCTTGCAAGAGTCCCGTTCGGCAAAAGACGTGGAGCAACTACTAGGGCGTGTGTTGCGAATGCCTTACGCCAAGGCCAGAAGCCAACCAGAATTGAACAAGGCTTATGCCCATGTTCTGGCGGCGAGCTTTTCCGAAGCGGCGGACCAAATCACCGACAAGCTAGTGAACAACATGGGCTTTGAGCGATATGAGGCGGCTATGGCTATCCAGCCAGTACAGCAAGACTTGCTGGATGTTGACAATGGCGGTTCTAGCCCGACGCCGCTAGTGCCTGATTTTGTCATGACCGCGCCGACCGCACCGGCTTTGCCCATCCCTGAAGAATTACAGGAACACATCGAAGTGCGTCCAACAACAAACGGCGTTACCGTGATTGTGCGGGGCGAAATGACCGGACAGGCGGAGGAATTTTTGCTGTCCGCCTATGCGGGCAAGCATCAACCCCGCGTCAAGGAACAAATAGAACTCCATCATATCCAACGGGCAGCACTGCTTGCCCCCAGTGCCAAGGGCGTGGTTTTTACCCCTTTGCCGCAATTATGCTTCGACTTTGGAGGCGAAGCCCAATTACTGGAACGGGAAACGTTGGCTGATTTGGGCTGTTTCGACTTGCTGGCGCAACCGGCGCGATTGGATGGTTTTTCCGTTCACGAAAGTACCCATGCCTTTACGATTGACGTGGAAGGCGAAAAGGTGACGCTAGGTTTTTTGGAAAGTCGGCAGCTTCATTTGAACGATATTCCCACCGAAGCGACGGAACAGGATTTTGTTTACTGGCTGGATAAGCAAGTGCGACAAAAGGACACCCATCAAGGAACGCTGATAAAGTATCTCACAGCGTTGTTGGGGCATTTGACTCGTGACCGGGGATTGTCACTCACGGCCTTGATTCGTGGCAAATTCCAGCTTGTGACGGCCATTTGTAAGGAAATTGAACGCTTGCGGTGTGTAGCCATCAATCGAGGATTCCAACAGGCGCTACCCGGCATTCACGCCGCTAGTTTGGAAGATGGATTCCGCTATGCCTTTACCTTTCATCCTTTACGCTACCCTGCCAGACATCCGTTTTACAGTGGGCGTTTCAAGTTCAAAAAGCATTATTACCCTATGATTCACGATCTACGGGAAAGGAAGGCAGACGGCAAACCAGCAGAAGAATTTATGTGCGCACTAGCCATCGACACCCACCCAAACGTGAAACATTGGGTACGCAACGTGGAGCGGGAAGAAAAGCTGTCCTTTTGGTTTCCGACCTCCTCCGATTACTTTTACCCGGATTTTGTTTGTGAGCTTGTGGACGGGCGTTTGTTATCTGTGGAATACAAGGGCGAACCTTACAGAACCAACGACGACTCCCGCGAAAAAATGCAGATAGGCCACCAATGGGAAAAGTCCAGCAATGGGAAATGCCTATTCTTGATGGCTGTCGCCATGGATGAAAAAGGCAGGGATGTTAGAAAACAAATTGAGGACAAGATTTTAGGGGAATAATTGAAGGCTTTCACCCGTGGCAAAAGCTATCGCTGTCATCCAAGCCACTGGAAGACAAACTCAACGAAATCCGCAAGGATTTAACCCGGTCTATGGGCAAGACCCATGGACGTGTTGCTGAAATCCGCAAAGCCGCGCCTAGAAGAAAAGCTGGTTAAGTTTGGCAAGAATTTGAAAGCTCACCAAGAGGCACTTTTTTGAAACAGATAAATTGATTGACAGGTTAAAAACGTCTAAAAACAGGGCAACCACTCTCTTATGACGGTAACTCAAAATTCAACATTTTCCAATCATATGATTTATGTAATATTGCTCTATACAGTTCGATGGACTTCATCCCACCAAACACCCATCCAACAACATACGAACAAGTCTCCAAGCCCGCGTAAATGCGGACTTTTTAGTCAATGAGTTACGAGAATAATACCGGGAAGGTCCGTCCGTTCCGCCACTGCCCAAACCACGCCAATTTCTCATGCAGCTTGACGACTTCCCCGACGATGACCAAAGTGGGTGCTTTGACTTCGGCTAGTGCAACCTTGTCCGGCAGGTCGGCAAGGGTTCCAATCAATACCCGTTGATGGCAGGTGGTGCCTTGTTGGATCAACGCGGCGGGCAGGCTGGCAGGGCAACCATGGCTGATGAGTCCGGCGCAGATTTGCGCCAGTCCCTGTAGGCCCATGTAAATCACCAAAGTTTGGTTGGGGACCGCCAGCCGTTCCCATTCCAAGTCTATCGTGCCGTCTTTCAAATGACCGGTGACAAAAGCGCAGGACTGCGCGTAATCGCGGTGGGTCAGCGGGATGCCGGCATAGGCGGCGCAGCCTGAGGCGGCAGTGATGCCGGGTACGACTTGGAAGTGGATGCCCTCCGCCATCAAGGTTTCGATTTCCTCCCCGCCGCGCCCAAAGATGAACGGGTCGCCGCCTTTCAAGCGCACCACCCGCCGCCCGGCCTTGGCGAGATCGGCCAGCAGTCGATTAATTTGCGGTTGCGGCAAGGTGTGGTTGCTGCTCTGCTTGCCGGCGTAGATTTTCTCGGCGTCTTTGCGCACCAACCCTAAGATTTCCGGCGACACCAATCGGTCGTATACTACGACGTCGGCCTCTTGCATCAGGCGCAGGGCGCGTAGCGTCAATAAATCCGGGTCGCCCGGCCCCGCCCCCACCAGGAACACCATGCCGGTTTTTGTGTTGCTGGTTTCGAGTAAGCGCTGTTCCAGCCTGAGTGCCGCGTCTTCCTCACGTCCGGCCAAGGCAAGGTCGGCGACATCGCCTTGCAGCGCATCCTCCCAGAAGCGACGGCGCAACTCACCGTCGGCGATGGCCTGTTTTACCTTTTGCCTAAAGCGTCCGGCCAGGCGGGCCAATGAGCCATAGCCTGGCGGGATCAAAGCTTCCAGCTTGACGCGCAGCAGCCTTGCCAGCACCGGCGACGCGCCTCCGGAGGAAATAGCCGCCACGATGGGCGAGCGGTCGATGATGGACGGAAAGATGAAACTGCACAATTCCGGGCAATCGACGACATTGACGGGTATATTACGCGCATGGGACGCTTGGAATACTTGCTCGTTGACCGAACGCATGGAGGTCGCGCCAATGACGAGTTTGTAGCCCTCCACATCCTCGGGGGCGAATGGTTTTTCCCGCCACTTGATCTGACCCTGATCCCGCAACTCGACTAGGCATGGGGTCAGTTGCGGGGAGACCACGGTGACTTTGGCTCCCGCCCGCCGCAAGGTGGCGGTCTTGCGCGAGGCCACTTCGCCGCCGCCGACGATCAGGCAGGGCTGGCCGGTCAGTTTGAAAAATAGGGGTAAATAATCCATTGTGGTCCGCTTTTGTTAAAATCGTTTAACTATTGTATGTCGGGAGACGAAAACAGTGACAATTCCGGAATTCGATTTTGAGGTGGATGCCTGCGGGCTGATGTGTCCCTTGCCTTTGTTGCGCCTGAAAAAAGCGCTGCAAGGCGTGGAAAACGGGAAAGTGGTCCGTGTGTTGGCAACCGATCCCGCCGCCGTGCTGGATTTTGGCGTGTTCGTCGAGCAAGCCGGTCATGGCTTGCTGCATAGCGAAGAGGAGGGCGGGGTGTTGAGGTTTTTGATTAGGAAGGGGGGGTGAAATGAATTATTCCCCCGCTACCACTCGGCGCAGTGCCTTCATTGCCTGTCACCCTGAAATTCCCTTGTACGATGTCGATGATTCACGTTATGTGGATTTGACGGATGTCCGCGGCGGCGAAAGCTTGGTGCGAAATATCGCCCTGGCCATCGAGTGGGCCGAGATGCCCGATTTTCATCAACAATTAGTCACCGGACATCCCGGCTGCGGCAAATCCACCGAACTGTTCCGCTTGAAAGCCGAGTTGGAGGATAAACGGTATTTCGTCATTTACATGGATGTGGGTGATATTCTTGACTTGGGTGATATTACCTATTTGGATATCTTAGTGGGTATCGCCAAGAGTGTCGTGCATGACATGAATGAGATAGGGCTTAAACTTAACGACAAGCTGTTGGAAGAATTGCAGGATTGGTTTGCTGACAAAACTAAAACCAAGACTGAGGAGAAAAAGCAGGAAGGCGACATTAAAGCGTCTGTGGGAATAGGCGGGAGCCTTCCTTTTTTGTCCAGTCTGCTGACTGAAATCACCGGGCAACTAAAAAATAGCAGTAGCCGTCGCTTGGAAATACGGCGTACACTGGAACCGGAATTGGATGTTTTCATCCAGCGCCTGAATACCTTGATTGATTCCGCCCGCGTCCAGCTTAAAAACCAAGATTTTGTCGATTTGGTGATCATTGTCGATCAATTGGAGAAAACGGTATACCAGCCTAGAAAGGATGGTGAATCCAACCATACCGAATTATTTGTCCATCATGCAGGGCATTTGAAAGCGCCGCACTGCCATATTATCTACACCGTGCCGATTAGTTTGGCACTCACCTCCAATCTAGGGGATATTTATGCTGCGGGCAAACCCTTTGTCATACCCATGGTGAACTGCCAGAATGAAAAAGGGCGTGGTAAACTGCGCGAGATAATCGAACGCCGGATTCAAATTGAGGTGGTTTTTGACCCGCCCGAAGGTGTGGAAACCCTTGTCGATATGAGCGGCGGTGCGGTGCGAGATTTGCTAAGGCTAGTCCGCTTGGCTTGCATGGGGGAGGGTGGGTCAATTACCGAAGCTGATGTGGACCGTGCCAAGCGTAATTTGATTATGGACTATGACCGCTTGGTAAGGCGGGACGATCTGCCCCGGCTTAAGCAAGTGGACGAACAAAAATGGGTGGATCGCACGTTTGCCGATTTATTGCGCCAGCGCATCATCCATGAATACCAAAATGGGGAACGCTGGGCCGACTTGCACCCGGCGGTGCGTGAGATTCCTTGGATCAAGCGTGAGTTGAACCCCCCATCCAAAGTGCAATTATGACATCACTTGCTGATGCGAGCGATAAAGAATCTGAATTTCCGCGCTTTCTGTGGGTATTGCGCAACGGCAAGGGGTTCGGCTTGTATTTCGTCTGCTGCAATGCCCCCGCCTATCGCCGCCAGTTAGTCGAAAAAATTAAAGCCGAGTATGCCCAGCCGATTCTGGAATTTGACCTGAGCGGACATGATGGCGAAGAATATATTGACCACCGCTTACTGACTTGGGCCGAAGACAAAGCTGTCGGTGCGCCAGTGTTTTTGTATGGATTGGAAACCCTGCTGCCCACCCGCGACGAGGATCGCCAATTTCGCACCTTGCAGGAAATCAATTGGCGGCGGAATGTGTATAGCCAACTTAACCGCAATTTGATTATCTGGTTGCCGGAATACGCCCTCACACTATTGGCAAGAACTGCGTCTGATTTTTACGACTGGCATAGCGCGGTGTTTGAGTTTCCAGTGCCTGAGTCGGAAAAGGCTGGGTTTGTTAAGCAATCCATGATGGGGTTTATGGACGGGGAAACCCATGCCGCCAACCAGATGACCTTGGCGGAAAAGCAACGATGGTTATCGGTGTTGAATGGATTGCTGGATGAAACGCCGAAGGATACTGTCGAGTATGCGAGGTTGTTGAATGATTTGGGGAGGTTGTACCATGCTCTTAATTATTATGACGATGCATTACAAAAATATAATGAGACTCTCGATCTTTTTATGAAACTAAATGATCTGGAGGGGGAATCTGCTGCACTTGACAATATTTCACGGATTTACGAAGTTCAAGGTGATTATGCAAAGGCACTAAAGTATCTTGAATCTGCGTTAGAGAATTCACGCAAAATAGGCCATCGTCAAGGTGAAGCTATAATTTTAAGTGATTTCTCAAAAATATACCGTGCCTTAGGTGATTCTGGCAAAGCACTGAATTATCTTGAAAATTCTTTATTAATTTATCGCGAATTAGGAAATAAAAAAGGTGAAGAAACCATATTACATAATATATCAATCATATATTATGAAAAGGGCTGGTATGACAAAGCAAAGGAAATTCTTGAAAATGCTCTGAAGATATACAGTGAAGTGGGCAATCGAGTTGGTGAGGGAACTGCTCTTAATAATATTTCAATTATCTATTATGACAATGGAAATCACGAGAAGGCATTAGCCTTTCTTCAACAGGCAGTAACTATTCAGCGAGACATAGGCGACCGTGCTGGGTTATGCCCAACACATTATAATATTGGAATAATTCAATTTAAAAATGGAAACCAAGCCGAAGCTGAACATGCCTGGCTGGAAGCCTACCGCATCGCCAAGGAAATCGGCCATGAGCAAGCTTTGCAGGCATTGGAAAAATTGGCAAAAGATTTAGGCAAGGAGGGTTTGGCGTATTGGGAATCTCAAGCGTAGGGTCAAAGCCATTAACTTAAGGTGATTCCTGAGAAAGAACTTCCCATCAAAAATCTGATCCGTAGGAAAAAATATAGTCCACGAAAGACACGAAAAGCACGAAAAAAGGCAAGATTCGTTCGTGCTTTTCGTGTTTTTCGTGGACGATTCTTTTAGTGGATTCATTATTGGAAAACACCTAAGGAGTCGAGTGGTATAAGGATTTGCGGGAGCCGCGCCCTCGCGGCGATAGAACATGCGGGTTGAACCCAATCGCCGCGAGGGCGCGGCTCCCACAGATTTGGCTTAAGTTAATGGCTTTGAAGCGGAGTGTGGTTTGCTCGTTCCCAAGGTCCTGCTCTCATCGTTATACACAAGTCCCGCCGAGCCAAAAACGCCGTCATTCCGGCATGGACTGCCGGAATCCAGTCACAGTGAGGTGAAACTGCGGGCTGGCACATTGCCTAAATCAAGCACTTGTGCAAGCGGCACGTTACCGTCCATGGCACTGGATTCCGGCATCCATGCCGGACTGACGGCGT
>CAIODU010000153.1 GCA_903857165.1 uncultured Methylococcaceae bacterium | reverse complement strand
GACCTACTCCTTGTCGGCATGGGGATGCCGACCTACTCCCTGTCGGCATGGGGATGCCGACCTACTCCTTGTCGGCATGGGGATGCCGACCTACTCCCTGTCGGCATGGGGATGCCGACCTACTCCCTGTCGGCATGGGGATGCCGACCTACTCCTTAATTCAACAGTATTGCCGGTCGCGGTGGTCTGCGCGAACGAACTGATCAGATAACCACTGTACAAATCTATAAAGAGGGTTCTTCATGGGACATGTTTCCAATAAGCCAAGTCAACAGCGGCATTCCATGCCTTTATCAACGCCTGCGCGTAACATCAGTGGCCAAGCCATGACCCCGCCTAGTGATTGACCCACCATGCACCAAGACGCCGAAATTCTGATCATCGACGACGATGCCGCCACCGTGCGGGTATTAGTGGAATTGTTGCGCGGGCGCGGCTTCAAGCTACGCGTCGCGCTGGATGGCCGGGATGGGCATCAAAAAGCGTTGGCGAATCCGCCGGATGTAATCTTGCTGGATGTGTGCATGCCGGCGATGGACGGCTACCATCTGTGCCGATTGTTGAAAGACGACCCGCGCACGGCAGACATCCCGGTGATTTTCCTGACCGGCAAAGACCTGCCGGCGGACAAGCTGGACGGCTTCGGGGCGGGCAGCAGCGATTACATCACCAAGCCCTATCAGGTCGATGAATTGGTGGCCCGCCTCCAAGTTCACGGCCAAATCCGCCGCCGCTTGCAAACCATGCCACCCGTTGCGCCACAAGTCGTCACTCCGAAGCTGGAAACCCAAGATGACCGGCTGTTGCATAAGACGATGGAAATTCTCCGCGCCGACTTGGCCGAGCCGCCTAGCTTGGTCGAACTGGCAAGGCGGGTGGGCAGCAACGAGCGCAGCCTGACTGATTTGTTCCGCCGCCGTTTAGGGCTTCCCGTGTTCGCTTGGTTGCGCGAGGAGCGCCACAAACGCGCCTGCGAATTGCTGTTGTCCACGGACTGCGACATCATCGGGATCGCCGCCAATGTCGGTTATGGCAATGCCGCCGCCTTCAGCACTGCCTTCCGCGAACGTTATGGCTTGACACCTAGCGCTTACCGGCAATCCGCCGGGCTTGTCACCGAGAACCCTAGGCGACATGCCAAATGAGCTTCCATTAGGTGCATTCCAATTTTTTCCGCCTTCTCGCTCTGTTGGGCCTTTTCCTCGTAGGCACTGGACATGCCGCCGTTCTCGACGTGCCTGCGAATGCCGGACGCCTGCCGGTCGGCGCGGCACTTGAGTATTTCCTCGACGAAACCCAACAACTGACACCCGAAGCGGCGATGCGCGACCCGCGCTATCGCCCTGTCGATCGAGACAGCCTGAGCTTGGGCTTCCGCGACGCAGTGCTGTGGGCACGGCTGACGCTGCATAACCCCGCTGATGCCGCCATCGAACGCTGGCTGCACATTGATCCGGAACGTCTGGAACGGGTCAGCCTGTTTCTGCCGGCAACCGGCGGCTATCGGCGCGTGGAGAACGGGCTGCAAGTCGCCGTGGCACAGCGGCCCGTACCCGTCCGCAGCCTCGCTTTTCCTGTGCTGCTTGAAGCCGGCGAGACCATTACGCTGTTTCTGCGTGTGCAAACCCGCACCCGCTTGTCGCTATTGCCGATCTTGTGGTCGCCACCTGCTTTTGAACATGCCATGCAGCGCGAGGATTTGCTTGCCATGTTGAGCATAGGCGCACTGCTGGGGTTGGGTCTTTATGCAGTCATGATGTTTCCATTGCGGCGGGACTGGGCTGCGCTGTGGTTAGGGCTAAGCATGCTGGGTATCTGCCTGTTTGAGGCTTCCTATAATGGCTATGACTTCGCCTATGGGTGGGTGGATCGTCCTGATTGGTCTTTGCGGGCGATGCCGGTTTTCGGGCTGCTGGCCGGGATTGGATTTAACCGTTTTATCCGTGCGTTGATTCCCTTTCGCAACTTCGGTTGGTGGTGGGCCGGGTACTCGTTTGACTGCCTGGTGCTGGCGGATTTGGCACTTTTGCTGTCCTTTCTCTTTGCCGCGCAGTTCCAAAGACTGTTGACAATCTACGCTTTATTGGTGGCGACCAACCAGTTTTCATACCTAGGCATCAGCCTAGCCGCGTTTCGCAGAAATTTTCGCCCCGCTGGTTATCTATTCATAGGCATCCTGGCCTCGTTTAGTGTATTCATCATACCCCGTGTAGGCGAGTCGCAAGGCTGGCTGCCGTATTCCAGCTTGAGGGTCCAGGCCGTGATGGCTGCGGTCGTGTATGTGGGCAATTTGTTGTTTTTCGCCAGCATCAGCCAGCGGGTGGATTTGTTGCGGCTGGAGAAAAGTGCCGCACTGGCCGAAGCTCTCGCCATCGAAACGGAAGCCGCTGCCAGCATGGAGGCACAGGTGACTGAGCGTACCCACCAATTGCGTGAAGCCAAGGAGTTGGCAGAGCGGGCCAATCTAGCCAAAGGTGAATTCTTGGCGCGGGTCAGCCATGAATTGCGCACGCCATTGCAAACGATCTTGGGCTACGCGCATTTGCTGCGCCGGGATGCCGAAGGGCAAGCGTCAGACCGACTGGCTTTGTTGGAAGAAGGCGGCAGCCATTTGACCAATCTAGTCGATGATTTGTTGGATTATGCACGGGGCGAACGCGGCGGGCTGGCATTGCAGCCGGAGGCGGCTTTTCTCTGTCGTCTGCTGGAGCGGCTTAAGGAGCATGGCGCAGAGTTGGCAGACCCGCGCCGCCATTGCTTCGAAGCCCACTTTGCCGACAAGCTGCCAGACGTGGTGCGGGTGGATGCGCGGCGGCTGGAACAGGTGGTGCTGATTCTGCTGTCCAATGCCGTTCGATACACCAACAATGGCCGGATCAATCTGTTCGTCCGGGCGTTGGCGGCCGATCCTGAACAACCTTTCCCACCGGACGATGGCAATATTGTTGAACTATGCCAAATTCGGTTGCGCTTTGTAGTCGAAGACTCCGGGCCGGGCATCGCCGCGTCCGACCAGGAGCGTATCTTCGATCCCTTCGAGCGCATCAGCGACGGCGAAAACACCGGGGGGTTGGGCTTGGGCCTCGCCATAGCCCGGCAGATCGTGCGGGTCATGGGGGGCGAGTTGCGGGTGGAAAGCCGCCTGGGCGAGGGCAGCCGGTTTTGGTTTGAGATTAGCCTTGACCTGGCGAGTGAGGAGGACATTCCGATGCCGTTTCCCGACCTCGATATAATGGGCTACGCGGGGCCAAAACGCAGCATACTCGTGGTCGAAGACCACGCCGTCAATCGCCGTCTGCTCGAACAATTGCTGACCGAACTCGGCTTCGCGGTGCAGACGGCGGGCGGGGTGGTTGATGCGCTGGAATGGTTGGCTGGTGGAGAGTCTTTCGACTTGGCCTTGCTGGATCAGCGCCTGCCCGACGGTTCGGCCTGGGATATTTTGCGGGGGCTGCGTGGCGGCGGGGAACCTAGGCCCATGCCAGTGGTGCTGCTGTCCGCCCAGCCGCCACATCCACCGCATGATTGGGGCGAGTTGCCTGGTTTCGACGCAGTGTTGCTCAAGCCGGCCAGCGGTGCAGAGGTATTGGAGTGCATCGGTGGCTTGCTGGGCTTGGTGTGGCAATGGGCGAATGAGTCAACGACACTGGACAATTCGGATGAAATGGGCCGCGGGGCTACGCCGCTGGGTTTCCTGTCCGCCGCCGAGTGCGCCGAACTGACCAAATTGGCAAGACGGGGCGCGGTATACGAAATTGAGGAATGGTTGGCGCATACACGCAAAAACCAAACGGACTGTGTTGAATTTTGCCGCAAGGTGGAGCATTGCCTGGCCGCGTTTGATTTTGAGGGGATTGCCGCCCATTTTGACATGGAAAGTCACCTAATATCCTCGCCATCCCCACCCCCCGGATGCACATGACGGGCGGCGTTGGGCGGAAGCAAGTCAAAAATCGGGTCATTGGGAAGGCCGAACGCTGGCGGATAACAAACCCCGCCCAAGTACAAGCCATCGGACGGCGCAGTGACACCTCCCAGCTTGCGGTCGCGCAGATCCAATAACTGGCTAGTCCAATCTGCTGGCTTCTTGCCAGTGCCGATTTCCATCAACACCCCGGCAATGTTGCGCACCATATGGTGGAGGAAGGCATTGGCTGACAAGTCGATGATGACCCGCTCATTTTCCCTCCGTACCCGAATGAAATGCATGATCCTGCTCGGGCTTTTCGATTGGCAGCCTTGGGCGCGGAAGGACGAAAAGTCATGGTGCCCGAGCAGGTGGTTCGCCGCCTCTTGCATCTTTGACTCGTCCAGAGGATAAAAGCACCAAGTGACTTGCTTGCGGTACAGTGCCGACTTCATCGGTCGGTTGAGGATGACGTAGCGATAATAGCGGGCGACGGCGCTGTAGCGGGCATGGAAACCTGGGCCCACTTCCTTAGCCCACAGCACCCGCACATCATCGGGCAGGTTGGCATTGGCCCCCATTAGCCAAGACCGGCATTCGCGATGGGTGTGGGTATCGAAATGGATCACTTGTTCCAAGGCATGGACACCGGCATCGGTGCGTCCGGCACAATGCACCGTGACCCGTTCCGCCGCGACTTTGCTGACAGCCTCTTCGACGCAAGCCTGTACGTTGCGCTGGCCGGTCTGCCATTGCCAGCCGACAAAATCCGATCCGTCGTATTCCAGCCCTAAGGCGATGCGGGGCATATACTAAACCCTCAGTAAAATTATCATTTTCGAGTGCGCGTACCGCGTCAAGATGGTTGATTCCAGAAATTTTGGACATTAGGTGATTCCTGGGAAAGAGCATCCCATGAAGAATCTGATCCGTAGAAAAAAAATAGAGTCCACGAAAGACACGAAAAGCACGAACAAAAGCAAGATTCGTTCGTGCCTTTCGTGTTTTTCGTGGACGATTCTTTTGGTGGATTCATTATTGG
>CAIODU010000152.1 GCA_903857165.1 uncultured Methylococcaceae bacterium | reverse complement strand
GAATATTTCGCCAATTATTTTCTGCACATGTCGGATGTCACTTTTGACATGGTCAACAATCGCATGGATGTCCACCAAAATTACGTCGAGCCTTGGCGTGTAACCCTCGTCGATACTGGGGATGATACGCTGACCGGGGGACGCATCAAGCGTATACGGAAATATCTCGGTGATGAAGACTTTTGCCTCACTTATGGCGACGGCGTTGGCAATATCGACATCAACCGACTGATTGACTTTCATCGCCAGGAAGGCAAACTGGCAACGTTGACAGCCACTCAACCACCAGGCCGCTTTGGCGCGTTAAATCTGGAAGGCCATAAGATTCTCAATTTTGAAGAGAAACCCCAAGGCGACGGTGCATGGATCAACGGGGGCTTCTTCGTACTCTCACCCAAGGTCATTGACTACATCGCGGGAGACGACACGCTTTGGGAGCGGGAGCCCATGGCAGGCTTGGCCAGTGACGGTCAGCTCAACGCTTTCTTTCACCATGGATTTTGGCAACCAATGGATACCCTGCGGGACAAAACCCACCTTGAAGGACTTTGGCAAGCCAACAAAGCACCTTGGAAGATTTGGGAATGAACGCAAGTTTCTGGCATGGGAAAAAAGTCTTCGTCACTGGCCACACCGGGTTCAAGGGCGGTTGGCTGTGTCTCTGGCTACAGCAACTGGGTGCCGAGGTAACCGGGTACGCACTCAAGCCGCCGACCAACCCCAGTCTGTTCGAGGTGGCCAAGCTGGCAAACGGGATGAACTCCATTATCGGTGATGTACGCGATGCCACCACACTGACCCAAGCCATGGGCAAGGCGATGCCTGAAATCGTCATCCACATGGCAGCCCAACCGCTTGTCCGCTATTCTTATGACAACCCGGTCGAGACGTATGCAACCAATGTGTTGGGGTGCGTCCATCTTTTTGAAGCCATACGGCAAGCCAAAAGCGTCAAAGCCGTAGTCAATGTCACCACCGACAAGTGTTACGAGAACAAGGAATGGGTCTGGGGATACCGCGAAAATGAACCGCTCGGCGGTTATGACCCCTACAGCAGCAGTAAGGCGTGTGCCGAATTGGTGACCTCGGCGTATCGAAATTCATTCTTCAATCCCGTCAAATATGATGAACACGGCATCGCGTTGGCGAGTGCGCGGGCGGGCAATGTCATCGGAGGCGGTGACTGGGCACTGGATCGGCTGATTCCCGACATCATGCGCTCCATCGCCCAAGGCGAATCGGTGCGCATTCGAAACCCCCGCGCCATTCGACCGTGGCAGCATGTTTTGGATCCGTTGAGCGGTTATCTAGTATTGGCCGAACACCTCTACAACGGGCGCGGAGCATACTGTGAAAGTTGGAATTTCGGGCCACACGAACTTGACGCACGATCCGTTCAATGGATCGTGGAACAGCTTACCCAACGCTGGGGGGACGGTGCGTGTTGGGAAATTGACAACAACCCCCAACCCCACGAAGCAAGCTTTTTAAGGCTTGACTGCTCAAAGGCCCACTCTCAATTGGGCTGGCAACCCCGCTGGAATTTGAAATCCGCCCTAGAGGCTATTGTGGACTGGTATATTGCCTATAAACACGGGGATAATATGCGTCAGAAAACGATTCAGCAAATCGAAGCGTATTCTGCGCCGCCGGATCCGAAGTTTTCCTGATAAAGCCGAATGTGAGAATGCATTAATGAGACATGACGTACTTCACGAGAGATTGCGCGTCGATGCAAACCGTCGATTGCATATTGATATCCCGAACGATATGGGCGATGAATTCGACGTGATCGTTCTGCCAATCCTGGTGACAGAGGAGTGTGCCGAATTGGATGATGAAGACAATCTTAACTTAGCGGTCTTCGCCGCGACCACCCCGGACGATCCCGAAGAGGATGCCATTTGGGAGACTTACCTCAATGTCTGAAACAGTAAAACCTGGGACTATTTATATCTTCAAAATACCTTTTGTTGACGGTTCGGCAGGCAAGCCACGCCCGGTATTGGTGACCTCCCGGCCTAACAGCAGGGGGGATGTCCAAGGCATTCCAGGCAGTTCCAAGCTTGGTCAATGGACTGAACCCTATCAAATTCTAATTGGCCCCGATGATCTGGCGGAAGGCCAGATTCATCAAACGACCGTCTTCCCGGTCAGCCAACAGAGGGTGTTCCCCCCGCGTTTTTTTGTGGGGAAAGTGGGTGTAGTCAAACCGGCCACCTTGGATGCCGCGTTGCGTCAAATCACCGCCTACCAAGTCGATCAATTTCAGCAGGCCACTAAACCGCCTCAAACCTTCACCCCCGGCCAATCCGCCATCCCCCCCTCCGGCAAAGTGGTTGGCACACCCGAAATGCAAAACATGGTCGAAGCGGCGTTGGACGGCTGGCTGACCACGGGTCGGTTTAATGATGCTTTCGAAAAACGGCTGGCCCGATTCATCGGTGTCCGCCATGTGTTGACCGCCAACTCCGGGTCCTCTGCCAATCTGCTGGCATTCCTAGCCCTCACTTCCCACAAGTTGGGTGACCGCGCCGTCAAGCCGGGCGATGAAGTGATCAGTGTTGCCGCCGGGTTCCCTACCACGGTGAATCCCATCCTACAATTCGGGGCAGTGCCGGTTTTCGTGGATGTGGACATTCCAACCTACAACATCGACCCTGCCAAGATCGAGGAAGCCATTGGGCCAAAAACCAAGGCGATCATGCTGGCGCATACCCTCGGCAACCCCTACGATCTCGAAGTGGTGACGAGCTTGGCGAAAAAATACAATCTCTGGCTGATTGAAGATTGCTGCGATGCCTTGGGTTCGACCTACGGCGGGAAGCTCGTTGGCACTTTCGGCGACATCGGCACTTTGAGTTTTTATCCCGCCCACCATATTACGATGGGCGAAGGCGGGGCAGTGTTCACCAATAATCCCGCATTAAGGCCCATCATAGAATCATTCCGCGACTGGGGAAGGGATTGCTTCTGCGCCCCCGGCAAAGACAACACCTGCGGCAAGCGTTTTGACTGGCAACTGGGCGAACTGCCTTATGGCTACGACCACAAATATACCTACTCACACCTAGGTTACAACTTAAAGATCAGCGATATGCAAGCCGCTTGCGGCTTGGCGCAGATGGATAGGTTGACGGGTTTCATCGAGACACGCAAACGGAACTTCGACTTCCTCAAGCAACGCCTGAAAACCTGTGAAGAATTCATTATCCTACCCGAAGCCACTGCCAATTCCGAGCCTTCATGGTTTGGCTTTCCGATCACGATTAGAGAAGGCTCTGGTATCAGCCGTGTGGATTTGCTTGGTTATCTAAACCAACACAAAATAGGCACTCGTTTGTTGTTTGCGGGCAATCTAACCCGCCAGCCTTACATGGTCGGGCGGAACTACCGTGTCAGCGGCGAGTTGGTCAATACCGATAGTGTGATGAATAATACCTTCTGGATTGGGGTATATCCGGGGTTGAGTGAGGACATGTTGACGTTTGCGAGCGAAAAAATAGAAGCTTTCCTAGATGTATAGATGAGAACATCTTATCGCGCAGATTTCACCAAGGGAGTTTTACGAGAATGCCTAATCCGTAGGGTGGCCTTCAGGCCACCATGGCATCCTGAAGGATGCCCTGTAATGGATATTTGTTATTTAGGGAATCGCCAAAGGATAAACGATGAGTAACTTGCATTTTGAAGATTTGCC
Source organism: uncultured Methylococcaceae bacterium (assembly GCA_903857165.1). Lineage (GTDB taxonomy): Bacteria > Pseudomonadota > Gammaproteobacteria > Methylococcales > Methylococcaceae > Methylumidiphilus. The sequence goes on along the minus strand of CAIODU010000152.1, from coordinate 8,821 downwards.
GCACTATAACTACGAAGCCTATGTGCAATGGGAAGGCCGTTGGGAGTTGATCCACGGTGTGGCCCATGCCATGAGCCCCACACCCAACATCATGCACCAGGCCATCAGCCAAAATATTGCCAGCCAGTTGGCGCGTGCGTTGGAAAATTGCCAAGAATGCCATGCGCTGCTGCCCGTTGACTGGAAAATAGATGAAGAAACGACGGTCCAGCCAGACAATCTGGTTGTTTGCGGTGAGTTGGAACCAGCGGCCTATCTAAGTAAAGCCCCCACACTCATCTTTGAAATACTTTCAAAGTCCACAGCGAAAAAAGACCGTATCACCAAATTCAATCTCTACGAGCAGGAAAGTGTGCGGTACTATATAATCGTTGACCCGACTGAAAGGCTTGCCAAAGTCTATCATTTGCAAGACGGGCGCTATATAAAACTGTTGGATGCCAGTAAGGACACTGTTGAATTCCACTTGGGCAAGTGCAGCGTTTTATTCGATTTTTCCAAAATATGGTTATAAAATAGTTGGGCATCGTCCCTACGACTACGCTCTAAACAGGCTCTTATTGCCCGATATTTCAGCGGTTTTGTCGGGCGAAAAGAGACTCGCCCGACCTACAAGGCTACCTGTCGCGGGGCATCAACACACTCAGCCGCGCCGAACTTAACCATGCGGTCCAACAAATTTTTGCACGAGGAGAAGCCATCATGTCCACCATAGCCGACGAATGGATACGCGAAGGAGAGCAGAAGGGCCTGTTACAGGGTCTTCAACAGGGTGTTGCCCAGGGCATATCACAAGGCATATCCCAAGGTGAATTGGCGGTATTGAGACACCTATTGACGCACCGATTCGGCCCGCTGCCTTTGTGGACCGAAGCTGGGCTAAACCAAGCCGGTCAGGCGCAACTGGAAACCTGGGCCGACCGTGTCTTGGATGCCCCCACGCTTGCAGACGTGTTTGCCGAGGGGTGAGGGGTAAAGGCGCGACACAGCATCAACATGCACGACCAAAACTTTAAAAACCTGATCCTCGATTATCCACGCGAAGCCTTGGCCTTCTTCGCGCAGGAAGAAACGGACGAAGACTTGATGCATGCACGGATAGTCCCAATCCGTCAGGAACAATTGAAAGACCGCCTGGGCGACCGCTTCCGCGAACTCGACGTGCCGCTGTTGGTGGAATGGCCGGAGGGCCATCGCGAGGCCATTCTATTTGTCATTGAAGAAGAAACACAAGCCAACCGCTTTTCCATTCATCGACTGGCGCATTATTGCCTGGACATGGCGGAACTGATGGAAACCGAGCGGGTCGTCCCTGTGGTGATATTCTTAAACTCCGGCACACGAAAGGACAATTTGCGCTTGGGCGGAGACAGGCACAGTTATTTAGAATTTCGCTATCTGGCCAGTGACCTGAAGCGCCTCTCGGCCAACGATTATAAAGACAGCGACAACATCGTCGCCCGGCTCAACCTGCCCAACATGGCACACACACGGCAAGACCGGCTGGACATCTACTGGGCCGCACAGCTAGGCTTGGCGCAAATTGAACCGAACCCCGACAAACAACGCAAATACATTGACTTTATCGACTATTACGCGAATCTTAGCGAAGAGGAAACCCTCGAATTCCGCACACACTACCTAAACGAAGCAGGTGAAATCATGGGTCTAGGACAGATAATTAGGCAAGAATGTCAGGTTGCCCGGCTGGAAGGTCAGCAGGAAGGGCGGCAGGAAGGGCGGCAGGAAGGGCGGCAGGAAGGGCGGCAGGAAGGGCGGCAGGAAGGTCAGCAGGAAGGGCGGCAGGAAGAATGCGTTTCTCTAGTGACGCGCTTATTAAGGCGAAAATTCGGCATCCATCCCGAACTTGGCCCGTTGCTGGTACAATTGCCGTCATTGCCGGTTGAAAGACTGGAAGACTTGGCAGAAGCCATTTTTGACTGGTCCGAAGTGGGTGAATTAACCGAGTGGCTAAAGTATCATGGCACTCAGGCATGAAGGCATTGGCTTTTCCCTTTAACCCTTCGTTGCAGCGGCTTTATCAGGTGCGGAGGTAGAAGGCCGGAATAAACCCGCCCCGGCGGTCGTTTTCGGCATTTAGAGGATTCGCCGGAAACCGTCGCAGTACGATACCTTCGACTACCCTCAGGACAGGCTTATTCCGGCTACAACTAAAGAAAATTATTGAAATCGATGCGACTCACCCCTGAACAAATAAAAGTATTTGGAATGCATGCCCGTCGTTATTTCGGCGAAGAGGCAAGATTATGGCTGTTTGGTTCACGAGCGGACGATGGGAAAAAAGGTGGGGATTATGATTTCCTAGTGGAAACAAGTTTGCTTGATGCCGATGAAATAATTGAACGCAAAATTGCATTGCTCATTAAACTTCAGGGGACGGTGCAATTTGAGGATGAAAAAATCGATATTGTCGTAAAGCGCAGGGCCAACCCTTTCGAGATGCCGATTTACCAAGTTGCCATGGACGATGGGGTGAGAATATGAAACCGGAACAATCAATGCGTATTTATCTTGCTGAGTGTGCCGTGCATGCTGAAGTACTCGCCGAAGGGCTTGTTGATTCTAGGGAATGGATGCCTCTTTCAAGCGTTAGCATGGTTGACAAAAAATTGCTGCGGATACTCGATCAAATCGCCTATCGATTCACCAAACTACAAGATACGATGGGCGAGAAGGTTTTACCTCTCATCTTAGTATTGGCTCAAGAGCCGCTCCCCGAAAATGTTACTTTTGCCGAAAAGCTAAATCGGTTGGAACGCATAGGTGCGATACCTTCCGCCGAACAATGGAAAAGTTTCCGCATTGTTCGGAATGCCTTGGCTCACGATTATCCCGATGATCCTGAATTAAAGTCGAGTGCGATCAATCGGTTCATAGAAGGTGCGACACACTTGAGCGGACTCTATAGAGATGTAAATGAATATATTACAATACATTTCCCGGCAGTCGTGGGATTGGAATGAATTTTATCGTTTGATGTAAATAAGGTATCATGGCACTCAGGCATGAAGGCATTGGCTTTTCCCTTTAACCCTTCGTTGCCGTGGCTTTATCGGGTGCGGAGCTAGGCCGGAATAAACCCGCCCCGGCGGGCGTTTTCGGCATTTACAAGGATTTGCCGGAAACGGTCGCGGAGCGAACCCTTCGACTACGCTCAAGATTGGCTTGTTTAGAGTAATGTGCCGCATGGATCGGGGAATTATTAGGCGGAATACGCTAAAACGCCATTCCGCCCTACGCGGGCTACCAGTTTAAGGCGAGGCAGGTTAAGCCGTTCGTGGCGAGCCCTTCGACTACACCGAACTGAACCATGCAGTCCAACAAATTTTTGCACGAGGAGAAGCCATCATGTCCACCATAGCCACGCGAGGGAGAGCAAAAAGGTCTGCTGCAGGGCATATCCCAGGGCATATCCCAAGGCATATCCCAGGGCATATCCCAAGGCATATCCCAGGGCATATCCCAAGGTGAATTGGCGGTATTGAGACGCCAATTGACGCGCCGTTTTGGGCCGCTCCCTTTGTGGACGGAAGCCAGGCTAAACCAAGCCGGTCAGGCGCAACTGGAAGCCTGGGCCGACCGTATCTTGGATGCCACCACGCTTGCAGACGTGTTAGATGACAAGTGAAAGGTAATAAGGCCGGGCGCATTAAGCTTTTTTAGTGTAAGGTGCCACATGGATGGGGGAATTATCGGGTGGAATACGCTAAAACACCATTCCGCCCCAAGAGGGCTGAAAAGCTGCGAAGAATTTATTGTCCTGCCTGAAGCCACGCCCAACCAAGAGCCATCATGGTTTAGTTTTTCTATCACTATCAGGGAAGAAATTAATATAAACCGGGTGGATCTGATTAACTATCAACTTCGAAAATAATTTATGATTGCTACCGCAAGCAGAACATGCCCAATTTGTGCCTCATGCAAGGTAGATGTCTTGCATGAAATTAGTTTTGAACTACCAACATCATCCCCTTTGCCTTCTAATTATCGTGTTGTATCATGTGAGACTTGTGGTATGGTTTACGCTGATAGTGAATCCTCACAAAAGAACTACGACAAATATTACGAGCAATTTTCAAAATATGAAGACACGAAGACCGCCAGCGGTGGAGGCTATACCCCATCTGATCGGTCAAGATTGGATGAAATGGCTTCAGTGCTAGCTGAACATTTGAAGCCTTCGGATAGCATACTGGATATTGGTTGTGTAAATGGAGGTTTACTTGAGGCTTTGTCATGCAGGGGCTTTACCAACCTAACTGGAATAGACCCTTCCCTTGTTAGCATTGAACACATACAGCAAAGAGGCTTTAAAGGATATGCATCCATTATTTCGGAATTGAACAAAGATAAAGTCGGAAAATACAAAGCTATAATTATTTCCCATGTACTAGAACATATTTTTGATGTGACATCTACCATGGAAATAATGAAGTCTTTGCTTGATGAAGATGGATTGCTTTATATAGAAGTTCCTGATGCATTACATTATTTCCATCATTATGTTGTTCCATTTTATTACTTCGATCCAGAACATATCAATCATTTCGATTATCATGCTTTAATTAATTTAGCAGATCTACATGGTTTTGAGGTTATATCTTGGTCTGAAAAAACCATTAGAATATCAGATAATATTGATTATCCAGCGATCTACGCAATATTTAAAAAACATCCTACAGGTAACCCGTATAGGATTGAACTTTCTTTTGATTTAAAATCATCAGTTTTGAATTTTATAGAACAATCAAAACAAGATAACAAAATAAAAAAAATTGAATACTATGCAAACAATGGAAATCCTATAATTTTATGGGGAGCAGGTTCTTATACTCAAAGACTAATGGCATCGACTAGACTTTTAGAATGTAATATTGTTGCCATCGTAGATAGCGATAAAAATAAACAAGGTCTTTATTTACACTCTATTCCGATACAATATCCTGATATTGTTCATAACTTAGAAGGGACAATCATAATTTCTGCCGCATTGTATGCCGAAGAAATAAAAAGGGATATTTCAGCCATGGGGTTAAAAAACACAGTGGCTATTTTATGCTGACTAGAATAGTGCTAAGCGGATCATTTAAGGTATTTTATTGAGACTAAATTATATTATTAAGGAAATTTAAAGGAAATTTAAATGAAAAAATTAGAGTTGATCCGGACAACAAGAATTCCGTTCATAACAGTTGCAAAAGCCATCACTCCGCCAATAATATGGCAAATGCTATATAAGTTTCTGATCGTAAGAAATATAATGAGGTCAGAGTGTTATAAGCCATTCTATTCCCCGTGGCTTGAAGCTGTGTTTGTTCGTGAATATCAAACTATAAAACCATACACTCTTTGTCCAATTGAAAATTGTTGGACATTAGAAAACATGCTCACTAATGCCACAAACATTGAAGGGGATGTTGTAGAAGCAGGAGTATTTCAAGGGAGAACAGCTTTATTGTTAAAAAAAATAATGTCGCGACAAGGTGGATCAAAACTTTTATATTTATTTGACTCATTTGAAGGCATGAAAGAAGTTAACGGAAGCGATAATCGACATTTGTTGGGTGATTTTAATGATACTTCACTAGAGCAAGTAAAATCAGTTGTAGGAACAGAAAAATTTATAGTCTACAGGAAAGGTTGGATTCCAGAAACATTTGATGGATTAGAGGAAAAGTTGTTTTGTTTTGTGCATATCGATCTTGACCTTTACCAAAGCATATTGGATTGCTGTGAATTTGTATATCCTCGATTGTCAAGAGGAGGAGTTATTGTGTTCGACGATTATGGTTATGCCTCTTGTCCAGGCGCACTCCGAGCAATCACAGAGTTTTTTTCAGACAAACCTGAAAATCCATTGGCCTTACAAACTGGACAAGCCTTGATTTATAAGCTTTAATCAACAAATGCTGTGTTAAAATTAAGAATTTAGCGGTTTGGTTACTTAAGTTCAAGTTAGCATTGGGAGCTTTGAAATAATAATGAGGGTTGCAGACTTTATCGTTGAACGGCTTGCTTATCTAGGCGTAGACACCTGTTTTCTAGTGACGGGAGGCGGAGCTATGCATTTGAATGACGCAATAGGGGCCAGTGGTAATTTCCAAAAAATTTATTGCCATCACGAACAAGGAGCGTCGATGGCCGCAGAGAGCTACGCCCGAATAGCCAATAAACCGGCATTACTGAATGTGACAACTGGTCCCGGTGCCATCAATGCCTTAAATGGGGTATTCGGTGCTTATACAGATTCGCTACCCATGTTGGTAGTATCAGGCCAAGTCAAGCGCGAAACCTGCCTTAGCTTTAATCCTATTCCAAGATTGCGACAATTGGGTGATCAGGAGGTTGACATTATCTCAATGGCTAAACTCATCACTAAGTATACACATCTTCTGACAAATGCCACAGATATAGCTGATATTATAGATATAGCCTATATTGAAGCCACTCTTGGTCGTCCAGGTCCAGTATGGATTGATATACCGGTAGACTTGCAAGGAACCAAACTGCCTGAAGATTTTGTTCAACGCATTACAATGCCACTACCGGAAAATAACCTTGTGCCTAAGGTGACAGACCAAGAAATATGTTCGGTGTTGGAATGGTTGACCTTAGCGAAGCGGCCTGTCATTTTAGCCGGGTCAGGTATACGAATTGCGGATGTAGAAAAAGTTTTGCTAAAACTGGCAGAATTGCTACAAGTCCCAGTGGCAACGGCTTGGACTCATGATATTTTCCCTAGCGATCACCCACTGTTTGCCGGAAGGCCCGGAACCATTGGTACCCGTGCGGGAAATTTTGTCGTTCAAAACGCAGATTTAGTCTTGATTTTAGGTTCGCGGCTTAATGTCAGGCAAGTGAGTTATAATTGGTCAAGTTTCGCCAGACACGCTAAAAAGATATGGGTGGATATTGATGAGGCTGAATTCCGAAAACCCTATATTACGGCTGATAAAAAAATAATCGCTGATGTTGGCGATTTTATGGAAAAGCTTACTCGAACCGCACTTAAAAATGCTTATAAACCAAAACATACTGAATGGGTTAATTGGTGTCAAGAGATACAAACAAAGTATTCACCCAAAGATTCAGACTATCCGATATCTTCTAACGCTATTAACGCTTATCACTTCATATCAAGCTTATTTGAACAACTTCTGCCATCGGACATGGTAGTCTGTGGTGATGCAACGGCGACTATAGTGCCATTCCAGGTAGGAAAAATCAAACAAGGCATGCGTTTGTTCAGTAATTCTGGTTCTGCTTCCATGGGCTATGACATACCGGCAGCACTTGGGGCAGCAATAGCAAAGCCCGATGCACGGATAATATGCCTTGCAGGCGATGGTAGCAGCATGATGAATATCCAGGAATTGCAGACCATAAAAGGATTGAACCTAAATGTGTTGGTATTTATCTTAAACAACGATGGTTATTTATCAATCAAGCAGACCCAACGTAACTTCTTTGGCCGCGAGGCTGGTTCTTCAAAAGACTCAGGTTTATCATTCCCTGATTTCATTAAATTAGGTGAAGCATTCGGCTTTACAACATTTTCGCTCCGAAAAGAGGATTGGGAGTCCACTCTTAAAAAAGTTTTGTATACGACTGGCCCCGTTTTTTGTGAAGTTGAACTCGATACTGTACAAGAATTTGAGCCGCGTTTAAAGTCACGGATGGTTGATGGGGTGATTACCACACCCGAACTAGAAGACATGTATCCATTTCTTGATCCACAAGAAATTATCTCAGTACGCGAAAGTGCATTATCTATCAATTAAACTTTAATACGGGAAAAAGCTGTGATTTCACAAAAAGATAAAGATTTATTTGAAAACTTATTTGTTCTTGAAATTGCCAATAATCATTGGGGTAAAGTGGATCGTGGTCTAAAAATAATTCGCGATTTTGCCACGGTTGTGCGCTACAACAATGTAAAAGCAGCCATTAAACTTCAATTCCGCGATGTTGACAGTTTCATCCATCCTAATTTCAAAGGCGACCAGAATTCCCGATACATCAAGAAAACCGAAAGCACGAAATTGAGCAAGGATGACTTTTCCCGCTTGGTGGAAGAAATAAGACACATGGCCTGTATTCCGATGGCAACTCCTTTTGATGAGGCATCGGTTGATTTATGTGTTGATTTTGACATGCCTATTATAAAAGTTGCCAGTTCAGATATGAATGACTGGCCCTTATTGGAAAAAATTGCCTCCACCCGTCGCCCTGTGATTGTCTCCACCGGGGGTGCTTCAGAAAAAGACTTGGATGATCTGGTTTTGTTCTTTGAAAATAGGGATATTCCTCTTGCGGTCAATCACTGTGTGGCACTTTATCCCTCTGAGGACGAAGAGCTAAACCTCAATCAAATAGACTATCTTAAAAGCCGTTACCCAGACCATGTAATTGGCTTGTCAACTCATGAATACCATGACTGGCAGTCATCAATGTTAATAGCGTATGGCAAAGGTACCCGCACTTGGGAACGCCATATTGATATAGACTATGAGGATGTGCCTGTGTCCAGTTATTGCACACTGCCCCATCAAGCGGATGAATGGTTTAAGGCTTTTTATAAAGCCGCTGAAATGTGTGGCGGATCTTCAAATTCTAGGCGTATCATCAGCAAAAAAGAAACCGAATATTTAAATGCTTTGGTGAGGGGGGCTTATGCTAGAGGTGATTTAGAACCCGGTTATGTCTTAAATAAATATTCATTTGAAAAAGACTTTTACCTCGCCATTCCTTTGTTAAAAGGTCAATTGTCTTGCCGTGAGGTTATGAATGGTGAAAAACT
>CAIODU010000151.1 GCA_903857165.1 uncultured Methylococcaceae bacterium | reverse complement strand
TAATACAAGGGTGCCATAGGCAGTGGCGGAGAGGTATCCCGCGTTGGCGATCAATATACCGGAGAGGGTGCTATTGGGCGCTGTCAGAGTGAGTCCGCTGGCATCCGGGGCGATGGCCATGCTGAACACCGGGCTGCCGGTGGCCAGCGCCATCAACACATGCCCGCCCTCATGCACCAAAGTCACAAACAGAGTGAAGGGATAGGCAATCAACCGCCCAAAGGGAAGCAGCCAGCAAATCAAGCTTGCCGAAAGGGCAAAAAAAAGCGGAGTTTTGGAGGTTTTCATGTGCCTTAAGGATAATCTAAAATCGTTCCACCGTCACCGAAATATCCGACAGGATGGGTTGATTGTGCCATACCCAAAAAGACCGGCAGCAACCCCGCTGCATTTACAAAGCCTGGTGATGACCTTATTCCTGCTGCCTGTTTTGGCTTGGGGAATGCCGGCCTTCAACGAGGTCAAATCCGCTTGGCGTCCTTCCGAAGCCTATCTGCTTGACCGCAACGGCAAGCCCTTGCACGAACTCAGGATGGATTTCACGGTTCGCCGTTTGCCTTGGGTGGGGCTTGATCAAGTGTCAACCGCGTTGGTTGCTGCCGTCCTTGCCGCAGAGGACAGGCGCTTTTATCAACACCACGGAGTCGATTGGCGGGCCTTGGCATCCGCCTCGGTGGGCCGGCTCTTCGGCAAACCGGCGCGGGGCGCGAGCACCTTGACCATGCAGTTGGCGGCGATGCTCGACCCCACCCTCGCGCCGGGCAAGGGGCGGCGCACCTTGGCCCAGAAATGGGCGCAGCTTCGCGCCGGGTTGGAATTGGAGAAAACCTGGGGCAAGCGGGAGATTCTGGAGGCTTATCTTAACCTAGTCAGCTTTCGCGGGGAATTGCAAGGCATGGCGGCCACGGCTAGAGCCTTCTTCGGCAAGCAGCCATCGGGTTTGACGGCAAACGAAGCGCTAGTGCTGGCCGCCGTATTGCCTTCGCCCAATGCAGGGGCCGGCCGCATCGGCAATCGGGCTTGCGCCATCGCCAAGGCCGGCAATCTGTCGGCGGATTGCCCTGCCTTGCAAGCTTTGGCAGCCAGTGTGCTAAACCGGCCCTTGCAAATCGAGCCTGGCGTGGAATTGGCCCCGCACTTGGCCCGGCAACTGTTGAAAACCCCCGGGGAACGTTTAAGCACGACTTTGGACGAGTCCATCCAGCGTTTGGCGTTCAATGCACTGAATCAGCAGCTACGCGGATTGGCGGATCGCAATGTGCGCGACGGCGCGGCTCTGGTGGTGGATAATGAAACCGGCGAAATGCTGGCCTATGTGGGTTCGGCGGGGCCGTTTTCCAAGGCAGGGAAGGTCGATGGCATCCATGCCCGGCGGCAAGCCGGTTCCACGCTAAAGCCGTTTCTGTATGGCTTGGCAGTGGAAAAACGCTACCTCACCGCCGCATCCATACTTGACGACGCGCCCATCCACCTGGAGACGGCTTCTGGCTTGTACATCCCGCAGAATTACGACCGGGACTACAAGGGACAGGTCAGCGTCCGCACCGCGTTAGCCAGTTCCCTCAACATCCCGGCGGTGCGAGCCTTGGTTTTGTCGGGGGTGGAGCGGTTCCGCGACCGCTTGCGGGAGTTTGGTTACCTCAGCATCAGCCAGCCAGGGGAGTATTACGGCTTCTCGCTGGCGCTAGGCTCTGCGGAGGTCAGTTTGCTGGAACAAGTGAATGCCTTCCGTGCGTTGGCGAATGGCGGGGTTTATTCGGCGCTGCGTTTCCGGCTTGGCGAAAAGCCTGGCCAAGCCCGTCGGGTAATGGATGAATCCGCCGCCTTCATCATTGCCGACATCCTCTCCGACCCCGCCGGGCGTGCCGTCACCTTCGGGTTGTCCAACCCCTTGGCGACTCGCTTCTGGACCGCAGTCAAAACCGGCACCAGCAAGGACATGCGCGACAACTGGTGCATAGGCTTCAGCCGGAGCCATACCGTGGGCGTCTGGGTGGGGAATTTCGAGGGGGATTCCATGCAGGATGTCTCCGGCATCACTGGCGCGGCCCCGGCTTGGCTGGAGATTATGAATGGCTTGCACGAAAGCCTGGCCTCCAACCCACCCCAACCACCCAATGGCGTTGTCCGCAGGGAAATTCGCTATCTGCCCGCCGTCGAGCCGCCGCGCAGTGAATGGTTCATCCAAGGAACGGAAACCGAGCTGATACGCTTGGCCGAGGCGGTGGACCAGCCACCCCGCATCGCATCCCCGGCCAATGGCGTTGTCATCGCGCTAGACCCGGACATTCCTTACGAAAACCAGGCGGTCTTCTTCACCGCCCGTAGCGTCAAGCCAGATGTGGAGTTTGTGTTGGACGGCAACCGCTTGGGGTCAGGGGAAAGCAGCCCAAAATGGCGGCCCACCCCCGGTCGACACAAACTGGCTTTGGTCGGGCAAGGGGGGAAGGTTTATGACTACGTCGAGTTCAGCGTCAGGGGACTGAATCATTAACTGATTTCACGCAAGCCTAGGCACGGCCTCGCACTTGATAAATCTTCACCAGACGGCGAGTCAATCCTAGAGGGGATGGATTAAGATGATATTGCCAAAGACATTGATGGCAGCAATTCTCATTATGGCTCCATTGCCGTCATTCCGGCATG
>CAIODU010000150.1 GCA_903857165.1 uncultured Methylococcaceae bacterium | reverse complement strand
TCGGCGCGAAGGAACTCAAAACCATCAACGCCACATCGGGAAGCATCAGCAATGTCTGTCATCTCTCGTAAGCCATCAACAGTCGGGTATTGTGCTACGAGAACGATCTCTCTGCCTCAAAAAAAGGCCAAAGTCGAGGGAAGATACTTTCGCCTAACAAAAGTGCATCAACATTGGCACGGCTGAGAATCGAACGTACTTGAACGGCCAAGACCCGACAGCCAAGCAGTGTGGATGGGCGACTGATATCCTTGCCAAAGCAGTCGTTGAATAACAGCAGACAATCTCTGAACCCTCATCATAGGAGTTGCGACATCGCCAGTGATGTGATATTTCTATCCAAATGAGATATGTCTTGGATACCGATGTCATCGTTGCCGCCATGCGTAGCCCCTCGGGGGCTTCGGCGGCATTGCTGCTGGCTGCGTTGGATCGGCGCTTTACCCTTGTGGCAAACGTTCCCCTGATCATCGAATACGAAGCCACCTGTAGCAGAGTGGAACACCGTATAGCGGCGAGTTTGAGCGCAAACGAAGTCCAGCAATTTCTTGACGGCCTAGCGGCACTGGCCGAACCCGTCGAAACCCATTTCCTGTGGCGTCCACGTTTGCGCGATCCGGCGGATGAAATGGTTTTGGAAGCAGCGGTCAATGGTCAGGCCAACGCCATCGTCACCTTCAATCTGCGTGACTATGGCTTGAACACAAAAGATTTCGGCATTGAAGTTTTGCTACCGCGTGATGCACTGAAGAGGTTATTGTAATGAGAAACACCAGCACCTATCCCCTACGTTTGCCAACTTCGGTCAAGTCTGCCGCCGAAAAACTTGCCAAGGAAGAAGGTGTCAGCCTAAACCAGTTCGTAGCAACCGCCGTTGCTGAAAAGTTGTCAGCGATGAATACGGCTACGTTTTTTGCGGAACGGAAAAAACGTGCAAACTTTGAGGCTTTCCATGCCATCTTGACCCGGCAGGGAGGTGAGACACCGAGGGATGGAGATGAACGTGTTGCCTCCTAACTGATGTTACGCAGGGTGTCAAATATAGGCTGGAATAAGCCCGCCCCGGCGGGCGTTTCCGGCGAAGTAGCTACGCTTTCAACACAGGAATCTAACTGATGAACCATGATACACGCCGATTGGAAGCCATTCCCCTAGACTGGAATGCGCTCAGTGAGCAGCAGCGCAATGCGGTGGAAGCCGCGTCGGGATGGCTAGTCGATGCCTTAGGCGATTTCCAATAATGAATCCACCAAAACTGAAATAAATTGTCCACGAAAATCACGAACAATCACCTAGCCAAGCTGGTGCTTGGCGTTCCTTCTGGGAGCGCCAAGCACCAGCTTGGCCTTTGGATGGGATGTTCTTTGTTGGATATCACCTTAGGCTCAATTCCTCCCCTCAAAGACCGCCCTGAGGAATCCCGAAAGTCCGGGCCAGTGCTGGATCGCAACCGCCGCAGCCAGCTTGGTTTTATCGACGGTGATCGTGGCATGGGGAAAAGTTCGGTGTTGCTCACGCTGCAAGCATTAACCACCGAAGATGATTTCTTCGCAGAGGAAAACGCTAAAAGCCCCGCCGACAAGGACAAGGCCAACAAAATTCTTACCGCCGTGGACAGGGATAGATACCCCTCCACGATGAAACTGCGTGATGATCAACGACGTAATGTGGTTTGGCTGGAAACCCTGGACATGGAGCCACTCTCCAAGGGTGTCAATCTGTTTGCAGCGATTCTAGCACGCATCGAGAAGGAGTTAGACATCCGCTTGAACGAACTCCCCCCAATGGCCGCCGCCTTGGCGGAACCAGACGGCTATGCGGGCGCGGCGGACAAGCTGCGGCAATTGCAACAAGACGCGGCGATAGTCTGGGATCGCACGGATGGCGGTGGTTATAGCGGTGAGCCTCAAACCCGCGCTCTGTGGGTCAATCAAGCGGAGAAAGCCGGGCTTGAACTGAATCACCGGATTGGCGAGGTACTTAACGCGATGGCCCGCGCCCGCTGGAACAGAAGGTCCGAAAACCCGCTGTATGTGCTGCCAGTGGACGACTTCGATCTCGCCCCTTGCCATTGCCTTGAACTGTTGCGGCTGATTCGTATGATAACGACACCGAGGCTGTTCTTTTTAGTGGCGGGTAATACCCGGATTGCCGAAGCGGTGTTGAAGCTGCGTACCGAGGGGGATTTATTAAGCCTAACGGATGGCAAGCCTTTGGGTTCCAATGAAGTGCGAGAATGCGCGGCAGAGATCGCCGCAAATAATATGCGCAAGCTGCTGCCACCCGGCCAGCGTGCCGGTCTGACGGAGTTTCGGGTCGAGGAGGCGCTTCGCATCGGAGAAAATACCGCGGAAGGCTCGCTGTGGGAGAATTTGGAGAAGGTGTTTTTTGAAATGAATCAAGCACCGACTGGTGCCAATAAAATGTCATTGGCTGAATTTATATCTTTGGATAAATACCAACATAAAGATCAATACTTGGTCATTGCAGACTGGCTGGGAGGAACACCAAGACAAGCCCTCGATAACGCAAGAATTCTGGCTCTTTGGGATTTCGCATGGTGGGCAAACAATTGAATTTTAAGCAAAATGTTCAAACTCGGTTGAGATGGGGATAAAGTACCGAACAGGGAGTTTCGTTTGAAAAACCCCTTCCAACAGGCAGTAAAACGAATCACAT
>CAIODU010000149.1 GCA_903857165.1 uncultured Methylococcaceae bacterium | reverse complement strand
TCGGCGCGAAGGAACTCAAAACCATCAACGCCACATCGGGAAGCATCAGCAATGTCTGTCATCTCTCGTAAGCCATCAACAGTCGGGTATTGTGCTACGAGAACGATCTCTCTGCCTCAAAAAAAGGCCAAAGTCGAGTACTCGGTACCGGACCAGTAAACGGAGTTTTGCATATTAGAAAACAAACCTGACAAAACAGCAGAACTGGTAATGCTCTGACCTTGCGTCAAACCCCCTTCGGTGTAAAACAAATGGCCCAGTTCGCTGTTGGTGCAGTTGAAGTTGATCCCACAAGCCGGATCGGCGGTCGGCAAACGCCAGCCAGTGTAGCCGCCGACATTCAGGCCCGTCGCCCAAGTATTGGCGGCAGTCCAATTCATCAGGCCGTTGGCATTGGCATTCGCCAGCCAAGTGATGTTGCGGACGGAATCATAAACGACGGTGCCGCCCAACTTAGGGATCAGCGAAGCTTGGGCAGTGGGGGCAAGCCCCATCCCGGCCAGCAGGACGAGGTAAATCAATGGTTTTGGTAACGCTTTCATAGGATATTCCTTCAGTTTGCTTGTTGGACTGGTTCCAAAGCTCTGCCTTGGAACTAACAGAGTATGCGCTCAGGCGCGGGACGCGGACGCGGTAATATTATGCGCCTATTTCGTCATCTAAACAATGGATATAGCGGTTGTTGATCTAGGGAAGGATACAGTGTCACTCGCAGTTTGCCATCCTTAATATGTTGATTTTGGGTTTGCCCCTGTTCCCTTTTGAATCGGCGGCGTTTGTGGTTGTGCTTGGGGCGGGGCTTCCCCGTTGCCGGAAAGCACTACATCTCGTGGCCGACAATTTCCGTGGTGTACCGGTCTTGGCCGGACTTGTCCTGCCATTTGCGGGTGCGGATGCGCCCTTCGATGAAAACCAGCTTGCCCTTTTTCAGATACCGTGCGGCGACATCGCCGGTCGGGCCAAACAGGGCGACCCGGTGCCACTCGGTTTCTTGGCGGGTTTCGCCCGTGGCCTTGTCCTTGTGGGACTCGGACGTGGCGATAGCCAGATTTGCGACGCATTTGCCTTCTGTGGTGTAGCGGACTTCGGTGTCGCGCCCCAGTCGGCCTATCAGTTGCACTTTGTTCAACATGAATCAGTGCCATTTGTAACGCATTTTCGATCCTTGCGGTGTTCGGAAAGATGGCGAAAACCGGCATCTTTTTGAAGCCCGCACCCACCCGGCTTGCGCTACCATCGAAGGCCAAACTCATTCCACCTTTATTTACCGTGAGGACTGACCATGGCAGAAGCCAAAGCCCGATCATACAGCCGCCCTGTGTTCGACCAGCAGGTGATACTCCAAAGCGAGCAAGCCCAACGAGTCTACGAGCGCGAATTCCGCCGTGTGGTGGAAGCCCTGTACGCCATTGGCGTGATCTTGCGCATCATCGGCGACAGCCAAGAGGCGGATACTGTCGAAGGCATGGTCAGCGAGATGATCGGCGAATGTGCCAATGACATCAAAAGCGAACAGGCGCGGCTCGATAAGCTCCGCGAGGACAACGGGATTACCGCCAAGCCCCGCCACACCCACCCCGGAAAGGTCGAAATCCGCATCGTGTCGCCACAGGCCGCGCAATTTGCCGCCTTGTTGCAAAAGATGGACGCATTGATGGTTTCGCTGGACACGCTCTGGCTGTGCGGGGTGATGGGCAACAAGCAGCGCGGGAACGGGGTTTACCAGTGGCAGCAACGATTGCTCAGGCTGGGCCGTCGCATCGTGGACATCGAAAGGCGGGCAAGGACATCGGCGGCAAGGCGAGGAAAGGGGGATGAAGTGAGGGAGATGGCGGGGGAATCCGACGATGGGAAAAGGGGAAGATTTGATGGTTTGGAAATCATTAACACCGACAATGCCAAGGACGATCAAATCGACCATGATGAAATTGCTACTGGATTGACTGAGTGATTGGAATCCAGAATAGTGCTGTTTCAACTTATCGAAAGCTAGATTGGCTGTGAACGCGAATGCTCGCTTTTCTAAAAGATTTGAATAGCCGTGCGCATAAATAAAAGGCCATGTCGGACTTCCTAAATGGCCTCGTTATTTTATGCTTGGCGGATTTATCCCTTGGGTAGCGCTATGTTCTTCTGCCCAAGCCGAATTTTCCTGAAAGCTAGGGGAATGCCGATCATCATTAAAAACCATGCGTCGGGTTCAGGAACCGTTGAAGTGACTGTCAGATTATCCATTACGAATTGCGGATCTGAAAGAGGAAAACCTGCATCTGTGCCACCAGATGATGAGAATGTGACGGAGGTGATATTGTTCCAGTTAAAAATAATGTCCTTGGGGCCATTACTATCAACTGTGAAGCTTGTAGAGAAAAAATCTGTGGCGGAGGATGCAAAAACGTCAATCTGCAAGCCATTATTCCATGCGCCCGTGAAGTAAGCATCCACTAGATTGAACCCAGTTGAACTACTGATCGTCGCAGAGTTTGCTAGATCGTTCTAGGCAATATTGTGACCAGACACAATGCCGTTCACAAAACCGGAAGGGGGGAAGTCTTTAGTATTCGTGTCGATGACCTTGAAATTGTCCCAATCCAAGCCCGCATAGCCATTGTTAATGGCAGTGCCGACGCCATTGTCGGTGAGGTCATCGAAGGTGATCAGTTGGGCGGATGCGGTGCTTGCGGCAAAACTCAAGGCGGCAAATAGAGTTGCCAACGCTGTTTTATTCATCATCATTCATTTCCTATTTGCTTGTTGAGTGTCAGAATGCCATAAAACCATATTTTTTCACACTATTTTTTCGCCAAGTCAGGCTGACTCTGTTTCGCCACGACATCCTTGGAGGAATCCAACTGGTTAAATCGCGTCAAAGCGGCCTCCCGGTCGTCAAGCCAGAGTCGCAGGCGTTGCGCTTCGATATCGATATTGTCACGAAGGATGCGCTTCTTGCCTCAGTGCATCTTACGGCTATTATTGTTGTATTGTAGCGATCACATCCATGTCAAATTATCGCCGTGCAAAAACACCAGTTGACCAAGACAGCACAATCATTTCTAACATGGTAAGCCGTTGTGCTATAGTTTGAGTACAAAAGTATTGACTGCGAGAACACCATGGCAACCATGACCATATCTTCAAAAGGGCAAATTGTTCTGCCTGCCGACATTCGCCGCCGCCTCGGTTTGGTGGCTGGCACTCAAATCGAGATTATTGAGGAGCAGGATGGGTTAAGGCTGGTTGCCTCCCACCCGGTCAATCCTGCCTCGGTTGCGTCATGTGCCGGCATGATTACCGCGCCTTCAAAAGGCAAGGCGCGACGGCTGGCAGATTTCGACGCGGCCCTATTGACGGCTAAAACCAAAGCATGAAAGCCGTTGATACCAATGTGCTGGCGCGGTTCTTCATCAATGATCCAGACGATGCCGAGGCTGCACTGCAAAAACCAGCCGCAGTGGCGGCGCTATCTCAACCCGTGTTCGTGCCAATTACGGTGACTTTGGAATTTGAATGGGTTATGCGTGGATTTTACGAATTGCCTCGCACCGATATTGAGAGGGTTTTCTTGGCATTGTGTGGCTTAGAAAACGTGACGCTCGAAGACCGTGAGCGTGTGCTTTCTTCATTGACTGCCTATGGTCAAGGACTGGATTTTGCGGATGCGCTGCATTTGGCGCGTTCTAGACATTGCCGTGCCTTAGTGAGTTTTGACCAACGCTTGCAAAAACGCGCAAAGGCGGCTGGCTTGTCGCCTATCGTGGAAATGCCGGGGTAGTTGTGAAAAATGGATCATCCCCGACCAAAAGCCGAACGATGACATTGGTGTCAAATGTTTCCATCCAAAGCCCCGTGCATAATGGCATCTTCCATGTCCTCAAGCGTCACTGTCGGGACTCCTTCGGGACGCTTAAGGCGGTGCGCCAAAAATTGGACGAATGTTATTTTCCGCCCGTTGCCGACAGAATCGGCCTGACCAAGGTCGAGCGCGATCATTTGCACCTTGTGTCCCAACAAGGGTTGCAGTTCAGGGATGGCATTGACCGTCGTCTGATCGACCAGTGCATGGATTTGAAGTGCCTGTTGCATAGTGGTTTCCTCAACAGTATTATAAGGGTGTGTGGGGGTTACTGGGTGGAATGAGCCAACTAGACTGCCCGTATATCATAGCTTCTTTAACCCCTATGTTACGACTTTTTCGCATAGCCGGGTAAGGGTGGGTGGGCAACGGCTTTTTGTTGCCCACCTTTCCGCCGGATTTCGCGGTATTGTCCGGGTAACGCCGGTTCCGCACGCTGCACCGCATCACGCAGCAAATCAATCTGCGCCACCAACAAATCCCGTTTCCGCTCCAGCAAGGTCACGGTAAAGAAAAACGTTCCGCCCGGCACGAAATTCCGCCGATAGTTCGGCATGGTTCACCCCCAAAGTCGAGAAAGCCAAAAAACGTAGGGCGGATTCGGAGCGTAAGCGACAATCCGCCAAATTCATCTCGCCGCCTCCGCCGAAATCTGGATAAGCCACAGGTTCACCGCTTCGAATCACGGCAATATGCACAATCAACATCCTCTACTCGTCCCACTATGCCATCTCCTCGTCTCCACGATGGCGGATTGTCGCTTACGTCCCTTGTCCCTTGGCGGATTGTCGCTGACGCTCCGAATCCGCCTTACAACCGTGCGAATCCGCCGTACGGCCGTAGCTCAGCCTGGCCGGCTTGGGCGCCGGCCGGGTGGGCAGGCGTCTTTTTGCCTGCCCACCGATTTTCGCAAGATTCCGCGTGGGCAAACGATAGAGCCGTTTGCCCAACCTACCCGGCTATAGCAGTTTCAATATTTGAGTTACATCTTCCGGATTAGTTTCATAACACCGAACCATGTGGTCGCAATATTCCTCAACAGTTTGAATGATCACAATTCCTTTGCCAAGCTCTTCAGCGATTTTTCGATCCGCAACATCATGAATATCTTGGTCAACTATATCAAACTCGTTATGTCGAAAATCTGAAACAAAGCTAGCTTTTAGATCCTCTCCAAATTTAGAATCATCCCGTAAAATATTGATAGGAATTTTGAATATATCGGCAATTCTTGCAAATGCCTTTGCACGTATTATTTGCTCTGGTACACTCACAAATACACCCCTTCAATTTTTACAGGCACAGTCGTCTGCCGTGGTCGCCTTTGCCGCAGCCTGAATAATTACCGACCAATCATAAAATCCTTCAAAAACTACTGCTCCGGTAGCCACTGTCCCCACAGCTATGCCCGCAGCACTTCGACCGAATTCTCTCAACGCCCTAGTCCCAAATCTTCCAGACCAACGACTGAGTTGGCTTGTAATTGGATTTAACTGATTTTTTGGGACTCCAAGACCTCTTAGCTCGCTCGGCACTTTTGGCATTGTTCCAACACCTAGATCAGCAATAAGAGTACCCAGTGTAGCTCCCAAATCAAATCTGTTGTCAGCCACATCATTTGCAAACTTATCAAAGTTAAAGCATATTAAACCTGTTGGATCTATATTGCTAATCGGGTTGCCCATGACATATAAATATTGATTGCTTCCCCCCATCAATCCAATCGGATCACTGGTTATATAGCGCCCAACAAAAGGATCGTAGTATCGCCTGTAATTGTAATGCAATCCTGTCTCGTCATCAAAGTATTGCCCAGGTAATCGCAAGTTGCTGGTGATAGTAGAGTTGTCCGACGTAGCCAAGGGCGTGGTGACCGTCGCTTTGCCAAAGGGCTCGTAGGTGGCACGCCATGCCACGTTGCCTTGCTTGTCCGTCGCCTGGATCGGCGCTTGCAAGTGGTCGTGCTGGTAATAGGCGAAGCTGTCTTGCCCGTTGCTGTTTTTCGTCTTGATGAAGAGCATCCCGGTATTGAACGGGTTCTGTGGCTTTGGGCCGTATTGGGCGGCGATTTGCGGTGCTGCGCCGGCCGTGGCCGTGCCGTCGGCGCTGAGGGTGATGTCTTGCGTGGCCTCGGCAATCAGCCCTTCGTCGGCATAGAGGTAATAGGTGCGTTTGGCGGGGGCCAGCGCGGCGCCGTTGCGGTCGCGGTATTGTTCTTTCCAGGCGCGCCGATCCAGCGGGTCGTAACCATACCGGGCAATCAAATTGTCACCGCCGTCCTTGACTTCAATCAGCCGATTTTGGGTGTCGTAGGCGTATCGCGTGAGCTTGCCGGGTTCTGATTGTTGGATCAGGTTGCCCGCGTCGTCGTATTGGTAGAAGCTCGCATTGATCCCGATGCCGCGCTGGATGAGCCGGTTGTTGGCATCGTAGTCCCATGCCCCTTGAACCCGGCTGTGGGCGATGCGGTTGCCCACTGCGTCGAGGGTGAAATCCTCGGTCTCGCTGATCGTCCCGTCGCCCGTGCCGGTGACGGCTTGGGT
Source organism: uncultured Methylococcaceae bacterium (assembly GCA_903857165.1). Lineage (GTDB taxonomy): Bacteria > Pseudomonadota > Gammaproteobacteria > Methylococcales > Methylococcaceae > Methylumidiphilus. The sequence continues at coordinate 2,724 of CAIODU010000149.1, read as the reverse complement.
CAGGCGGGTTTCGCCGTCGTAGCCGTAAGAACATTCGGCGCAATACGCGGCAAGCCGCTATTGCGCCCTGTTCCTCACCAAGTTAGGATTACGACTTACCGCGTTACGTTATAAGGTCATTACCGTTAAATTTTGATTCCTTAATTTTCGGCAATTCATTTAGGAAGGAAAGCGATTTTGGTAGCGCACTTTCTATGATCCAAAGGCATTGTAAAGATTGTAATTTTCCAACTGCCGAATAATCGAGTAATTGCCTAGCACCTTCCACTTCCAAAGTTTTTAGGTTTATCAATGCCTCGATACCATCCAAGGTTTTGAGCCTTCGTGGATAGGCTATATTGAGATAACTGAGATTGCTACAATTGGGAATTCCTTTGAGTGAGTCCATTACAAACTGTATGAGTTCTAGTCTTTGCAATCTAGGAAGTGTGGATAGCCAAAGCCAACCAGTATTTTCTAATTGGAGATTTCTCATCAATTTAAGACATTCTAATGATTCAGCATTTTCAAGAACATCTACTTTGTTAATTATACCAAGTATGGCCATTCGTAATAATGGGAACATACAAAGCCGCAAATTCTTAGGTTTTGGTATCAAACTGTAGATTGAAACGAGATTTCTGAATTTTTCAAACTGAGCAAAATCAATTCTTCCACAAATTTCTTGTACAGTTAGCTTTTTAATATATGGTGCTAATAATTCTAGGTAATCAAAAAACTCGAAGTCCTGACCATTTTTGCAAGTAAATGTTAACGAATCAAAGGTTATGGCTTGGAATATTTCATCTGCCCTATTAGCCACAGTAGGTAGATTATCTGGTGTTATTAATAAAGACACTTTTCCTAATTTTGAAAGTTCATCACTACCTCTTGGGCCAGTTTCAAAAAGATATGGAATATTATCATATAATCGTTGTTTGATTGACATTTTATCGTCCTCTGTATTTTTTTCCTGGAGAATTGATTTTATTGAGAAGATTTCCAATGTCACCTAGCCGCTCAATAAATATATCTTCTAAGATGAATGAATCTCTTGATCCCATTGCTGAAAAATGCTTACATGTTACGAACATTACGACCTGTCGCATGGTTTTTCGCTGATTTATTCATTCTCCCTTCATCTCCTTTTCCGACATATTTTGTACCATCGTCATACCATATTACATATGCCCCATCTCCATTATGCACCACCACCCCATCCTTGCCAACAAAATAGGTATGCGCGTTTGCCACTTCGAGGTTGAACACCTTGACGGTGCGGGTCTCGGTGCTGACATCGGCGATGGTGGCGGTGTGGCCGGTTGGCGCATTGCCCTGGCGTGGCTTTCCGTCGCCCTTGAGCAATAGCTGCCCGCCCTTCTTGAGCAGGATCGCGTCGCGCCAGCCGTCGGGGGTCATGAACGGGTGGCCGTCGGTGGCGGTGAGGGTCTCGCCGCTTGCCAGCGTGTTCTGCACCAGCCGCTGTTGACGTTCGCTGGCAATGACATGTCCGACCCGCTCGTAGCTTAGGCGGTCGTCGGCCTTGGCGTCGATGCCTTTGTCCTTCCACTCGGCGAAGGCCAGCACCCGGTCGCCGGGTTTGATGTCGCCTATGGGTTTAAGCGTGGACTTGCCCGCTGGCGCGTCGGCTGCGTTGAACCCCTCGGGCATGACATGCACGAGGGTGTCGGCGGGGAAGCTGTTCAGCAATCCTCCGGCAACCCCGGCGGCGATGCCGAACAGCTTGCCGAACTTGCCGCACGGGTTGGGCAGCGGCAGCATGTCCCACAGGCAGTCCTTCGCGCAATCCTTGGCGTTGTCGGCCCAGTTCACTTGCTGGCAGTTGAAAGCATAGTCGCTTACCGCGCCGATGGCGTTGCAGGTCAGGAAGCAGCGGGCATAGTTCAGCACTAGGCAGGGGAGGATTTCGCCCGTCGGGTCGGCGAAGTTGCCGGGGCTTTGCGCGGCGTAGCTATAGAGGTTGATGCCGCCCTCAAAGCCGATGGGGTCGCGGGTGGTGTAGCGCCCGGTGGCGGGGTCGTAATAGCGGCGGTCATTGTAGTGCAACCCGCTCTCCGCATCGAAGTATTGTCCGGGGTAGCGCAATGGATTGGCAAAGGGCTGACCCGCCACGGTGCGTTCGATGGCATGTCCGAAACTGTCGTAATCGGCAGCCCATACTAAAGTTCCACTTTTGTCGGTGACCCGCTGCGGGGTGGCGAGATGGTCGTTGTGGTAATAAACGTAGCGCTTGCCGCCGTCGGCATTGTCCACGCGGGCATACAGGGGATAGGTGCCGTTCTCGGTCTGTGGATGCCAGCCATAGACAGTTTTGACGTTGCCATCGGCATCGGCTTCCGCCAACAGCCCCCAAGCGTCGGGCAAAAAGTAAGTGGTGCTTGCTGTTGCGCCACTGCCAAGGGTTTTGCTTAAGCGCCGGTCAAACGGGTCATAGGTGTAACTGGCGATGACCGCACCCGACCCGTCGCGGATTTCAACGAGCCGGTTGAAGGCATCGTAGGCATAGTGGGTGGTACGCAACGGCTCGGCCTTGCCGGAGTCGGTCTTTTCGATTTGATTGCCGGATGCATCGTAGCGGTAGCTAAGGTGATTTCGAATAATGAATATACCAAAAGCATTGTCCACGAAAAACACGAAAGGCACGAACAAGACATGCCTTTGTTCGTGTTTTTCGTGCCTTTCGTGGACTGTATTTTTTGCCAATGGATCAGATTCTTGATGGGA
>CAIODU010000148.1 GCA_903857165.1 uncultured Methylococcaceae bacterium | reverse complement strand
TATTTCAATGCCGCGTCGTCGGGCCGCAACACTTTGCCGCCGAATGCCGAACGTTGGCACAACCCGATGTCTGCATGGGGATGCCGACCTACGATGTTTGCCGATATTTCAATGCCGCGACGTAGGGCGGCAACCCCTTGCCGCCGAATGCCGAACGTTGGCACAACCCGATGTCGGCATGGGGATGCCGACCTACGACGTTTGTCGATATTTCAATGCCGCGACGTAGGGCGGCAACCCTTTGCCGCCGTATCCGCCCCGCTGGTGTCGGCATGGGGATGCCGACCTACGGTTTCCTCGGCATGGGGATGCCGACCTACTCAAGGTTCATTTGCTTAATCGAATCGGGTTCAATCGAACCCCAATCTGCATCGTAAACCCCGCGTTTCACCCATTCGGAAAATGAAGACCAACGATAATCGGCTGGACGGGAAACATAGCCATGCTTGACAGGATTGAAGTGAATATAATCCAAATGTCGCTTAAAGTCGTCTTCATCACGAATGACATGGTCGTAGAAGCGATCTTGCCAAAACGGGGGGCTGAATCCCAATTCTTTCAAGCGCCAAGTCACATCCCGTTTGGTGGCCGCAAGAACCTTAGAAAAATTAGTCTCTGGATTTGGCAGCAGCATCCAATGTAGATGATCGTGCAAGATGACATGGGCGATATGCCGAAAAGGGTATTTGGTCTTGGCCCAATGCATGGAGTCGATCAAGGTTTGAACATGGGTATCATCCGCCAGCCAAGGCCACCGATCAACAGTGACAACGGTGAGGAAAACCGGTTGGTCCGAAATGTAATATCGACGGTAATTTGGCATTGGATGATTATTGACGATTACCAGTGGTTTGATAAGAGTTTGTCGGCATGGTGATGCCGACGGTTTGGGAACCCCCCGATGCTGTAGGTCGGCAACCCTTTGCCGACATGGGCAATGCGCCGAATGTGAACGGTTCGGTGCGTAACATCAGATCTAAGTTGGAAACCCTGTTTTCACGCTCTTCCACCGAAGATCGCCGTGCCGACGCGCACCAGCGTTGCACCTTCCATCACAGCGGCCTCCAGATCGTCCGACATGCCCATGGACAAGGTGTCCACTCCGGCAAGGCCCAATCCTGCAAGCGCCTCGCGCAGAATGCGGAAGGCCCGGCGCTGTCCCTCAACGTCATTGACGGGGGCCGGAATGGCCATCAACCCCCTGAGCCTTATCCTTGGCAATGGGACGATGGATTCAGCCAAAGGCAATAACTCAGCGAGCGAAACCCCGGCCTTGCTAGGTTCGCCACTGACATTGACCTGTATGCAGAGGTTGACGGGGGGTAAATGATCCGGTCGCTGCTCGCTGAGCCGTTTGGCGATTTTCAACCGGTCGATGCCGTGAATCCAGTGAAACCGTTCTGCCAACGGGCGGGTTTTATTGGACTGTATGGGTCCGATGAAATGCCAGACGATGTCCAGCCCCTTCAACTCGTCTTGTTTGGCGAGAGCCTCCTGAAGATAGTTCTCGCCGAAATCACGCTGCCCGTGACGGTAAGCCTCTGCCAAGGCCGCCGCCGGCCAAGTCTTGCCGACGGCAATCAGCCCCGCCGAACCCTCCGGCCTGCCCGCCTGCCGTTCCGCCTCGCGCAATCTTTGCCGCACGAGTGCTAAATTTTGTGATATTACATTCATTAAAGCCACTGCCTTTGTTTATACTAACCGGGACGCCAAGCTTAGCCGCCAACCCGATGGTTAATCAATCACACACAGAAGAAAAACGATGGACATCACCGAACTGCTCGCATTCTCAGTCAAAAACAAAGCTTCCGACCTTCATCTTTCCGCCGGGCTGCCGCCGATGATACGCGTGGACGGGGATATCCGCCGCATCAACGTGCCGGCGCTGGAGCACAAAGAGGTGCATGCCTTGATCTATGACATCATGAATGACAAACAGCGCCGTGACTACGAGGAGTTCTTCGAAACTGACTTTTCGTTCGAACTGCCCGGCATTGCCCGCTTCCGGGTCAATGTCTTCGTCCAGAACCGTGGCGCAGCCGCCGTGATGCGGACCATCCCCTCCAAGGTGTTGACCTTGGACGAACTCGGATGCCCGACCTTTTTCCAGGAAATCACGAAAAAACCGCGTGGGTTGATTCTGGTCACCGGGCCCACCGGGTCGGGCAAGTCCACCACGTTGGCGGCGATGATCGACTTCGTCAATAGCAACGATTACTCCCACATCCTGACCGTCGAAGACCCCATCGAGTTTGTCCACCAAAGCAAGAAATGTTTAATCAACCAGCGCGAGGTTCACCGGGACACGCTTGGGTTCAACGAAGCCTTGCGCTCTGCCCTGCGTGAAGACCCCGATATTATCCTAGTGGGCGAAATGCGCGATTTGGAAACCATCCGCCTTGCACTGACGGCTGCGGAAACCGGGCATCTGGTTTTCGGGACACTCCACACCAGTTCGGCGGCAAAGACCATAGACCGCATCATCGACGTGTTCCCGGCCGCGGAAAAGGAAATGATCCGCTCCATGCTGTCCGAATCGCTGCAAGCGGTGATTTCCCAGGCATTGATGAAAAAAGTCAGCGGGGGGAGAACGGCTGCTTGGGAAATCATGATCGGCACGCCGGCCATCCGCAACCTGATCCGCGAGGCCAAAATCGCCCAAATGTACTCGGCCATCCAGACTGGGCGCAAAGACGGGATGCAAACCTTGGATCAGCACTTGGACGAACTGGTCACTAAGGGTATGATCACCCGCCAAATCGCCCGCGTTAAGGCGGTCAACAAGGCGGCATTTTGACACAATAATTTGCTTGGGGCGTTATCCAGATGGAAATCAATTCGTTACTTATGCTGATGATGGAAAGGAAGGCTTCCGACTTGTTCATTATCGCCGGAAAAGAGCCTTGTCTAAAAGTCGATGGGGTCATTGAAACACTTTCCAAGGTGAAGTTCACCGCTGACCAGTCAATGGATCTGGTCAGTAGCATCATGACACCCAAACAGCTTGAAGAGTTCAATAGGACCAAGGAGTGCAACTTCGCAATCCACGATGATGACTTGGGCCGTTTCCGCGTCAGTGCCTACATACAGCGTGATTCGGCCGGTATGGTGTTACGGCGCATCGGTTATAAGATACCGACGGTGGCTGAATTGAACTTACCGCCTATCATCAATGAACTGGCATTGCTCAAGCGCGGCTTGATCCTGTTTGTGGGGGCCACCGGAACGGGCAAATCAACCTCCTTGGCGGCGATGATCAGGTACCGCAACGAGAATTCCAAGGGCCATATCATCACCATCGAAGACCCGCTGGAATTCATACATCCGCATGCCGGCTGCATCGTCAGCCAGCGCGAGGTCGGCATTGACACCGAGTCTTACGAGGTCGCGTTGAAGAACTCGCTTCGGCAGGCACCGGATGTCATCCTCATCGGTGAAATCCGCAGCCGGGAAACGATGCAACAAGCCATCACTTTCGCCGAAACCGGCCACCTGTGCATAAGCACACTGCATGCCAACAACGCGAACCAAACACTAGACCGCATCTTGCATTTCTTCCCCGATGAGATGCATAAGCAGTTGCTCATGGATCTTTCCTTGAATCTTCGCGGCATCGTCGCCCAGCAACTCATCCAACGGTCGGACGGCAATGGGCGTTACCCCGCAGTGGAAATTCTCATTGCCACCCCTCTGGTTTCCGACTTGATTCGCAAAGGCGAGATACATAAGCTAAAGGATCTGATGAAAAATTCCCGCGAGCACGGCATGCAAACTTTCGACCAGGCATTGTTCGACCTGTTCACGACGGGGAAAATCACTTACGAAGATGCGCTGCATTCCGCCGATTCGCAAAACGAAGTCCGCCTGATGATCAAACTGGGCGGAAGCAGGGAAAATCGCACCCCCCCGGCCAATTTTGCGTTGCATGACAGCGGCGACCCCTCCCTTGTCGATGGTTGATTAACTCACGATGCAGACCGCAAAAAATCGCACCACCCTGTTTGAAATTCCAGTTGAGGCACTGGACTCTTCCCAAGCCGAGGCGGAACTGGCCGCGTTGGCTGAAACTCTCCGCTGGCACGACGGGCAATACCACGGCCAAGACCGGCCTGAAATTTCCGATGCCGAATATGATGCGCTGGCGCGCCGCAACCATGCCATCGAAAAACGCTTTCCAGAGCTTGTGCGCGACGACAGCCCTTCCCGCCGGGTGGGCGTGTCACCCGCGCAAGGATTCCGCAAATTAAGGCACAGTGTACCCATGCTGTCGTTGGGCAATGCCTTCAGCCAACAAGATATAAGGGATTTCGCCGAGGGCTTGCGCAATTTCATGCGCGAACTCAACGACCCGGCCATGCCCATCGATCTAGTGGCCGAACCCAAGATTGACGGCCTGTCTTTGAGCATACGTTATGAGAACGGTCAACTTGTTGCGGCAGCGACTCGCGGCAATGGCACGGAAGGCGAAGACGTGACAGCCAATGTCCGCACCATGGCCGATGTTCCAAAAAAGCTTGCGGGGCAGGGCTGGCCGGTCATCGTTGAGGTGCGCGGGGAAGTTTACATGAGTGACGGGGATTTTTTGGCGCTCAACGACCGCCAGTCCGAAGCGGGGGAAAACACCTTCGCCAACCCCCGCAACGCGGCAGCCGGCAGTCTGCGCCAACTCGACCCGGCAATCACGGAAAAGCGCCCATTGCGATTTTTCGCCTATGCCTGGGGCGAAGTTTCTGCGGCCTTCGCCGATACCCAGTCGGAGGCAAGGCAAAAGTTGCAGTCTTGGGGCTTCAGCCTCAACGAGCCTGCCCGGAAGGTCTGCATTACCAACGACGACTTTTCAGGATTGTTTGCCTATTATGAAGACATCCAGAACAAGAGGGCCAGTCTTGGCTTTTCGATTGACGGCATTGTGGTCAAAGTGGACCGTCTGGATTGGCAAGCCCGGCTTGGCTTCGTCAGCCGCTCCCCGCGCTGGGCCATCGCCTGGAAGTTCCCGCCCGAACAGGCGATGACTGCGGTGCGCAACATTACCGTGCAGGTGGGGCGTACCGGCAAAATCACCCCTGTGGCCAACCTCGCCCCGGTCAATGTCGGTGGCGTATTGGTTTCCCGTGCCACGTTGCACAACCAAGACGAAATCCAACGCAAGGATATCCGCGAGGGCGACACGGTCATCATCCAGCGCGCCGGCGACGTGATCCCCCAAGTCGTGAGCGTAGTCATCGACAAACGGCCTGCGGGCAGCCAGACTTACCCATTCCCGGACGCTTGCCCGGAATGCGGCGAACCCTTGGTGCGCAATGCCGGCGAGGCCGACACCTTTTGCGTCAACGGTCTGAACTGTCCGGCCCAGGCCATGGAACGGCTGAACCATTTCGTCTCCCGCGATGCCTTTGACATCGAAGGTTTGGGGGTGAAAAATATTGAATCCTTTTTTGCCAAGGGATTGGTGCGCAGCCCGGTGGATATCTTTACGCTGGAATCCCGCGATGGCGAAGACTGCCCCCCCTTGCGCGAGTGGGAAGGCTGGGGCGAAGTGTCCGCCCGCAAACTGTTCGATGCCATCGAGCGGCAGCGCGTGATCCCGTTGGAACGTTTCATCTTCGCGCTTGGCATTCCCCAAGTCGGCCAAAGCACGGCCCGTCTATTGGCCCGCCACTACCTAAGCCTTGGGCATTGGCGCGAATGCATGGAACAGGCCGAAAACAGTGCTTCCGAAGCTTACGAGGAATTGGTTTCCATCAACGGAATGGGGCAAAACATGGCGGAAGACATCCTGAACTTTTTCCGCGAAACGCAAAATCCCGACGTTTTGGACAAGCTGACCCTGCCTCGACGCGGGCAAGGCCCGATTTTGGAAGTCACCGACTTTGAACCTCCGGCAGCAATTTCGGCCATCGCCGGCAAGACGGTGGTATTCACCGGAACCTTGGAGACGCTGAGCCGGAACGAAGCCAAAGCCCGTGCCGAATCATTGGGGGCCAATGTCGCGGGTTCGGTGTCGAAAAAGACAGATTACGTTGTCGTGGGGGCTGATGCGGGTTCCAAGGAAAAAAAGGCCTGCGAACTGGGTTTGAATATTCTCAGCGAACAAGAATGGCTGGAATTGATTGGTGAGTGACACCTATAAGTGCTAGACCCTATTTCTTTTAATTACTGATGTTACGCACCGAACTGTCCACGTTCGGCGCAGTGCCCACGCCGGCAAAGGATTGCCAACCTACGACATCGGGGGAACCTCAAGCCCTTGCTTAATCTTTACCGCTGCCTGGGAACCCCAAGCACCAGCTTGGGCACGGGGCCAGCGGAACCCCATGCCCCGTACCCAAGCTGGTGCTCTCATCGTTATACACAAGTCCCGCCGAGCCAAAAACGCCGTCATTCCGGCATGGATGCCGGAATCCAGAGCCATGGACGGTACCTTGCCGCTTGCACAAGTGCTTGAATCAGGCAATGTGCCAACCCACAGATTCACATCCTTGTGACTGGATTCCGGCATCCATGCCGGAATGACGGGTCTCTTACACTTGTGTATAACGGCGTGAGCTGGTGCTTGGGGTTCCCAAACCGTCTGCCCCCCACGCTGGAGCGTGCCTTGCCCCTGCCTGCGACAGGCGGTCAAAGCAAGATTCGTTCGTGCTTTTCGTGTTTTGCGTGAACGATTCTTTTGGTGGATTCATTATTGGAAATCACCCTAAGTCTTCGCCCTAATGCTTTGGAATGGATGGGCTTGGTTTTCCCGGCTTTTTCAAGTCGGTTAAATCCACCTCAATCACTTTCACTTTTTCAACCACTTTATCCTCTTTCTTGGCTAGCCAAATGAACCCCGACAAAAGCAGCACGGCTATCGCCAAGATACCCCATAACCAAAGGCTGGGCTTGCGATTGATGCGGGTTTCCAATGGCTCGTCTTTGCTGGCTGACTCCATCCCTAGGGTAGGCGTGGATTTGACTGGCAAATCCACCTTTGGCGATTCCTCAAGTCCGAAGGCAAGCACCGCCACGGTGGCATTATCTTGATATTCCAATTGTTTATTTAATATTGACTGGACTATCCGGTCACACGCAGTTTGCGGTTCGTCCGACAGGCATTCGACCAATTCCTCCTTGCCCAGAGCTTGGTATACGCCATCGGTGCAAATCAACACCCTATCGCCCTGATGCAGGGGGAAAGGCCGGATGCTGCGATCAATCCTGCCAAGTTTCTTGAGCCCTAGAAAGCTCGTCAGCCGATGGGGGTTTTCTTCGGAATTAAGTTCGTCCCTGCTTAAAATACCGCGTGCGAATTTCTTGATGAGATGGCTGCGAACGTTGGCATCGACCGTCAACTGGACTAACTGCCCATCACGAAACAAATACAACCGGCTATCGCCAACGCCGATCCAATGGAAAGTGCGTGATTCAGGGTGCAGTGCAGCCGCAATCAAGGTCGTGCCGCAATTTTCGATTTCCCCTTGGGTTTCCGCAAAATCCAATACTGCATGATTGGCTTGAATCAAAGCATGGTAAAGAGCGTTTTGTATATTTGCCTTACGCGGCTTTGCCTGGTAATGCTGCATAAACGCTGCAACTGCCTTGTGGCTTGCCTCCCCGCCATGGGCATGCCCGCCAATGCCGTCGGCGACCACCGCCAGCACCCCTCCATATTCAACAAACCCACTATCGTCTTTATCGGTAAAACCAAAAGCATCCTGCTGCTCTTGCCGCGCCCCGAGAATCTGGGCGGTATCCAATTGAATGCCGGCCATCACGTTCAAGGCTCCGCCAATAAGGCTATTGCGCTGTAGTTATCATGGTCTGGCGGGGCTGCCGACAAAATGCGCATTTCCATCCGTTCCAGCCAATCTTCCAAATTCGGGCTTTTGCACCAATCTGCCTGCATTTCCAATTCGGTGACATATTCCCAAAAACCATCCGTGCATATTAAGAACAAATCACCCGCTTGCAACTTGAAGCGGCTTTCTGGAATGGCAGGATGCATCCCCCCCAAACTGCCGAGGGTGCGAAGCAGTCCTTTTCGATCTTTATGCCCACGGATTTCAGACTTGGTAAGTTGACCCGAATCGACAAGTGCCTGTACGATGCTGTGATCCTTGGTTTGGGAAAGTATTTCCCCGTTGCGAAATACATAAACCCTCACATCACCCAGATGGGCCCAAAGCGCAGACAAGCCACCGCTGCAAAACAGGGCGACTGAGGCATATAAAGAGTGATTTGATGGATGCGCGGTTTGCAAATCAAGAATTTTTTTTTGCGACCATTCCACCACCTTCAACAGGGTCGGCTGGGATATTGCCGGGTTGGCCGCAAAGTTGTCCAGGATTGCCTGGACAGTCTGCTGTGCGACGAGTTCGCAACGCCCGTCCGCGACCACCCAGCAGCCCAGCCCAACATCCGGCGATAAACAACCGACCGAGTCTTGGTTAATTTCCCTACCACCCGGTTTGGACAGGGAGGCGGACACCATCTTCATCTTTAGTTGCTCTGTTTCAATTTTTTGGCTTCTGCTGGCTCCTGACACCTTTGTTCGAGTTGGAAACAAATACGCTGTTTACAATCTTCAGCAATCGTTTGACCGTCTTGGGATTTGAACATAAAAGTATTCATTTTTGGGTTGACGACAATAACATCGGAACGGCCCGTGTTTGTCACATACCATCCCGGCAATGCAAGGACTGGCTTTACTTGAATTTCTTCACCCGTGGATTTGGAAAGATATTTGCTAAGCCAAACCGCTTGGCGACGAGCCTGGTCGACCGGCAAGGTCTCCACCCAACCGGGAAAGTTCAAAACTTTACCATCAAAGCGGACTTTGGCCATTTCCTTGGCATTTACATCAGTCGGTTTCAGCCGATGCTTGGTTTCAACCGCGAAAACACCCGCTATTGACACAACCACATGATCTATATTGAATCCATCAGCTTGAAAATCGTGGAAAATCCTGCCACCACCGGCGATAACAGGCTCCAGGCACTGGGCCGTTGCCAATTCCCCATCCAAGGCTTGCCGATACTTTTGACGAGTTATTAGAAGCTTAATCAGTTTGTATAAGAAATATGCATACCCAATAAAACCAGCAATGCAATATATCCAGATGAGTAAATCTTTTGATACACTTGGCTTGTCAATAATTTGACTTAGATAGAGAGAATATACCAGCACTGGTAAAAACATTATAAACATTAAATTGGTTATAATATCAAAATTAAAATCCTCAAGCTTCTTTGATAAGCCATATCCTGGTGTGCGTAACAACTCAAAATTTAGAGGTGAACGCCGATTTCTATTGACAAACCATCTTTTCCACATCCATATTAGCCCCACAGTGATGAGCAGCGGAACTAACGTAAATATAAGGGGCTTAAATGCCAGAATTACTCCATTAGTAAAACCATCTGTTAGTGACATATCTATAGCCTATAAAACATCAGATTTAAATAAATTATCAACGTGTTATTATATACCCTTGACACTTCACCAAATACACCCTGCGCTTTTGGTAACCACTGCCTCGGATTTCGACCGGCACCAATTCGCCCACTTTTGCAAAGTGTTGCTTGAGCCAAAGAACCGAGTACGGGCCTAATTTGTCTTGTTCAAAAATTGCGATGGCCGGGCGTCCTTCGAAATTCTTCAAATCGACCCAATAACGGTAGCCTAGCCCCCCAGTCCCTAGCGCATAATCGTTGACAATATCGGCGGGCGTCCCCAGATAAAAACCCATCTCTGCTGCAATGTTATATTTGTCCGCACCGAGAATGAAAGCCTGACTGCCAGTGCTTCGACTAAGCTCGTCACGGGCAGTGCGAACCTCGCGAGCGAGGCCTTGCCACCCTCCCGAACTTTTTAAGGCGAAACTCTGCGGAACACCCCAAGCCAAACTGGTGTGGACCATCGCATTCGCGGCAATGCCCAGAAAAACCGCCGTGCCAATCAACCAGTGCCAAGCCCTAGGCCGCGAGGCCCGCCAAACGCTGTCCAATTGCAAGAAAATGGCAGCGGCGGCGATGGACCAGGACAAATAGGCAGGGGCAGTCCAGTTGATGTGCCCTTTGGTTTTAAAGCTGGCCAATACAAAAACCAGAAAAAGTGGCAGCGCAAAAGCCATGGAAAAGTTCCATTGGTCATCCCGTTGCATCCAGCCGCGCCGGATGGCCGGTATGAGCGTGTAGGCAAATAAACCGAATATCAGTGGAGTCAGCGCCCATAGCTGATACAACCAGAAAGTACCCGACTCCACGCGCAGAGGGTCGTTATTCCCCACCTCGGTGCGGTTCGATTGAAAAAGAAATGAGGCCCAATGATGCTGGGAATTCCAGATTATCACCGGGCTGAATACGGCAACACCTATCAACAAAGCCAGCCAAGGAGGAAAGCGCAGCAGCCAGAAACGGTATTTCGGCGATAGCAGCAAAAACAAGAACAACGAAGCGGCCAACATCACTGCCGTGTATTTTGACAGCATGGCGCAACCGAAACCAATGCCTGCCAAAACCCAAAAAACGCTACGGCCACTCAGCAGCGCATTGCTGACCGCATACAAAGTCAGCAGCCAAAAAAACACCAACGGGAAATCCGGGGTTACGATAAAGCCTATCCCGACGAATACCGGGCATAGGCAAAACAAAAGCACCGCAAAGCTTGCGACCTTATCCTCAAACCATAACCTACCCGTCGAAAAAAGCAGCAGGGCGGAGAAAGGCCATAAAACGATGGCGGCCATCCGCACGCCCATCTCGGTATTCCCGAACAAAGCAGTCCCTATCGAAACCATCCAAGCCACCATGGGCGGGTGGTCGAAATAACTGAGTGCGGGATGCTGGCTATAAGTCCAGTAATAGGCTTCCTCGGGTATGAGTTCAGTCTTGGATGCCAGCAATAACCTGATGATAGTCAGGAATAGCACACAGCCAATGGCCAGAGTCGGCAAGGATTGCTTGCCTGATTTGTGATGTGAGGGATGGGTATCCATGTTCAATTCAGGAGTCGCTTTGTCGTTCATCGTGTCAATCCAGTATAAACCTATCCGCTTGCCTCATCCTGCGCATTTTCATCACTAACAAAACAATCAACACAGTAGTCCATGTTGCTGACAGATAGCCGATATTGCCATCAAAACCACTGACAATATTGGTGAATGGGGATATTACGCTGAGTTCGGACAAAGGTTTGGTAGCCTTGATGACGAATACCCAGCCGGCATGAATCCCTATGCAATAGCTCAGACCCGAACTTGAAAAATACAGCCTTACGCAACTTAGAAACGCGCCTGCGGCAAACAAAGCGACAAACGAGTCCAGGTGGATATGCATAAGATTGCTGAAAGCATCCATGACAATGATAAACCCGGTGTTCCAACGCACCTCGGCAAACTCGGGCCTCATATCAGTGCTGAGGAAATGCAGGGCGGCGAAGTAAAATGAAGTGACCAGAACCGCGTTGACGCGATTCGTTTTACGGAGCAGAAAGCCAAACAGAAAACCCCTGAAAATAGGTTCTTCAAGCGAGGCAATCGCAATGCCGATCAATACCCCTTTGTAAGACAGGCTGAGGAATCTGCCAATTTGCATTTTTTCCGGGTTGAGAATGCGCACTTCAAACAAAATCAGGACTAAAACATGGATGCCAAGCATGAGCGCCCCCCAACCAAACCCCCGCACCGCTTGGCGAAGCAAAAGATTAACCGGGCCGGCAAGGCCCATATCCTGTTTACCGATACCCAACCAACGGCCAACGGGGAATAGGCTGAAGGCTATGAGCAACTCGGCTGACTTGTAGACAATCGCTTGATAATCAAAAGTCGCAGGAAAGACAAAATGGAGTGGGTACGCCAGCAACGCCCCGATGAATGCACAAGACACCAAATAGGCGAATGGAGCGAAGATAGCCATGGGCAATGAAGCCTTGGCCATCAATCCAGAATAGGCGCTTGGTTGAATAGTCCGAGTCATTGGGTCAATACTGCTATTCGCTATTTCTGCCGCGTGCTTTGGCGGACTGGCTATAGGGTAATGGAATATTATTTACCTTTGTGCAAATTTCCCGCGTGGAGTCCGCATTCCTTTTTGGCGGCATCTTCCCACCACCACCGACCGGAACGTTCGTGCTGGTTGGGCAATACCGGGCGGGTGCAGGGTTCACAGCCGATGCTGACGAAGCCTTTCCCGTGCAGCTCGTTATAGGGCACGTCATAGGCTTCGATGTAATCCCACACTTGGGCGGAAGTCCATTTAGCCAATGGATTGAATTTGTAGAGTACATTTTCAGGGGTGGAAAAGGCCGAATCCAACCCAACTTCATCCAATTCCAACCGGGTCGGGTTCTGATCCCGGCGCTGGCCGGTAATCCAAGCGTCAAGGGTGGCCAGTCGCCGGCGCAAAGGTCCGACCTTGCGGATGCCGCAACATTCGGTATGGCCGTCCCCATGGAAACTGAACAAACCCTTCTCTTTGACCAGACGTTCCAGTTCCTGATAGGCTGGGTTCAGCACTTCCAGGTTGATGTCATAACGCTCCCGCACTTTCTCGATGAAGCGGTAGGTTTCAGGATGCAGCCTGCCGGTGTCCAGACAGAAGACGCTAATCCCCGGCTTCAGTTTGGAAGCCATGT
Source organism: uncultured Methylococcaceae bacterium (assembly GCA_903857165.1). Taxonomy (GTDB): domain Bacteria; phylum Pseudomonadota; class Gammaproteobacteria; order Methylococcales; family Methylococcaceae; genus Methylumidiphilus. The sequence continues at coordinate 13,370 of CAIODU010000148.1, read as the reverse complement.
CGACCAGCACCACATCCTCCGCACCGCTGAAGGAAACGGCCAGATTGTTAAAATACTCCATCGCAGCCTTAAGGATAGCACGCGGGTTGTGGCCGGCAAGTTCGGCTTTGAGGGTTTCCAGATCAAATAAGGGGTTGCTCATGTCGTCCAAAGACTTTGGTTTAAAGCTACGACTGTAGCCGAAATACAACGATCTGGCAAATTTGGCACAGCAATTCTTATTTTGGCCTATGTCCACGTCAATTTGGGATTGGACTTCGTCGAGAGTGAAACCCGCGAGGGCATCCAGTTTCCGTTTAATGCCGGGCAGTTCAATCAAAGCGGCAAAGACCGATGCCACATCCAAGCAATGCTGCGTCATGGAATCGGAATCAGCCCCCGTCAAACCGCGCCAGCCAGCGTTGGGTGAACACTTTGTTGGGGCTTTCGCCTGTTGGCACAGGGCCGTAATTCGTAGGGGCATGGAGCAAGGTGTCTTTGTATGCTGCCCGAATGGGTTTCAGTGCCTTGCCCAAGGCAAGATATGCGGGTGGTATCAAGCCTTGGTAACTATCGCCGATTTGCGGGTTCGCCCCGGCTTGGAACACTGACCCATTGCTGTAGGGGTGAACTATAATCTCATGCCCAGCCATCCGTGCCACGGCATCCGCCCCGCCCACACGCTCCAATAGCCGATTGGATACGGCGGTAAGCCAGTTGATGGATTTGATGCCGTCCCTACAATGAAGCATGGTTCCGCTTGGGTCATCAACATCCAAGGCACAGAAACGCCAAGCTTGTTGAGCAAATTCGGGCAAATTTAATGCGCCATTGTGGCCACCTAGATCGAAGGGCAGCACCCACCCCATGCCGCCATAAGCATGCTCTACTGCCAGAACATTACATAAATGCAGAAAATATTTTGTGAAACTCCTAGTCGGGGCGTTTTCCAACGCTGTAAAAGGCAGATACGCAAGCATATAACCAAGCTCATCCTCTCTAAATTTGATCTGGCTGGACATTGCGCTCAATGCCCAATGAGTTGCAAAGCCCTCATCCGCCGCACTTGCATCAAATTCAAATTCTTTTTCTGGGTTAATCATCGCCAGCAACTTTTCAGGGTCAACATGTTGACCTGGCTTCAATTTCCGATATTGGCGATCATTCGCGAACGAATACAACATAATTCTGTCTCCGGCCAAGCTTAGATAATGCTCTATACATCTGACAAGTGATTTTCGTAATTCAGCTTCCCCAAGGTGACGGAAATACAGGCTCAAACGCAATCCAATCCGAGCAGCGGGCCGTCCATCCGGGAAAGGAATGTAATACTGCTCTAATTCGGCAGGGGTTGGTAAAGCGGATAAATCTAGTTGCATGTATAAGGTTCTCCAAATTAAAAAGCAGCACTCAAAGCCCGCCATGCGGTTGCCGTTCTTGCGGCTGCGGCTGCCGTGGCTGAACCAGCCGCCATTTCGCCCACCGGACCTTCAAAGGGGCTTGCCAATAAAGCGGCAGTCGCTACCGCTCCCGCAACGGTGACGACCCCCCAACCTAAGGTATTGCCAACCGCACCCCAAGCACCTTGCTTTTCTTGCTCGGAAACTGGTACGGGGACTGGTTCTTGTGGTTGATTCTCCCCGCAGTCACAACCTTGTTCGTTATCTTTCGGGGTATTGCCTATGCGAAAAATGCTATATTTTTCCTTATCTCCAGCAATGTCACGATAGGCTTCATCTTGACCTCTACTACGCTTATCATTCTTAAACTTAATCTCCACCACCCGCTCGATGTTGTCTTGAGTCGGTGGAAGACAGGGGTCGTCAGCGATCACCAAGTCGGGTCTGCGCACCATGCCTTTGCCTCTGACATAATCCACAATCTCCCTGAACGCCCTACCCATCCATGAATGGGAGGCTTCGGTGGTGTCCTCGCCCTCAACCCGATGCATCATCGGCGAGGGCGGCGATTGGGTCATGTCGTAGGAAATTTCCGACTTGTAACGGCTGTTGAAGCCAAGCAGCTTGTCGGCACTTTTGAAAATCTTGTCCATGCAGTTTTGCATCAAGTGCTGCTCCGCTTCACCCATCACTGGATCGTTCAGGCAGCAACAACACAGCTTGCAAATCAGCGCGTCGTCCATGGCTTTGCGGGTGGCGGGGTCGGGCCGATCTTTGGGGGTGTTGGGGCAACGCTGAACGAGGTTTTGCGGGCCGCGCTCGGTGGCGATGCCCGACCCGGATTGGAACAAGGAGGCGGCGACAACACCAGGACTGAGGATTTCCGCGCAACCGCTCATGTCGGCATCCCCCTGCGTTCGCGTTCGGGCAGGGCGCGTTCCAGCAAGCCGACCCAAAAGGCAGACGGGGCAATGCGCTGGAATTCCAACATGATTGCCTCGGAATTGGGGGAGGTTTCACGGCATTTGGCGATCATGTCCGGCAGTTTCGGCAAGTTGCGAAAACCGGGAAAACCCACAATATCGATAAAGCAGAAGCCCAAACGGTCTTGGGTCGAGGTCAAACCCAACTCGTCGCAACGCAATAGGCAAGCCTTGATTTCACCCGCCAAGAGCGTATCGTCGAGCGCAAGCAACACTGACCCGTAGGCATTCTTTAACTCTTTGAGTATCCAGCCGTGCTCCATGTCCTTTATTCTGGCATCGGCAAAGTTCTTCATCATTTCAGGGGTGAATTTCAGCATGGCAGTTGCCTCTTTTAATGGAATAATTAGTTGACCTCGCCACCAAACAATGCCGGATGCACCCTCGCCACACGGCTGGCCGGCAAGCCGGGGCCAGACGGGGACAGGCGTCCGTATAGCGCAAGATTCTTGGCAGGGAAACGTCCAACGATGTGTTCCAACTCGGACAGCCTGATGCCTTGCCTGACCAAATAGGCAATGTAGGTGTGGCGAACGGTGGCGGCATCTATGGTCTCCGGCTGGGATAGCCCGGAGTCGAAGCCGGCACAGGCAATCCGGGCGGAAATTTCCTCGGCATCCCTGTGGGCGGCGGGCGACGGAACAGCCGATGTCGCTACAAAGCAATCCCTCAATCTTGGTGCCAAAGGGACCGTTCTCGGCGAAGCGCCTTCGACGGTGATGCGATTTGTCGCCAAGTTTAGGTTTGCCTCCCCCAAGCCTGCCGCTTCCTCAACGCTCAAACCAGACAATAACAGTCCAATCCATTGCTTAGTCATGGCATCGGCGGCATCCAGCAGTATATGGATTTCATGCACCGTCAATTCACGCGGGAAGGGGCTTTCCAAGGCCATTGGCGCGGGTGCTTGCCAGGCGGGAAGGGCGGGGGCTTCTTCCTCGCGCTGATGGGAAGGCAGGTTGCCTTGGACCGAGTAGAACTGGAAGCTCGGCATGGCCGGCGAGGGGGCAGGCGCTTCCTCGATGCGAGTCAAATAGTCATAAAGCCAGATGAACAAGATGGCAAAAATGAGGCTTGCAAACAGACCGATGCCGGTGTCCCGCCAATAATGCGGCCAATAGGCTTCCGTCGGCGGATAGGCGCGTTCCACCACTTGCAATGGCGGGTAGGGTTCCTCGGGCCTGGATTCGATATGCGCCAGCTTGGCCTGGACATCACGATGCATGGCCTCCAGCCGTTTGAGGTCATCTGCCATGGTTTGCTGTTCTGCAAAACGGTTGGTGAACTCCGACGACTCCAGTTTCATCCCGGAAATTTGTTGCCTAAGTTCCTGAACTGATTGAATGCCGGTGGCGTAGTCCTGTTCGGCCTGACTGACCACTGCGCGACTGCCATTGTCGATTTTTTCTTTGATCGCCGCCTCGACCTGGGCGAGCTTTTCTGGAAGCTGTTTCATTTGCGGATTCATCGCCATGTAAGTCGGCGTGAAACGGCGTTGCGTGTCTTTTAGCATTTCGCGCAATTCTTGCGCCCTCTTTTCCAGATTCGCAAGACCCGGCGCTTCCTCGGGGGGCATGACCGGCTTGCCCTGTGCGATTGCGCCACGGATGGACTCTAGCGTGGCCTTGGCCTTGACTTGCTCGGCGGTCGCCTTGTTGAGGGATTCGTTCAGTCCTTTCAATCGCATCATGGGCGTGTTGTCCGAGTCCGTTCTTGACAATATGTCGTGGGTTGCCCGAAATTCTTCCAGAGCCTTCCGTTTTGACTCGACCTTTTTCACCAATTGACGGGATTCGTCCTCAAGCGCAGCATAATTGTTGCTGGCCGCATCCCGGGTAGTTTGCTCGCGTAGCGCTTGATAGGCATCAACCCAGGCATTGACCAGCGGTGCGAGGATTTGCGGTTGCGGCCCTTGGGCTTTCATTTCGACCATATTGGTCCCCTTAACCATGTCGACGCTGAACAGCCGACGCAGGTCATTCAGGTTCAAGCGGGGCGAGGCCGATGTCACTTTTTGCTCGTAAAGCCTTCGAAGCGTCTCCTCAAACACGGGGACGCCGAGCAAGATTTGCCGATGCAAAGTGACATGCTCTGGATTTGCCGGGCTTTCCGAGCGTTCAATCGCCGCAATCGGGATGCTCGGCAACAAACCCTCTTCTTGCGTGCTGACCTGATGGACGGTGACGCTGCCACCGGCGAGCCCAGCCTCTTCCGGCGCGACCGTCAGCAACGAAGCCATGCTCTGGTAAACCGGTGCGCGCAGCCAAACGTAAGACAGGCTGGCTGTCAAGCAGAGGGAAAAAACAGCCAAAAAGAGGAGCAGGCGTTGGTTTTTCCGCTTCTTAGAAAACAAGGGGTCTACGGCAGGAGGCTCGGAAACGTCATGCATCCCCTTGTAGTTGGGTATGATTTCGATGGAGGGTTGTACAGACATGGCTATGATATACGTTTGTTTTTAATGGTGAATCCGCAAGCCTAAGGCAATTCACGTAGCCGGTAGCAAGGTTCGTAATGGTTTCCGGGCAGTTTCATACGGCCTTGGGCGACAAAAGCAGACAAGAGTTCGTCCAGTGGCTGTAGCAACGCGGCCTCTCCGTTTAATTGGAACGGGCCATGTTTTTGAATGGATTGAATGCCTTCTGCCTTTACGTTGCCCGCAACGATGCCGGAAAAGGCCCGCCGCAACTGGGCGGCCAATTGATGGGGCGGTTGGTCGCGCTGCAATTCCAACCCGGCCATGTTGGCATGGGTGGGGACAAAGGGCATCTGAAAGTCCTTTTCAATTTTCATCAACCAATTGAAGAAGAATGCGTCATGGTGCAACTGACGGAATTGCCTCACCGTATCCATGCCCTTTTTCATCGCCCGCGCCACTTCCGTCGGATTTCCCACGATAATGCGGTAATGTTGGCGAACTTGGGGGCCGATGGTGGTGGCAAGGAATTCGTCGATATGGCGGAAATAATCGCCGCTATTGGATGGCCCCGTCAAGATCAACGGAAAAGGCAGATACTTGTTTTCAGGATGCAGGAGGATGCCGAGCAGATAAAAAATTTCCTCTGCCGTGCCCACCCCGCCGGGAAAGACGATGACGCCATGGCCAATGCGCACAAAAGCTTCCAGCCGTTTTTCTATGTCCGGCATGATGACCAGTTCGTTCACTATCGGGTTGGGTGGTTCGGCGGCAATAATGCCCGGTTCGGTGATACCTACGTAGCGGGCATGGTTTTCCCGTTGCTTGGCATGGGCTATCGTCGCACCTTTCATGGGCCCTTTCATGGCACCAGGGCCGCAGCCCGTGCAGATGTCCATGCCCCGCAACCCCAATTCATAACCCACTACTTTGGCATAGTGATATTCCTCCGTTTTAATTGAATGCCCGCCCCAGCAAACGACCAGATTGGGCGGCTCATTGGGTTTTAGGGCGGTGGCGTTGCGCAGGATGTGGAAGACGGCATCGGTGATATCTTCCGTGCGGGACAGGTCAAAGGCAGGATTGGCGACGATTTCGGTGCTGGTGTAGACGATGTCTCGCAGGACCGAGAATAGGTGGTCACGGATGCCTTTGATCATTTCCCCGTCCACAAAGGCACATCCGGGGGCATTCATGACTTCCAATTGAATGCCTCGTTCTTGTTGCAAAACCCGAATGTCAAAGCTCTTGAAACGGTCAAGCACCGCGCAACTGTCATCTTCGTGGTTGCCTGAGTTGAGCACTGCCAATGAACATCGGCGATAGATGTCATGCAGGCCGCTTTCGCTGGTGTCGAGCAGTTCGGCGACCTCCAGCCTTGACAGCACTTCCAATGAGCCTTCCGGGCGGATTAGCGTGTTAAGCTTTTGCATGGTTTTCGGGTGTGTCAACCTTGGCGCGCCCGCAGGCTGGCGATTATCGGGCCCAATACAGAGTAGGCCAACAGCAGGCATAGCCCCATCCATGCCAAGGCGTGTTGGTTTATCCCCACCGCCAAGCCCCAAGGTTCGTTCTGAGAGGTGACTATATGCTCAAAGACCGCAATCCACAGCCCCGCGAAACCAATCCAAGCTGCCAACACGATTTCCTCCACATCAGCCGCGCTTTTTCCATTGATCCAAGACAGCAAGGCCAAGAATAAAGCCGGGGCCGAATAAAGCGCCAAAGGATAATCCCGGTAGCGCGAATCGAATACCAAAAGTAGGCAAACCAAGGCTGCACCGAATAGGAATGCGATCCGCAAAGCCCCTAAGAGTCTGCCGGTGCCGTCGAAGCTCTGATCATTGCGCCTAGCCCATCGCACCAAATGGCTAACAGGGGCCAAATTTGGCGTCGGATCGCACCTGGCACACCAAGCAGCCAAGGGGTGTCCGAGTGAAAAGACGGCGGCCACCAAGAAAATGGCATACAGGCTGGTGACGGTCCATTCCAGCGGCGTTCGATTGGCCATGGCCATCTCGCGCCAAAAGCCCGTGCAAGCTCCGCCGCCAATGACGCTGACAGCGAACAGGGCCAAGGCAAAATTCCCGTTCAACCTGCGCCGATGCATGAAGGCAAGCGCGGCAAAGAAAAAACCCATCACGACGAACGCGGCATGGCCCCATGCCGGGGCTTCGGCAACCGGTCCGCGAAACGGAAACTTCGGCGTGTCGGAAGTGTCGTAAAGCCCCCAGTGACCGCCCACCGCACCCTCCGATTGTCGCTTCCACGGCTGGTCGAACGCCTCAATGACGTTGTAGTCGATGTTTTCCCGCTCGGCGCGCACGGCAAATTCGCGGATGAAACGGGCTTCGTTGACCATGCCAGGCACCGCGCCCTGGCGTTGCCGGCCAAAGCTCGGCCAGCCAGTTTCGCCAATCATCACCGCCTTGCCTTTCAGTTCATCCTTCACCTGTTGGTAAATGTGGCTGACGTGGCCTACGGCATTGTCGATATCGACCGGGCGGTCTTCCCAGTAGGGTAAAATATGGACTGTGACGAAAGAGACGGCATCGGCCAGTTCCCTGTTGCGCAGCCAGAACTCCCAAACGTCTGCGTAAGTCACTTTCGTTCCCGGAACGGCGGATTTGACTCGCTCAATGTAGGTTAGCATGGCCGAGGCGGGTTGCTCCCCGCGCAGCAGGACTTCGTTGCCAACGACGATGGCACGAATGGTGTCGGGATATTTTCGAGCCAGGTCCACTGCCCGGACCAGTTCCTTTTCGTTGTCGGACTGCTTCCGTCCAATCCACATTCCCAACAAAACCTTCATCCCCAGTTGCCGGGCAATCCTTGGAACTTCATGCAAGCCTTGATCAACGGAATAAATTCGCACACAATCAAAACGCTGCGCCAGAACTTTCAAGTCGGCTTCAATTTGCGCCGCTTCAATGTACATGGACTTTTCAAAGGGCGTCTGATGCGGCCTGTGATAAGGTGCGTAGCTGACACAACTCAGACGATCAGTCATTGTATCCGCAAGAATCATGGGTTGGCCCAGCTTCCACCCATGCCAAATCATGAGCAAGGCGAAAACGGCCAGGATGAAGGAGATGAGTCCTCGTTTGGAAAGCATGTCACGCACACTCTACTTATTATAAGATTGATGGCGGATAATGTACCATAGCCTCACCATGTACAATCAGGGTTATGCACCAGTTTCAAACTTCTGCCGACCCTTGCAGAAAAAAACAAACATTCATACGAAAGAAAAAGGTCTAAATTTTATGAAATTCTGGAGTGTATCCACCCTGCCCCCCAGCAGTGTCACCCTTGGCCTCCCCGCTCTCGGCTTGATTCTGCTCGCGGCAATGCCACCCTCGCCCGCTGTGGCCGAGGATGCCGCCAAACCCGCCGCCACCTCTGCGGCAAAGCCTGAGTCGCCCGCCACCAAGCCCGTCAAACCGGGGCAGACGGCCAAACCTGAAGATTTGGCCCGCAATCCGGCAAAAGCAGCACTGGCGGCCAAGCCCAAAGCCAAACCGGCTGCCTACTTGGGGACGGCGGAGTGCGTCCGCACGGGCCAGCGTGTGATCGCAGCGCTGGCACGGGACGATTCCGGCGCAGCCAGCCAGTTCCATACTTTCTACACTGCGTTCAAATGCCCGCCGCCGCAACTGGCCTTGGCATTTGGGTGTTTGGTCAATCTACAAAAGGCTAATCCGGGATTGTCCAACCCAACGCCTGAGCAGGTTACCCAATGTTGGGAGGAGCCTTCCGAGATACCCAAGGTCCAGCCCCAGCCAGCCGCCGACGGGGCGGGCGAAAAGCACTGACGGAAAGACTACACTAAAGAACCCTGGGCTTTAAGTTCAGGGCGCGGGCCAATCCTTTCAGGTGGACACTCAAAAACCGAAGGCTCCGGCCCGCGCCCATCCAGCAAAGCGCCCACCGGAACGACGCAACCCTTTACAACACTTTAATGCCGACTATGCGCCTCATCGTTCTGATTTCAGCCATCATCGCCGCTTTTGCCCAATATGCCGTTTGGTATGTGGCCCAGCAAGTAGCCGAACCCCCCGACTTTACAGGCAAAATCGCCTCGCTTTCGCTTGCCTACGAGCCGTCCCATCCTCCGTTCAAGGGGACTGAAAAAAGCCTTGAAGAAATCGACCGGGACTTGAAGAGGGTGGCCGATGTCGCCAAGAAAGTACGCATTTACACTTCCATTGGCAGTGCTGCGGAAATCCCTAGGTTAGCCCAGAAATACAACCTTGATGTCAGTCTGGGGGTCTGGTTGAATGATGTGCGCGATGCCGCCGGCAATATTGACCAAAATCTCAAGGAAGCCAACCAGAAAGAGATGGATGCCGGCATCAAGCTGGCACGGGAAAACTGGAATGTCCGCGAACTGATCGTCGGCAACGAGGTCATGCTGCGGGCGCGCATGGAATACCCGGACGTTGCGGATGCCGAAGGGGGCAAGCTGAAATTATCGCCGGAAGCCCAGTTGCGCCTGAACGACCTAGTGGAATATATCCGCCTGGCCAAAACTCAAAGTGCCAAGCAAGTGACTACCAGCGAAGGCTGGAACGAGTGGGTGTCCATCCCCGATTTGGTCAAGGAGGTAGACTTCGTCACCACCCATAACCTGCCATTCTGGGAGGAGATTGGTGCCGAGAATGCCGTCGATTATGCGTTGAAAAAATACGATTTGTTGCGTAACACCTATCCCGGCAAGAGGATTCTGATCGGCGAATTCGGCTGGCCCAGCCAAGGTTATAACCGGTTGAAGGCGATTCCGAACCCGTTGAAGCAAGCCGAGGTGGTGCGGGAGTTTTTGCGCGAGGCCGAACGGCGCGGGCTGGACTACAACATTGTCGAAGCCTTCGACCAGCCGTGGAAAAGCTTCGAGGGCAGTAACGCAGGGCCTTACTGGGGGATTTACGATGTCAACCGCACCCCTAAGTTCCCATTAAGCGGCCGGGTGAATAAGACCCGGATGGAGTTGGCATACGGTGGCATGGCAATCGGTACGATCATTGCGCTTTGGGGCTTGAAGCGCAGGCGTCCGACTTTCGGCCATGCCCTAGCCTTCGCCTTGGCTGCCAATGCATTGGGGGCCGGCCTCATCTCCGCTGCATTTTATCCGTTGGATTATTACCTGAACCCCGGCCTATGGATCATGTGGGGCATCGGTTTCTTGATGATGCTGCCCCTGACGGTCATCACCTTGGCAAAGGTCCATGAAATTGCCGAGGTAATGTTGGGGCACGAACCCGTCCGTTTGATCGAACCCGGCAAAGGCAAGCCGGTTTTGCCCGATCCGGCACCGCTCGTCTCCATCCATGTCCCCGCCTACAAGGAGCAGCCGGATATGTACAGGGCGACGCTGGACAGCATGGCTGCCCTGGATTATCCAAACTTCGAAGTGTTGGCCATCGTCAACAATACCCCGGAGGAACATTTCTGGAAACCCATCGAAGAACATTGCCGAAAGTTGGGACCGCGTTTCAAGTTTGTCTACCTGCCCAAGGTGTCCGGCTTTAAGGCCGGGGCGCTCAACCTCGCGCTTAAGGACATGGCCCCCGATGCAGCGGTCATCTGCGCGGTCGATGCCGATTATCAGGTTGATCCCGACTGGCTGAAAGACTTGGTGCCTTGGTTCAATGATCCGCAAGTGGCCATTATCCAAGCACCGCAGGATCATCGCGACGGCAACGAAAACCTGTTGAAAACCATCATGAACGCGGAATATGCCGGATTTTTCGACATCGGCATGGTGCAACGCAATGAGGACAACGCCATCGTCGCCCATGGCACCATGTTGATGGTGAAGCGTTCCGCCTTTGACGAGGCGGGCGGTTGGGCCACCGACACCATCGTGGAAGACACCGAACTGGGGCTACGTCTGCTTACCCGTGGCTATCATGCCCATTACACCCGAGTGCGCTATGGTTGGGGTCTTCTTCCAGACACCTTCCTGGCGTTCAAGACGCAACGCCACCGTTGGGCTTACGGGGCGATGCAAATCATCCGCAAGCATTGGCGCCACATGCTGCCTAAATCGAAAACCCTGACCCCGCAGCAGAAGTACCATTTCGTCACCGGTTGGGCCTATTGGTTTTCAGATGCGGTTGGCACGGCGGTGTCGTTTCTGAACTTGATATGGGTGCCTTTGATCATTCTCTTCGATTTGGCCTATCCGGCGATTGCCCTGACCGTACCGGTCCTGACAGCGGTGTTCGTGAACGTGGTCCACGCCTGGATGCTGTACAGTCGGCGCGTGCAGATACCCAAGAGGCAAATCATCGGGGCGGCGTTGGCTGCAATGAGCTTGCAATACACCGTGTCGAAGGCTGTGGTCGAAGGCATGGTCACGGAAGGCTTGGCTTTCAAGCGCACTGAAAAAGGCGGCTTGGTCAAAAAGAAAAAAGCGGACCGGCCCGCCCAGACAGAAACCATCATGGGCCTACTGCTTCTGTCAGGGGCGGTATGGTTGTGGATGTCCAACCAATTCGATGTCTACGAGCAAGACCTGTTTGCCCTGACCGTGTTGGTTCAGAGCATCCCCTTTTTATGCACCACTATGATGAGTCTGATTGAAGAAGTCCAGAATTGGCGAGCCGCACGGGACGTGCCAGTGGATTCAAATGGCCATGAATGATGAAATAGACAGCCAAATCAGGTGACCACCCATGGGCTTAACTTATGCAGATTTGCGATTGTCCAATCTATTCAATCGCCAAAAACTTAATATCCGTGCCTTAGTCGATACCGGAGCCACTTTCATGTGTGTCACCGAAGAGGTGGCTTTACAGTTGGGATTTGACACGACCGAAGTCAGTCAACAGGTCGTGACTTTGGCAGACGGCCATCAACGCAAAGTGCCAAAAATAGCCCCTATTGAAATCGCCTTCGAAAACCGCACTTATGTCACCGAGGCACTGGTTCTCGGCAATGAGTGCCTGATGGGTGTGTTGCCATTGGAGGCAATGGATTTACTGGTTGACCCGCACACCCAAAAACTTGTTGTCAACCCATCCCATCCCAATTATCCAGTGGCCCTGGCGAAGTAAACGGGGCAGGGCCCTTAGCGTTTCACTTCATGCCATTCCGCACATCGACCAGCACTTGATCAAATTGATCGATGCGGATCAACCCCCGTCGGGGAAATTCCAAGTCGAGAATGACGTATATCGAAAAAGACAAAGTGGCGGCGAATGCCAGCATATGAGTCCAATTGCGTTTCTTGTTGCCCGCCATGCCGAAGCCAGCCAGCAGCGCACCCGCCAAGGTAAACAAAAACAACATGACGTAAATGATGGTCGGCGGATGGATAAGGTATGCCACTGTGCGGGTGGTGGTGATGTCAAACATTTCATTGATCGCTGGCAGTAGAAGCATGGTGGCGGGTTGACTGCTTTCATCACGGCAGGCGGACACCGCCAAGCGCCAGATATCTGCCTGCGTCGCAGCGGATTCGGCTAAATTTGCTTTCACCAACGCTGGGTCCGTGAAGTTGCGGTAAATTTCCAACCGTCCGTCCAAGTAGCGACGAAACAGTTCCTTAAGCGGTTCCCGAGTGCTTGGCTGCAATATGTCAAGCCTCAGGTAAGCGGTGCCAATGGCGTTGGCTTCTTGCGCAATCAAATGACGCCGGACATCAAACCGTGTTGCCGCGCCTGAAAAGGTGAAGGCAACCAGCAATCCCATCAAGGCGAAAATGGCCCCATTTACAGACCCGTCGCCTTCTGAAGCCTTCTCGCCGTCCCGCAGTATTCGCCGTTGGCCCATCCTGCGCCCCCAGTCCAACAGCAGCAACATGGCAGTAAACAAGCCAATGGTGAATAGGATAATATTCAGGGCATAGTTCATTGGGATTCTCTTTTCTAGGAAAAAGGGGTTTGTTTGATGCCGGTCATTAGTAGTATTTGGGGAGCGTCACCAACGGACATCACTGGCTCGCAGCTTCTTGCTCCTTTTGAACCCTAACCCATTAGGCTTGGAAAAAGCATTGATGGCATGATTATGCCGTAGCGCCAGCCTTTGTGTCATGCTTTTTTATTCAATGCCGTTACGCAGTCGGGTGGATTGGATGCGCACAGTAACCCCACGGATAACATCCCTTCAAGGGATGTTATCCGTACTTTCATGGCAACCCAACAACAGCTTGCATGTGACATCAGTTCTTAAGTCAGTGCGTAAAACATCTGTTAGTTAAAATTTAGCGGTTGCGTTACCGGGCAGACTGCTGTACAAGGATGTGTTGTTGACGATGGTGTCAAAGCGTGGCAGACGGTTCAAGGTTGTGGAAAACTGCGATTGTGGCGTGTGTACGCCTGCCACGAAGAATGCCTGTGCAAGGCATGTCCTTGATGAACTGGGAGTTTAATAGCCCTAGCGCCGCGTCCAATTTTTCACTTTCCTTCACGCAAAAATCATGACCCAAAGTGAAATCAATGACCATCAGGTTACTTAACTGATGTTACGCAACGGCCTAGGATTGGAGCGTCAAAGCTTGCTTTGACAGGCGAAGCAAGCTTCGCATTTCCCGCTCTCTTGTCAAAGCAAGCTTTGACGCTCCCGTCATCCCTCTTTCGCGTCCATGCGTAACAT
>CAIODU010000147.1 GCA_903857165.1 uncultured Methylococcaceae bacterium | reverse complement strand
TTAAGGAGTAGGTCGGCATCCCCCATGCCGACAATGAACTTGTTCTTCCCTCGGCGGCAAAGGGTTGCCGCCCTACGGATTCTGTTGCATAGGCTTAATTCAACAGTATTGACCTTCCCCCCCGACAAACTGCAATGAATTATTGGCTGATGAAATCCGAACCGGGCGAGTTCGGCATTGATGACTTGGCAAGCCGCCCCAACCAGACCGAACACTGGGATGGCGTGCGTAATTATCAAGCCCGCAACATGATGCGCGACGGGATGAAAACCGGCGATCTGGTTTTCTTTTACCACTCCAATTGCGCAACCCCGGGCATTGTCGGCATCGCCCGCATCGCCAGGGAAGCCTACCCCGACCCTACCGCATCCGACCCCGGGAGCAAGCATTTCGACCCGTCCAGCAAGCCGGACAACCCGCGCTGGTTCATGGTGGATGTGCAGTTCGTGCGCAAATTGAATAGCACCATCACACTGGCCGAACTCAAAGACAAGCAAGAATTGGAAGGGCTGGCGCTGATCCGCCGCGGCAACCGTCTGTCCGTCATGCCGGTTGAAGAAGGAATGTGGAATTATATCTTGTCGCTTGAGTAAGTATATGGCCGAAAATAACTTCCTTGCACCGTAGGCCGGAATAAGCCCGTCCACGGGCGTTTCCGGCAAGCCTCCGACAAGTCGCGGAGGCTGACTTTGCCGGAAACGCCCGCCAAGGCGGGCTTATTCCGGCCTACATTTGGCCTCTTTCGGGAGGTTATTTTTAACCAAATCCTAAACCGCGCCGGCAAGTCAAAAACAAAAGCCCCCGGTCACGCGAAAGTGGCCGGGGGCTTGTTTTAAAGGAAGAATCGTAATTCTTCCGGTAAAAAAACCGGCTCTTACTTCGGTTTCTTGCTGCTGACGAAGGCGAACAGGTCGGCAATGCCGGCTGAAACTTTCGCGTTAGCCTTGAATATAGCCATCGGTCCCTTGCCTTCCGTTACCACCGCCTTGGTGAAGTCTGCAATATTTGCGGTTTTCGCGCTGGTTAGCAAGTTTGGATAGGCGGCGGAACCCTTAAGATCGGCACCGTGGCAACCTTGGCAACCCTCACGTTGATAAAGTTTTTCGCCTTTTGCGGCATCCGGCTCCCCTTCGGCCAACGCCGATTGGGCGATGCCTACCAGAAATGCAGTGGCTAGGATGGTTCCGACTACAGAAAATTTCTTCTTCATTGTTTTTTCCTCTTTTAAAATGCATCAGTTGGTTGAGGTGTCCCCGGCGGCGACACTTGTCGCTTCCCTTAAGCCGCAACCGGGCACCCTTGGATAATTCCGTCGTTTTTTAATCGACCGGCGAATTATAGTATCGACAAGCCTTTCTTGCCATTGTTGCGTTGCTTAATCTTCCAAATCCAATTTTTCCCCGATTTGAAACATTGCACTCTTCGACAGATTGAACGCAAAAATGCGGCATTTCATGTTACGATAAGCCGCTTCATAAAACCTTACACTTAGAGTTAGCGAATGCCATGAGCGAACAAAAAATCAACGATGCACTCGGCGCGTTGCGCGAGGAAGGAGAACGTTTAGACAGCCCGGAAGCCAGGGAGCGGCTGACAAACTTGGTCGAAAACATTGAGCAGAATGTGGATTACACGGGTGTAAGCGAGGGACATCAGGATTTGGTGGAGGATGTCAAAGAAGCCATCGTCCACTTTGAGGTGGAGCATCCTAGCGTTACCGGCATCCTCAACGAAGTCATCATGACCTTGAGCAACATGGGCATCTGATCTAAGCTTCAGCGGATTGGGAAGCACCGCCGCCAACAAGGCGGCCTCGCCGGGTTCGGGCCGGCTGGCGGGCTTGCCAAAAAATCTCCGGCTTGCCGCCTCGACCCCGTAAATTCCGTCCCCGAACTGAACGATATTCAGATAAACCTCTAAAGCCAACGCATCGCGATGACAAGCCCCATCGCCAAAAGCAATGCTGTCAGTGCGACTTTGGCAAACAATTTAATGATTGAAAATCCCCTATCCGTCCGGGATCGCTTCATGGTAAAAAAACTCACCGGGGGGAACCGGTTTCCCGCAGATAACGGCTTCCCCAGACGTGGACATAAATCGCCCCGCTTACCAGGCTGGTGACCAGCACGACGAGGATCAGAAAAAAAAGCAGCCCTTCCGCAAGAGGCCATACCCCTTGGCTGAACAACACCGAGACAACCAGTAGGAGTTGCAAGAAGGTGTTCACCTTGCTTGTCCAATGCGGTTGGCCTTCAAAAGGCTTGAGCAAGAAATAATAGGCGATGGCGCCGGCAAGGATGACCCCATCGCGCAACACCACGGCAGCAGTCAGCCAGACCGGAACCAGCCCCAGCCAAGCCAAGCTCAAAAAACTGGACACCAGCAACAGTTTGTCGGCCAATGGATCGAGGTAGGAGCCTAGGCGGCTTTGCCAATGATAATGCTTGGCCAAAAAACCATCCAGCCCATCGGACAAGCCGGCTAGGACAAACAAGCCCAGGGCAAGGCCGAATCGGCGTTCCAATAGGAAATAATTGACCGGATAAACCAGTAAGATACGTAAAACCGTTATTAGGTTGGGGATATGCCGGGCATCCACGATTACTCACCTTTTCGCAAGCCGTCGAATCAATAGCACTGTACAATAGCACATTGACGATAAAGGGCGTTACACCCTATTCAGGGGATCGGCCCGCGCATCAACAACCCATTTGAGAAAGAGAGGTAGCGACATTGAGCACGACCAGCGAGCAGGGTCTCAGTTACAGGAGCGCCGGCGTTGACATCAAGGCCGGCAATGCATTGGTGGAACGCATCAAACCGGTTGCCGCAAGGACACGCATTCCAGGCGTTTTGGCCGGACTGGGCGGCTTCGGTTCCTTGTTTGAACTGCCGGTGGATCGCTACAAAAAACCGGTGCTGGTGGCCGGGACCGATGGCGTGGGCACCAAGTTGAAACTGGCCATCGAATCCGGGCGGCATCAAGGCGTGGGCATTGACTTGGTGGCCATGTGCGTCAACGACATTGTGGTGCAAGGTGCCGAGCCCTTGTTTTTCCTCGATTACTACGCCACTGGCAAGTTGGACGTGGATACTGCCGCCGCCGTGGTGGAGGGAATCGGGCGCGGCTGCGAGATGGCCGGTTGCGCATTGGTGGGCGGGGAAACCGCTGAAATGCCTGGCATGTACCGATCCGGTGAATATGACTTGGCCGGCTTTTGCGTCGGTGTGGTGGAAAAGGACAAAATCCTTGACGGCAGCCTAGTCCGGCCTGGCGACGTGATCATCGGCCTGCCTTCCTCCGGCCCCCATTCCAATGGCTATTCCCTTATCCGCAAGATTCTGGAACGTGCCAAGGCAAGCCTGAGTGATAATCTGGACGGCAGGCCGATGGGCAATTGGCTGCTGGAGCCGACCCGAATCTATGTCAAACCCTTGCTTGCGCTGCTCAAGGACCTGCCTGTCCATGCCTTGGCCCACATCACCGGCGGCGGAATCACTGAAAATCTGCCAAGGATGTTGAATACCGGCTGCCGTGCCCAAATCGACTTGGATGCCTGGAAGTTGCCAACGATTTTCCAATGGTTGCAATTGGAAGGCGGAGTGGAGGAAGCCGAGATGCTGCGCACCTTCAATTGCGGCATGGGCATGATTGTAGTCGTGGCCGCCGAAGACGAAACCCCCGCCATTGAAACATTGCGGGCTTTGGGTGAACCCGCCCTGGTCATTGGTAAGATCATTGCGGGCGAGCCAGGCGTGGCTTTCACCGGCAGACTGTAGGTAAATCCGTGGCAACGGACTGCATAGGCGGCGGCAACCAGTCGCGTAGACAGTCCGTCCCTGCGCCACCAGTCATTTTAAAGTGATGAGCCAAGTCATGGAGCTATCGGTTGTCGTGCCAGTGCGCAACGAGGCGGGAAACCTCGCCCCTCTGCTGGACGAAATCGTCCGTACACTGGATGGCCTATGCGAATATGAAATCATTTATGTGGACGACGGCAGCACCGACACCACTTTGCCGACGCTAACCGCCCTGCTTCAAAGCCAGCCCCGCTTGCGCGTCCTGCGCCACCGGCAGGGCTGCGGCCAAAGCACAGCGCTCTGGACCGGCATCCATGCCGCCCAGGGGGCGACCATCGCCACGTTGGACGGCGACGGGCAGAACGACCCCGCCGACATCCCCCGTCTGCTGGAGGCATGGCGGGGGTTGCAGCGGGAAAACCCAAAGTCGATGGTGGCCGGCTACCGCAAATCCCGCAAGGATAGTGGCTGGCGCAAAATTTCCTCGCGCATCGCCAATGCCGTTCGCGGCTGTGTGCTTGGCGACGACACGCCTGACACGGGCTGCGGATTGAAGGTGTTTCCCTGCGAGTTGTTTTTGCTGCTGCCGTATTTCGACCACATGCACCGTTTCCTGCCTGCCTTGGTGCAACGTGCGGGCGGCAAGGTCGTCTCCGTGGAGGTCAACCACCGGCCCCGCTTGAACGGAGTGTCCAAATACGACACTTGGCAACGGTTGGGGATGGGGATTGTCGATTTGTTTGGGGTGATGTGGTTGCAAAGAAGGGCGTTTGTGCCTGAAACCGTTGAAATGACTAACAAAACTTGAGGTATTGCCATGAATATCAGTCTAGACATAATTGTTGAATATTTTAGGCACAACGGTGCATCGGAGAAGTGTCCCTTCTGCGGTCAAGAGGATTGGGGCGTTTCTGCCGCTAATTCTGAACAGTCCGACATGCTTTCCCCAGACTATGCCAATGTTGTCATAGTGCGAGAAGATAAACCAACAGGCCATGAGTTATCTATTATTCCCTTTACCTGCTTAACCTGTGGTTTTGTGCGATTTCAAAGTTTGATCCATCTGCAAGCATGGATATCATCGGAGAGAAAGATCAATGACACTCAAATTGGTAACTGACAAAACAAGCACTGATGGCAAAAAATCCACATCACAGCGGCAGTCCAACAGTGGAAATGGTGGAGATGACGGCATGAAAGAGCTAGAACGGCGCGTAGGGAATCTCGAAACTAATGTCCAGGCAATACGCGAAGATATTTATGAGATTAAAAAAGACGTTGCGGTAATTAACACACACCTCGACCACATAGGTAAAAACATGGCGACTAGGGCCGATGTGTCAGATATTAAAAACATGGCAAGTAAAGCTGATGTGTCAGAAGCCAAGACCGATCTGACTCGCTGGATGATCACGACGCTGCTTGGTGGAATCGCAATTGCGTCCGGCATCGTATTTGGCATCATGCGGGTTTACCCATCCCAGCCACCCGAAGTTCATGTCCAAGTTGTTCCAGATAAGCCGATTGCCACTCCCAAACCAATCGATTCACAGAAAAAATAGCAAGCAGCCCGGACGAAGCTTGCGGAGTCCGGGAAACAGGAGTTACCGGAGTCCCGCATTCCGCAAACTCCATCCAGTCTACAGCAATTCACAAACATTGAGGATACCGCAATGAACTGGCAAGCAATCTGCGAAAATAAAATATTTAAAGACATTCAATATAAGGTGGAAACCAACAAATGGGGGAAAATCGAGTTGAGTCCAGCCAGCAATGAACAGGGGATTTACCAAGCCATTCTGATCGAATGGCTGGTTAAATTGGGTGAAAATGGCAGACCGATTTCGGAGTGCGGCATCCAAACCGCCCAAGGCGTCAAAGTGGCGGATGTCGCATGGGGAAGCTATGCGTTTTTCGGCAAAAACAAGCGCCAAAACCCCTATCAGGAATCGCCGGAAGTCGTCATCGAAATATTGTCCCCTTCCAACACGCGGCAGGAAATGCTGGAAAAAAAGGAATTGTATTTTGCCAGGGGCGCGAAAGAATTCTGGGTGTGCGACAGTGGCGGCGACATGACGTTTTTTAACAACTCCCAAGCGTTGGGCGAAAGCATCTTAATCAAGGATTTCCCAAAAAAAGTCGAGATTGACTTTGCCTGACATGCGATCCCGTTTTTTCCCCCAAGATTACATTCTCATCTGGCTGGCTTTAGTGTTGATGGGGCTTTCTTGCCGACCCTTGACCCCGGTCGATGAAACCCGTGCGGTTTCCGTGGCTTGGGAGATGTGGCAGCGAGGCGATTTCTTGGTGCCGCATTTAAACGGCTTGCCTTACAGCCACAAACCACCCCTTTTTCAATGGTGCATCCACCTATTTTGGTCGCTGTTTGGGGTCAGCGAAGGGAATGCCCGTCTGGTCGCACCTTTATTCGCCTTGGGCAACCTGGTTCTGACCGCCAGTCTGTCCCGCCGATTGTGGCCGGATGACGAAACCAGCCCCAAGATGGCCCCATTGATTCTGCTCGGCCTGCCAGTATGGGCGTTGTGGACCTCACTCACCCTCTATGACATGCTGGCGACGTTTTTCACCTTGCTCGCTTTGCACGGAATCATCCGCGCCGCCCAGGGGGGAACCCGCCTCGGTTGGATGATGACCGCATTGGCAATAGGGGCCGGCATATTATCCAAAGGCCCGGCGATTCTCATCATGATTTTACCTCCAGCCTTATTCGCGCCTTGGTGGCTTGAATCGAGACCGGAAAACGGCTGGCGAAATTGGTTCGTTCTCGCGCTGGGGGCGTTTCTGGTGGGTGTGCTCATTGCCTTGGCGTGGGCCATACCCGCCGGCTTCTCCGGTGGCGAAGAATACCGGAGCTTGATTTTCTGGGGCCAGACCGCCGGACGCATCAGTCATTCCTTTGCCCACGACCGTCCATTTTGGTGGTATTTCACAGTGCTGCCGATGGTCTGCCTGCCTTGGATTTTCTGGCCTCCCTTGTGGCGTTCGGCGAAAGGCTTGGCCCTTGATACCGGTTTGCGCTTTTGTGCGGTGCAAAGCTTAACCGCGCTGGCGCTTTTCTCAATGGTCAGCGCCAAGCAAATCCACTACCTACTTCCGATCTTCCCCGCATTGGCCTTGCTCGCTTCCCGCGCCCTTACCCTGGCCTGTCCCTTGGTTGGTCGCAAAGACCAAATCCCCTTTGGACTGATGATGATTCTTTTGGTTATGCTTTTTCTGCTGCTTCCCTTATTGGGTTGGGTGCTGACCACCAAAGAGGCCGCCGAAATACTGGTTAACATCCCGCTTTCGGTTAAATTGCCCGTTCTAAGCTTGGGGGTTCTTGTCTTGGTCTTGCGTCCTAGGACACCGTTAATGGGTGTGCGCTGCCTGTCATGGGCCATGCTTGGATTGATGTTGGGCGTTCACTTGATTTTCATCCAAGTAGGCTGGCCTTATTATTCTATGCAAACATTCGCGGACAGATTGGCTGCTTTGGAAAAACAAGACGCCCCCATCGCCTATTGGGGGAAATACAATGGCGATTTTAACTTTCTTGGACGCTTGCAACAGCCTCTGGTCGATATCCGCGACAAACAAAAATTGTGGGATTGGTTAAACATCCACGGTCAAGGCTATGTGGTACTGGTTCGACATCCTGATGCTTCGGTCAGCGAAGACGGGGCAATATTTGCCCAGTTCTACCGGGGCAGCCGCCGCATCATGCTATGGAAATCCACCGATTTGACCCGTCACCCAGAAAATTTTCAACGGTTGCTGGACTGAAAATGTACAATTGGCATAAGAATCTTCCGTCACCCATCTCTGCCACTGGATCATTGAGATGGTTTGCACCCATATCCTCTGAGAAAAATCGGCCATGAACACTGTCAATCCAAGGGCAATCCTTATAGGCACGGCGGTTTTCGCCTTGATCTATGCCGTCCATATTTTGATCTTGCCGCTATTGAAAAATAGCTTGGATATGGGTGAAGGCGGTGCGATGTTCGCCGTAAGCCAAATGCTTGGCATCGCCACTTGCTTCATATCAGGATATACCTCGGCGCGCATCGCTGGCGAACGTGGATTTTTCTATGGATTCAACGTCGGGGCTATAGGGACGGTACTTTCAGCTTTCGCCGCCCTGGGCTTTTCGATGCTCACAGGGGCCAAGCTTCCGGGCACGGGATTGGCCACACTGCCCTACTGGATATTTGTCAATGGTTCCTTGGCCGGTTTTGCCGGCCTTCTGGTCATCAACATGGTTGATGAGGGAAAGCGGGAACAATAGGCGAAACGACGCAACCTCTGAAATGACAGCCGGGTAAGACCGGCCCATCTGGTGGTAGACGACAAGCGTTCTCAGTGCGGAGGTTTGTTTTCGGCGGTGCGTTTGGTAGGGACTAAGCGGCATGATACGCCGATTTGATGCAACGGACAGGGGGCCGAATGATTGGTGCAAATGGCGGTTGGATTGAAACGAAGAGAAACGGGGCTTTGCTGTACAGGCGGGTATGATAAGCGGGGGCATAGACATCTAACCCCCGCCCAAACCATCAACAGCGCAGGCCGATGTCAACTTTCCCGTTGATGGAGTGTTCGCCTAGTATGATGACACCAAAGCCGGAAAAGTTCAACCCGCCTTGACTCCCCCACGCTTGGGGCTTACGCTTAACCCATGTCAATCACCGTCCAAGTCGAATCCCGCGAAGTCCTCGAAGCCCTAAGCCAACTTCGCCAGTCGGTGGAAAAACTGCGCCCGGTCATGGTGGACATTGGCGACACCTTCTACCCGTTACCTAAACTGAATACTCAGGAGCCATCATGTTTGTCGCCATGAATCGTTTTAAAATTGCCCCCGGACGCGAAAGCGAGTTCATCGAGATTTGGAAAAATCGCGATTCACACTTGGAAGGAGTTCCCGGCTTTAAAGAATTCCATTTGTTGCAAGGTTCGGGCAACGAAGAATTCACCTTGTTCGCCTCCCACTCGATCTGGGAGTCGAGTGAAGCCTTCGAGGCATGGACGCATTCCGAGGCGTTTCGCAAAGCCCACGCCAATGCGGGAACTTCCAAAGGTGTTTATTTGGGCCACCCCCAATTCGAGGGTTTTGAGTCTGTGGTTTAGGATGCAAGCGAAAATAATAATGATGATAAAAACACTGTTGGTTACCCTGGGCTTTCTAATCTCAGGCTGTGTGGGCATCCCGGCTAATGTAAAGGCTGTGCAAGGTTTCGATGCCAACCGTTATCTGGGGACTTGGTATGAAATAGCCCGGTTGGATAATTCCTTTGAAACCGGACTGGAACAAATCAGTGCCCACTATAGTCTGCGGGAAGACGGTGGACTGCGCGTACTCAACCGGGGTTACGACCCTGATCAACGGATCTGGAAAGAAGCCGAAGGCAAAGCCTTTTTTGTAGGCCCACCGACGGAAGGACGACTCAAGGTTTCTTTCTTCGGCCCCTTCTACGGTGCTTACAATGTCATCGGTTTGGATGAAAACTATGGCTATTCACTGGTCAGCGGCCCGGATTATTCCTATTTATGGATATTGTCACGCACCCCTCAATTGCCGGACACCGTGCAAAAACAACTGGTCGCCAAGGCCAAACAATTGGGCTTTGACACGGACAAGCTAATCTATGTGAAACAGTAGTATGTCAAACTATTTCAAAGAGGAAACTCGTTCCAAAATTGGCCGGGTCATCTCCCAGATCGAAAGCCAGTCACATGTCGAACTGGTGGTCATCATCAAATCCCGTGTCCATGGGTACTCGGAATTTCCATTGGCCATAGGTTCGGCACTTGCATTTGTGGCATTGACTTATTTTCGATTCTCCCATGAATTTTATGATGATTGGGTCGTCTACATTGGCATAGTTTTCAGTTTCGTCATGGGCGCGGTATTGGTAGGTGGAATACCTATGTTACTTAGACTCGTGGTAGGGCAAAAACGGTTGGAAAAATCCGCTGAGATTATGGCAAGGGCTTGTTTTCAAAAAGGGGGGATTCACCATACTAGGGACAAGACGGGTGTGTTGATATTCATCGCCGTATGGGAAAGGCAAATCGTCATTATCCCCGACCAAGGCGTGGAGTCGGCGATTCCTCCTGGCGAATGGAAGAAAATTCAACAGGGTTTTCGTGGGGTTTTCCAAGCCAATAATCCCGGCCAATCCCTTCTTGAAAAATTGGAAGGATTACAAACGCTGTTCAGCCGGTATATTCCCCAAGTGGAGGGCGATATTAATGAATTGCCCGATAATTTGGAAATCGATTTATGAAATCTGATCATCAGTCCTCTCCAACTCGTTGGGTTTGCCTAGTGCTTTTTGGCATTCTTTTA
Source organism: uncultured Methylococcaceae bacterium (assembly GCA_903857165.1). Taxonomy (GTDB): domain Bacteria; phylum Pseudomonadota; class Gammaproteobacteria; order Methylococcales; family Methylococcaceae; genus Methylumidiphilus. The sequence goes on along the minus strand of CAIODU010000147.1, from coordinate 9,100 downwards.
AATCTATTTTCCATCACCGAGACACAGGCCCGCATGGGGGGTGGGCATTCATACAGTGGCGGGTCTTCTAGCGGTGGTTCCAGTGGTTCCAGCGGTTCGGGTAGATCGAGTGGCGGCAGTTCCAGCAGTTCCAGCGGCGGCAGTTGGGGGGGGGGTTCATCGTCCTACGGATATTCAACCCGTCCGGGTTCGACAAATACTTACCCAAGTGGCAACAGCCAACCCGTCTACTCTGACAACCATTCCACCACATTGGTTGAAATTGTTTTTCTAATACTTGTCATCTATGTTCTATTACGGCTTTTAACCCAAGGCTCATACTCTGGAAATACCAGCACTGTTAGGGCTAAACCACCAGAATATTTAGATAAATTGAATGCAGGGATCGACGATAAACTACGGGTGTTGAATGAACGTGATCCTAACTTCTCAAAAGTACTGTTTATCGATTTCGTTTGCCTGATCTACCATAAGTTTTATTCTTTCAGGGGGTCTGAACAATTCCTGCTGCTCTCCCCCTTCATATCCAAAGTAATCGCCGAACAAACGACGAACAATGTGTTTTACCGGCAGCAACGCATCCATGACATTGTCATCGGCAAAGCCAAGATCGTCAATTTCATTGACTGGCAACAAACTGACAACATTTTGGTTGAATTTGAATCGAACTTAACTTTGCAATACCTCAAGACCCATGAAAAAGTTCGCCTTGTCAATCGTGAATCCTGGTTGTTCGGACGCAAAACCGGTCTATTATCCCCGCAACCGGAGCAAATGCGGACCTTGTCCTGCCCGTCGTGCGGCGCCCCCGCCGACTTCACCGATGCCGGTGAATGCCAATACTGCCACTCATTCATCCAAGCGGGTGAACAACAATGGCAGATCGTTAAAATTGATGTCATTGACAGCCAACCGTTTCAAACCGAAGACCCAGGCGGTTATGTGGAAGAGGTGGGGACTAAATTCCCAACTTATATCCAAACTGGTTTGGAAACCCAAGCCATGGAGTTTTTACAAAAGCACGGACTTGGCGATTGGAATTCGTTTTTCAATAATTTCCGCGAACAAGTAGTCAAGCCTTATTTTTTGGCGACCTATGCCGCTTGGAGCAAAGGCGATTGGCGAAAAGCCCGCCATTTGGTTTCCGACAGGCTTTATGAATCCAACGGTTTCTGGATGGATGAATATGCAAGACTGGGCTGGCGGAATATCTTGGAAAACATAGATATTCAGAAGATTGAGATAGCGCGGATTGATTTGGACAAATTCTACGATTCATTAACCGTCCGGGTATTCGCCTCCTGCTTGGATTATACCATCGACAACAAAAGTAAAGTCATTGGTGGCACGGTCAAGAAACCCCGGCAATTCAGCGAATATTGGACCTTCATACGAACCGCCGGGGTAAAGAAGATCGATAATGAATATGACCTGAAAACCTGCCCTTCCTGCGGGGCAGCCGCCGACAAAGTAGGCCAGACCGGGGTTTGCGCCTATTGCGGTTCAAAAATAACCGAAGGCCATTTCTCTTGGGTGCTGGCGGTGATTACCCAAGACGAGGTATATGAAGGCTGAATGACTGACCGGCTTTCCACCGCAGAGCGCAGTTGGCTGATGAGCCGCATCCGCTCAAAGGAAACCTCCCCGGAAATGTTATTGCGAAAGGCGCTGTGGACAGCGGGCTTGCGCTACCGTCTGAAAAACAAACTTCCCGGCAAGCCTGACCTAGTTTTCCCCTCCGCCAAGGTGGCGGTTTTTGTTGATGGCTGTTTTTGGCACGGCTGCCCCCTGCATGGCAAGGTGCCGAAATCCAACCAAGGTTTCTGGGTGAATAAATTCACCAAGAACATCGTCCGCGACCTCGCCGCCAACGCGGCGCTAACCGCCCTCGGCTGGCTGCCTTTAAGGTTTTGGGAACATGAAATTGAAAAGGATTTGGTCGGCTGCGCGTTTCGGGTGTTGCAAGCGGTGAGGGATAGGCAGGGGGAAAGCAAATTGCGCAACAAAACCGTTGCGCAATGAATTTGTGGCTACCAGCTTAAGGCGGGGCAGGTTAAGCCGTTCGTGGTGAGCTTGTCGAACCATGAACAGCTTACCCGCTCACCCTTCGACCAGTTCAGGGCGAACGGATAAGCCTTGATCGTGCCCCGCCTTAAGTTGTTAGCCGCCTTGTGTAAACAATAACAAATTTGTTAACGTATTGGATATGAACTACACCATCTCCTATTACAACCCGAATGAAGGAGTTTAAAAATGCTCACGCATGAAGAATTCAAGGCAAAAATGCTAGAAGACCCTGTAGTCCGGGCGGAATATGATCTTCTCAACCGCGAGGAGTTCGCCATTCTGGATGAAATTTTGGCCGCACGGCGCGAAGCCGGATTGACCCAGGCGCAAGTGGCAGAGCGCATGGGGACCAAGACACCCACCGTGGCGCGGCTGGAAGCGGCGCTGGTGTCCGGCAAGCACTCGCCAAGCATCGGAACCTTGCGCAAATACGCCAAGGCACTCGGCAAGCGGTTGGAAATCCATTTCGTGTCGCCATAGCCCATTGAAAGAAGTTCGGTCATAGCGAGGCGGCTTAAACTTAAACCTTCAAGATTATTTTTTCAATTTGTTTTAGCAGCAGTGCCGCGAACGCCTCCGCCGGCATGGGATGGCTGTTGAAATAGCCCTGGTAGCTATCGAAGCCTTGCGCCTTCAGAAACTCGAATTGTTCCACCGTCTCCACGCCTTCGGCGGTGACTTTCAGACGGAGGATGTGGCCCATGGCGATGATGGCGGAGGCGATGTCCATGTCGTCTTGATGGAAGGGGATATCGTCGATGAAACTCTTGTCGATCTTAAGCACGTCCAAGGGGAAACGCTTGAGATAGGCAAGGGACGAGTAACCGGTGCCGAAATCATCAAGGGCCAGGCGGACACCCAAGGCCCGCAACTCATCGAGAATCCTTGCGGACTCCAACCCCCGTTCCATCAGGGCGCTCTCGGTCAGTTCCAGTTCCAGCCGTTCGGGGGGGAAGCCGGTTTCGTCCAGTATTTGAGCCAGGGTTGCGCCCATGTCGCTATGGCGCAACTGGTGCGGCGACAGGTTGACGGCCAAGTTCAGCGGCGGCAGGCCGGCATCAAGCCACTGCCGGCCCTGGCGGCAGACTTCCCTCAGCACCCATTTGCCGATGGCGACAATCAGGCCGGTTTGCTCGGCTAACGGGATGAACCGGCCGGGCGGGATCAGCCCTTCGTCCGGGTCTTGCCAACGCACCAAAGCCTCGGCACCCACCATGCGGCCCGATGCCATGTCGATTTGGGGTTGGTAATGGACACACAGTTTGTCGCTTGCCATGGCGCGGCGCAGCCGGGTTTCCAGACCGATGCGCGCACGGGCGGCTTGGGTCATGTCCTCGGAAAAATACTTGAATTTTCCGCGTCCCTCGTTCTTGGCCTGATACATCGCCACATCCGCCTGTTGCAACAACTCCTCCGGGTTCTGCCCGTTTTCAGGGAAAAGACTGATGCCGATGCTGGCGCCGATGCTCACCTCCGCGCCATTGTGCAACCGCCAAGGCTCGTTGAAGGCATCGATGATCTCGCCGGCCACTTTGGCCGCATCCTGGCAGTGGGTCAAGTCTGCCAGAATGAGGGCGAACTCGTCCCCGCCCAACCGGCTTACCGTGTCCGCATCACGCAAGCGGACACTCAGCCGTTCCGCCACCTGTTGCAAGAGTTCGTCGCCCGCCAAGTGACCGTGGCCGTCGTTGACATCCTTGAAGCGGTCCAAATCCAGCAGCAGAAGGGCAAGTTTCATACCCTCCCGCCGCGCCACGCTGATGTCATGCTCCAGCCGGTAGAACAGCAGCAAGCGGTTGGGCAGGCCCGTGAGCGCATCGTGGTGGGCGAGGAAGTCGAGCCGGTCCTCGGATGCCTTGATCTGGGTGATGTCGGTAAATACGCTGACATAATCGGTGACCAGGCCCGTGGCATCGCGCACGGCGCTGATGCTCAAAAGTTGCGGGTAGATTTCGCCATCCTTGCGCCGGTTCCAGATTTCGCCCTGCCAATGCCCGGTTGCGTCAACCACGGCCCACAGGTCGGCGTAGAACCCCGGGTCGTGGTGGCCTGAGCTTAACAGCGACGGCTTCTTGCCCAGCACTTCTGTTTCCGTGTAGCCGGTGATGGCGGTGAAGGCCCGGTTCACCCTGAGGACGGTCTGTCCGGCATCGGTGATCATCACGCCTTCGCGGGTGTTTTCAAACACGGCGGCGGCTTGGCTCAGGCGTTCCTCGTTGTTTTTGCGCTCGGTAATGTCGCTCACCACGGTCAGGCACATGGGGATGCCGTCGGTGTCACTGGTCACGGCCATCATAAGTTGCGCCGGGAAGGGTGCGGCGTCGTTTTTGTCAAGCCGCAGATCGAAAACTTGCGGCGTGGCGGTGGCGAAGAGCAATTTGCGGTGGCGGTAGAAGATATCCTGATCCTCGGGGAGGATAAAACGGCTGAAGGGCTGCATGATTAGCGTGCGCCTTGACACACCCAGCAAAGTGGCGGCGGCGATGTTGGCCTCTTGGATCATCCCCTGTTCGCCGAGCGACAAATAGCCGACTGGGGCGAGGTCGTACAGGTCGAAATAGCGCGCCCGCGAGGTCTCCAAGTCCGTCTGCACCCGGCGCAGCTCATCGTTCTGCATCTCCAACTCGATCTGATGCACTCGCAGTTCGTGGAATGCCCGCTGCACTTGTTCGGGCGATAGGTTTGCCGTTGGCTGGGCCGCTTTCCCCCGGGCGATCCCTTCGGCCTGTCGGCGCAGTTCGGTGGCGGGTGTGGGGCTGTCTGTCTTATTTTTCATGGTGCATCCTCGTCACTCGGGCGGAGCATCCCACCCAATACTGTTGAATTAAGCCCAAACAACATCATTCGTAGGTCGGCAACCCTTTGCCGACAAGGGAGGAAGTCCATTGTCGGCATGGGGATGCCGACCTACCCATGAAAACCTTTGCAAAAACCATCTCTGTTTTGGAAGTCCATTGTCGGCATGGGGATGCCGACCTACCCCTTAATTCAACGACATTGAGGGCTAGGGTGGGGGCGAGATAAAACTGGAGCGTTTCCAGCATTATCTTCCCCCAATGCGGGGAGGGCTTGATTCAACAGCATTGCCCCCCACGCTTCCATAAAGCTTCGAGGCTGGGTCGGTGATGTCCATAAAGACCACAACCCCGGCAATGACCTTCCCGCTGTCATCCCTGACGGGCGCGGCTTTGGCCAAGACCCTGCGGTCGTCGCCGACGGCCCTGCGTATGATGAGCTCCCTGCTACAGGTTTCGCCGAATTTGACCGCCCGCGCCAAGGGCACTTCGTCGGGGTGCAGGGGCCTGCCGTCCATGTCCATAAGCTGCCAATTGGCCACATACCGGTCGACACCTACCCCGTCGACGAGGCTCTGGCGGTCACCGCCGTGAATGAGCAGTCCGGCATCGTTCACATACCGCAGGATGCCGCTGGGGGCATCGGCAATGGCGATGCCCGCTTGGCTAATATCCATCGCGGCTTGCAGGATGGCTTGGGTCTCACGCAGCGCTTTCCGCGTCTTCTTTGCCTCGGTGATGTCCACAAAGGTGATCACCACGCCATCGATCACGTTGTCGAGGGTGCGATAGGCGCCGATGTGCATCGTGTACCACTGGCCCGCCTTGGTCTGCACTTCCCTATCTTTGGGAACCAAGGTGTCCAGCACGGCCTGCGCATCCTCCACCAGACGGTCGTAGCCGGCCAGGTTGGAGACGACATGGGCCACGGGCTGCCCAATGTCGCTTCGGATCAGGTTGATGATCTGGGTGGCGCTGGGGGTGAAGCGCAGGATGTGCAGGCGCTGGTCCACAAAGACGGTGGCGATGCCCGTGCCGGACAGCAGGTTGTTCATGTCGTTGTTGGCCCGCGACAGATCCGCCACCTTGGTTTGCAGTTCGACGTTGACCGTGGCCATTTCCTCGTTGAGCGACTGCAATTCTTCCTTGGAAGTTTCAAGCTCCTCATTGGTGGATTGCAATTCTTCGTTGACCGACTGCATCTCCTCATTCGAGGATTTGAGTTCTTCATTGGCGGTCTCAAACTCCTCGTTGGCGGACTGTAGGTATTCTTCCTTGGCATGCAACTCTTGGCTGAGTGCCATGATGTGCGCGTCGGCATCGGTGTCTGTACTGAGCGGAGCCGAAGTGCCTGCACCGGGCGGGGCCGAAGCATCGTGGCTGTCCGCCTCTTCCCCGGCTGGCAAGGCTGGGTCTAAGGGCATCGCCTCCTCCAGGATGACCAAGTACAGGGGCGCATCAGGTGTTGCGTCTAGGCATTCCCCTTCGACCGGCCCAAGGCGGGGCGGCAGCGGGCGGATGGTCAGGTTGACCAAGGTGGAACCGCCGTCGGTTTTGACGCGCAGGCACGGGTGGCGCACGGTGTCTTTTGTCTTTGTGGCTTTGTGCAGGGCCATCGTCAGGTCCTGCCGCAACCCGGCGCGGGCCATCTTCAGAATGTTGTTGACCCCGGCCTCGCCGGAGGCCAATTCCAGATAGGCCCCCGTGCGTCCGTGAACATAGAGAATGTCGCCGTAGCCGTTGACCAGTGCGCAGGCCGGGACGGCTTGCTGCAACAGCGCCTGCTCGGTCAGTTCGCGCATTGACCGTTTCACCGGGAATGCCGCTTTTCCGGTGGCCGGCGCTACAGCCCCCCCCGCCGTCATGGGCGTTACCAACCGCCGCAGACTCCCCCCTAAAAAATCCTCCTTGCGCTGATACAGCTTCAATGGGCGGTCCAGTTCGGCAAACAGATCGCCATGCTCCCTGCCCACGGTCTCCGAGGTGCCCAAGAAAAGGAAACCGCCCGGTTTCAGCGCGTAATGGAATAGGGAAATGACCTTCTTCTGCAAGTCGCCGCCCATATAGATCAGAAGGTTCCTGCAGCTGATCAGGTCGAGCTTGGAGAAGGGCGGGTCTTTGACCACGTCGTGCAAAGAAATGACCAGCAGATCGCGGATGCCTTTGTTGATGCGGTAAGCGCAGCCGTCAGACTCGACCGTGAAAAAGCGCTCCAGCCGTTCCGGCGTGATGTCGGCGGCGACGCTGGCGGGATAGACGCCGGCCCGCGCCTTGGCAATGGCCTGCCCGTCAATGTCGGTGGCGAAGACCTGCACCTGGAAGCTTTGCCTCAGCACTTCCATGCGTTCCTGCAGGAGGATGGCGAGGGAATAGGCTTCCTCGCCGGTGGAGCATCCCAGCGACCAGACGCGGATCAAGGCCCCCGCCGGCTTGTCGGCAAACAACCTGGGGATGATCCGTTCCTCAAGCGCCTTGAACGCCTCCGGGTCGCGGAAGAAACTGGTCACGCCGATCAACAGGTCGCCAAACAACGCATCCACCTCCGTCGGCGTCTGCCGCAGATACTTGACGTACCCGTCCATCGTTTCGATCTGGTTGACGGCCATGCGCCGTTGGATGCGGCGGCTGATGGTGTTCGGCTTGTACTGGGAAAAATCGTGGCCGGTCCGGGTGCGCAGCAGGATGAAGACCTTGTTCAGCGCGTTCTCGCCAGCCGTGGACGCCGGGCCACTGGCTGGCGGGGGGGGCTTGCAGAGGGCGCGGGCGGCGTAGGCGATGAGCTGGGCGGGCATCTCGGCGGGCGGAAGCACATAGTCCACCAGGCCGGTGCCGATGGCGTTGCGCGGCATGCCGTCGTATTCGGTGGAGGCCGGGAGCTGGGCCATGACCATGCCGCCCTCGCCCTTGATCGCCCGCACCCCCAGGGTGCCGTCGCTGCCGGTGCCCGAAAGCACGATGCCGACGGCCCGCTCGCGCTGGTCTTGGGCCAGCGAGCGGAAAAAGAAGTCGATGGGCAGGCGTTGGCCGCGGGGGGATGAGGGTTCCAGCAAGTGCAGCGCCCCGTTGAGAAAGGCCATGTCGCGGTTGGGCGGGATGATGTAGGCGCAGTTGGCCCGCACCGGCATCCCGTCATCGACCTCGAAGACCTGCATGCGGGTGTAGCGTTGGATGAGTTCGGTGAGGATGCTCTTGTGGTCCGGGGCCAAATGCTGCACCAGCACAAAGGCCATGCCCGGATCGGAGTCGGCGGGCATGCCGGAAAAGAAGGCTTCAAAGGCCGCCAAGCCCCCGGCCGAAGCGCCGATGCCGACGACGGGGAAACCGGCAGCGGCATTTTCCGCAGCCTCCTGCGCCTCGATGGATTTTCCGCCCATCTCCTGTGTTTCGACGGCATCAGCGTCGCGCGTTGCATCCGATTCTTTCTTGGCGGTCTTTTTTCTTGTTGCCATGGTGGCTTCCCACGTCGAGAGGGGTTGGGGGGATCAATGAAACAGTCATGCAACGCTTTGCATGACGGTGCCGATAAGAACGATTTTACACCTTTAAACAAGCAATACAAAAATAAGGTGGCTGATGTCACGCACAGCCACCAAAACCGTTGGCGGCAAAGGGTTGCCGCCCTACGGTCTAGGGGGCCGGAATGGCCATAACCGCCGTAGGTCGGCAACCCTTTGCCGACTTGTGCGTAACATCAGTTAATGGCAGTGACGCATGGGACACCAAAGCTTGCTTCAGCAGGGATTTGGATCGCCGTTTGCCAAAGCAAGCTTTGGCGCTCCAGCCTTGGATCCATGCATAACATCAAGTTAAGGCAAGGCAAGGCAAGGCAAAAAAAACCCGCAATTACGCGGGTTTGGGGACGCTGCTGGATTGCAGCGGAGTTCAATGTGGCGGAGAGGGAGGGATTCGAACCCTCGGTACGCGATTAACGTACACACACTTTCCAGGCGTGCTCCTTAAACCACTCGGACACCTCTCCTAATGAACGCTGATTATAACGGACGGGGAATGATTTGTCAGCCCCATCATGCCTTAAGATGAAAATATCATCGCCAAGCCGGTCAGACGGGTTTGGAAGCCCCTGCCAAACCTTTCATCCTAAATCCGGCAGTTGAACATAAAACGTCAAAACAATTATGAACATGCGACTTTTTGTAGGGGCGAATTCATTCGCCTGTAATACATTGATTTGGCGAATGAATTCGCCCCTACAGCTATTCCAACTGCCGAATTCAGGT
>CAIODU010000146.1 GCA_903857165.1 uncultured Methylococcaceae bacterium | reverse complement strand
TCAACAGCCTTGGCGGCTAGTACCTCTGCGACCATATGCGCTGGCTAAAACTGACGTTGAGTTTCTTGGTTTAAACAGCCTTGGCGGCTAGTACCTCTGCGACACATATAGCCCAAAACCACCCACGGGGAGTACACTATGTTTCAACAGCCTTGGCGGCTAGTACCACTGCGACCTGAATCTTAACAATTCAAAGCAATACAAGAGGCTAAGTTTCAACAGCCTTGGCGGCTAGTACCTCTGCGACCCCCTGAGAAGGAGACGAATGTAAAGGAGCATTGAAGTTTCAACAGCCTTGGCGGCTAGTACCTCTGCGACCAAGTTTGCTCCAATCGACACCGTGGTTGTTAACCGGTTTCAACAGCCTTGGCGGCTAGTACCTCTGCGACTCGTTCGAGTCTTACCTTGCCTTCAATGTCGCCAAAGTTTCAACAGCCTTGGCGGCTAGTACCTCTGCGACCCCGGTTGACGCAAATGGGCACGCTGACTACGAAGGTTTCAACAGCCTTGGCGGCTAGTACCTCTGCGACGAGAAAGCGAACGTACACTATTTGCGAAATGAGCAAGTTTAAACAGCCTTGGCGGCTAGTACCTCTGCGACTTACACTGGCATGTACATCGACATGGAGTCCGGGGAAGTTTCAACAGCCTTGGCGGCTAGTACCTCTGCGACTTGCAAAGGGGGGGTGGGGGGATTTCCATCGGGCGTTTCAACAGCCTTGGCGGCTAGTACCTCTGCGACGTTCCAGGAGCAACGAATGCTTTCTTGCTACTCAAGTTTCAACAGCCTTGGCGGCTAGTACCTCTGCGACTATTTTAGGAGAATACATTATGAAAAACTCACTTGAGGTTTCAACAGCCTTGGCGGCTAGTACCTCTGCGACCTTTTAGTTGACGACGTCTTTACAACAGGCTTAAGTGTTTCAACAGCCTTGGCGGCTAGTACCTCTGCGACGCCCGAGGCCGACGCGATCCGGCGTATGGGAGGGGTGTTTCAACAGCCTTGGCGGCTAGTACCTCTGCGACCATGAGTCTGGATGAATTCAAAGGTTTGGATAAAGTGGGTTTCAACAGCCTTGGCGGCTAGTACCTCTGCGACTCAATGGCCTGAAGAACCGCAAAGAGAAAACTGAAAGGTTTCAACAGCCTTGGCGGCTAGTACCTCTGCGACCCCAATGTGCACGATTGGCGATTATATCGTTGAAGGTTTCAACAGCCTTGGCGGCTAGTACCTCTGCGACTTGTTGTGGATACCACTCTTCGTTTATTGTCTTTTGAGTTTCAACAGCCTTGGCGGCTAGTACCTCTGCGACGATTCTGGCAGTGATAACCATTGAAACTGCGGTTAAGTTTCAACAGCCTTGGCGGCTAGTACCTCTGCGACCGACAAAGCAGGAAGCTGACGAACAATAGACTAGAACGTTTCAACAGCCTTGGCGGCTAGTACCTCTGCGACTGTGTCTTTCAACCTTTCTGGAGAATTGTCATGATAGTTTCAACAGCCTTGGCGGCTAGTACCTCTGCGACAGTGCATACTGGGTATACTAGGCACATACTTACTTAAGTTTCAACAGCCTTGGCGGCTAGTACCTCTGCGACCTAGAACTCGGCACGATGGAAGATGGTGTATTCACACGTTTCAACAGCCTTGGCGGCTAGTACCTCTGCGACGAAGCCGTTGCGACATACGGTGGCAAAAACCTTTGTTTCAACAGCCTTGGCGGCTAGTACCTCTGCGACCCTTGCATATGCCGCACCTCCCGCCGACCAAAAGGAGTTTCAACAGCCTTGGCGGCTAGTACCTCTGCGACCTGATCCTTCCTTACGCAAGTTTTGAGGGGGTACCTAGTTTCAACAGCCTTGGCGGCTAGTACCTCTGCGACTCTGGCCTCTGAAAGCCACGTCGCATAAGGCTTGGAAACGTCATTTTGGCGAACCTGTCGTCCGTCGCAGAGGCAAGGCATAATTTAGCCCTTTTTCGGCCACTATTCAAGCCTAACTTAATGTTTTTTATGGCTTGGCGAACCTCAAGCCTGTAAAAAGCCCGAATTCATGCCGTATCCTTTTGATTTTTCTATAAAACATGCCTGTCTGGGCGTTTGGCGGCAAAAACTCGCTTGGGGTACGCCAAATAGGGTTTTTACACCAACACCACCGCCGGTTTGTATGCCAGCCGCTCCCCGCGAATGCCGGTGGAAGCTTGCCTGCAATCCGCACACAGCCGGTAAAAGCGCAGGTCGTCGCCGTCTTCCAGTAACGGGCGCAGCCGGTCGCGGATGCCCTGCAATTCTTCCGGCCGGCGCAGGACGATCTCAAACACGGATTTCTGCACCCGGTCGCCGTATTCCAATAATGCCTTGCCCACCTTGTCGCGGATTCTGTCGTCGGTGATGTCGAAGCAGACCAAGTAGATGTGCATGGTGAAGAATCCTGAGCGTAGATTATTTTAGAAGCGATTATGCCGGAAACGCCCGCGAACGGGCTTATTCCGGCCTACGATGCCTTATTCAAGTTCAATCCAGCCCCACAGATTGCCATCCATGGACGCTGGATTCCGGCATCCCTGCCGGAATGACGGGATATATTCTCACCGCGTCCGAAAGGCGTGAAATTCTTCGCCGCGCATGAGCCAGCCGGCCAGCGACAGGTTTTGCCGGTGGATGTGCTGGACCGGGGTGGCCGGGGTGGCCTCGCCAGTCGCCAGCAGCGGTTCGTTGAGCCGTTTGAACAGGCTGGCCAGATAGTCGCGGCGGGCTTGCTGCTGCATCAGGCAAGCCCCATTGGCGGCGGTGAAAAAGTCTTGCGGCTTGAGTTCCTTGCGCTGCACGCAGGACAGGGCCGTGCGCTCCACCAGATGGCGGAACGGTTCCATCAGGTCGGAGGCGAGGGTGGCGTGCCGCCCATGCGCCTGGTGGTAGAAACCCAACCAAGGCAACAGGCCGTCGGTGTGCAGCAGGGTTTCGACATAGCCGTGCAGCAGGGTGTAGCCATACGACAGCAAGGCATTGAACGGATCGAGCGGGGGTTGGCGGTTGCGCCCGGTGAAATGCCAGTCGGCGGGCAGCAAGTTTTGCAAGGCTTGGAAGAACTGGCGGGTGGCGGAACCTTCCACGCCGTTGAGCATGTCCAGCCCGGTTGCATTCGCCACACTCGCCCGCATCAGTTTAAGCCGTTCGGCAGCCTCTGTTTCGCCGTGCCGACGCAGGGTTTCGCGCAAATGGCGAATGCGGGCATCGACAATTTCCTTGGCGAGATGCAGGCACAAGGCGGGGTCGGCGAACAGGTTGGCCTGTTTGAGCCACAGGCCGGCCCCCGGCTCGGCGGGCTGGCCGGTCCACAACACGCCGCGATAGCCGCCGGTCGAACCGGCAAAATGCACCGGCACTTTCCGGGCCAGCGCCGCCAGCAGGGCCGGTGTGGTGAGGGTGTGGGCGCCAAACAAGACCACCGCTTGCAGGTTGTTCCAAGCCACGTCATGTTGGGTTTCCCCGTCGCGCTCGACCCTGAGCCGTCCGGCGTGGGTGCTGAGGGTGGCATGCCCGCCCACGACGCAGAGTAGCTGGCCCATGTCGCCCATTTCGCCGATTTTGGCTGGATTGCCATCCTTGGGAGATGCCGGGGTGATGGCCAATGCTGTTGGGTTAGGCTTTGCTTCGTCGTCCCGGCAGGGAGCGCCGGGAGCCAGGCTCCAGGGACGGTCAGGATTGTAAGCGTCCATGCCATCTGGATTCCGGCGGTCCATGCCGGAATGACGGCTTATTTCAACCGCTTCGACCGGCAACGGGGTGCGTCCGGCTAGACGGGCCAGCCAGGAGTGGGGGGGTATTTCCGGCTTGCCCTGGGTTTCCGTTTTGTGGCCGGACACGTCCACCGCCAAGTCGTTGACGAACAGATAGCCCAGATAGCGGAAGCCATCCGCCGTGGCACTGATGCGGGTTTTGTCGGGGTTCAGGCCCAGCCCATGCTCGGCCAGGGACGCGGCGGCGGCGCGACTGGCGCTTTCGGCCTGTCCCCGGCTTTTGCAAAGGACGACAAAATCATCGGCGAAGCGGATCAGCTTGAAGCCCAGAACCTCCATGTCGCCGTCGAAATCGTCGAGCATCAAATTAGCCATGGCCGGACTGAGCGGCGAGCCTTGCGGCAGACCGGCCTTGCGGGTAATGGTCTGGCCTTGGTATTCCACCGGCTGGCCCATCCAGGCCAGCAGGAGATCGACCACAGGGTCTTCGCCATACAGCGCCCGCAGGCGGACTTCCAGCCGCCCCCGGTCAACGCTGTCGAAAAAGTCGGCGATGTCGGATTCATACACCCACTGGTAGCCTTGGCGGCTGGCGGCTTGCACCGCGTCGCGGGCGTTCATCCGCGAACGTCCGGCGCGGTAGCCGTAACTGTGGCGGTATTGGGAGGATTCCAGCGCGGGGCTGAGGATTTGCGCGACGGCCCGTTGCAACACCCGGTCGAAGAACGGCGGCACGGCCAGCGGGCGCACATTGCCACTGGGGGTGGTCAGGACCAGGCCAAACAGCGGCGGCGGGCGGTAGTCGCCGCGCAAGGCCCGGTCCAGCCCCAGTTGCAGGCGTTCCAACGGGATTTCGTCAACGGACTCTGCTGCGTCTTCGGTTGCATAGTCGTCGTCTTCGTCCCAGCCGAAATCTTGCAAGGGGTCATGCCTGCCTTGCGCATGCTTTTCCTCTTGCTTGGCGCGGACATGCCGCCACGCATCGGCCAAGTTGCCCTCGTCCCGCGCCCGCGTGAGCAGGGACGCGGCGGGCAAGGCGCGGCGGTAGGAAAACGCGCCGTCCGGCGATTCCAGCCGGTAGCGGCCAAAGCCGAAGGCGGCACGCTGGCCGAAGCCGGCATATTGGCCGAGGATGGCCTGTTGCAGCCAGCCGGCGGGCGGCGGCGCGGGAAAGGCCAGTTGCAAGCGGCCACTCATGCCGCCCATCACATGGTCGGACCCGTCGGCGTCGGTGTAGGCGGCATCCATCCAAAATAAATGGCCGTCGGCGATGTCCACCGCCGGGGCGGGCGGACGCGGGGGCGTTGCCACTCCCCGCGCCCGCAGCAGTTCCGCCAAGGCATCGTAAAGCCGGGAGGCCAACAGGCTGGCATCGACATCGGCGCGGTTGCGGCAATACCGCGCCTCGCCCTTGGCCGCGCCGCGCTGGTCCTTGGGCTTAAGCAAACGCGCCGGGGAGAGAAATTGCCAAGCCAAGCCGCCGTAGCCGCGCCACAATTCAGCCTCCTGCCGCAGGGTGTCGAAATCGTAGGCACTGAGTTCCCCGAAGCCCGTGACCACTTGGGCGGAAAAGGCATCATGCAAGGCGGCCAAGGCGCAATTGTCGCGGAACGGCATGCGCCGGTCGGTGTTCGGGCTGCTGCCCGGCAAGCGGGCCAGATTGTGCAGCAAGGTTTCCAACATCGGCTCGCCCCCGGCCAGGCTTACCACGGTGAAGCGGTAATAATCGCCCGCCTTGTAAGTTATGCGCCCGCTTTCCGGCGCGTCGAAGCGGATGCAGCGCTCGAAGCCCTCCGGGCTGCCCGCCATGAAGCGCAGAAACGCGCCCAAGGCGGGCTGGTGGAAAAACGCCGGGGCGGTGTCTTCCAGCAGGCGCAAGGTGACGACAACCGAGCGCAGGGGGAGGAGGTTGGCGAGGGGGAGGCTGTCAGTCACTTGGCGCTCGCAAAAATTGTCATTGTAACTGATGTTGCGCAGCGACCTAGGATTGGAGCGTCAAAGCTTGCTTTGACAAAGGGTTTGGATAAGCGAAGCCTTGCTTCGCCTGTCAAAGCAAGCTTTGACGCTCCCATCTTGCTAAACAATAAGCATCTATTGCAGCCCTTGCGCAACTTCAGATTGGAATACGGAAAAATACGGGCGTATAATCCGCCATGGAAAATAAATGGAGAATGACGATGGCACGAACAATTCCTAGCTTTCCTACTGAGTTGAAGAATGGTGGCACAGTTGCGCCCCCCATCACAGCAACTGAAACACTGCACACTTATGACATTGAGGTTATCACTCCCCTATTTGGCGGCGGGGTGGAGGCTGGCGTCAACGACCCGATCGCCCTGATTCGCCCTTCATCCATACGCGGACATCTGCGCTTTTGGTGGCGGGCCACCCGTGGCGCTACTTTTTCAAGTGCGGCAGAAATGCGCCAGCGCGAGGCGGAGATTTGGGGTTCTACAGAAGAGCCGAGTAAGGTGGTTGTTAGGGTTACGTTCGATCCCAATGACCATTCTTGTTCAAATTCTAGCGAGCCAGTTAGTACCACCTTAAGTAAAGGACAATCATTACCTATAGGTTGGTTTGATCGTAAAGAAAAATTCAACCAGCATACAGGCAAAAAAGAAATTAAACATAAGTTCTATTTTGATAATGATATAGCTGAATATGCTGCATTCCCTTGCCGCCCTATAGATCATAATGAATTATTAACCAATATAACCAAGGGAATTGTTTTTCGCCTTTGCTTAGAATATCCAGACTCTTTAAGGTCTGACATTGAAGCTGCACTTACAGCATGGGTGAACTTTGGTGGCATTGGAGCAAGGACTCGCCGAGGTTTTGGTGCTTTGTACTGTGAAAAGTTGGCTAAGGTCGACAAGGAATCTTTTAGTTTACTAAATAAAAAATCATCCAGTCCATCTGTTTGGCCTATTCTTTTTCATGATTGTTATTTAACCGCCAGCAAAAGACAACTTGCTACCATCTCTTGGAAAAGCGGTATTTTGCAATTTCAGCAATTCCGACAATGCCCAGTAGGACGGCGAGAGGGAAACGGACGATCTAATTGGCCGGAGGCAGAGGCTATTAGAAATTTGGTTTATGAACAATGGAGTTTGACAAACCCCCCACAAAATTGGCACAGACTTGACCCCATTTTCAATATTCCACCCTCAACATTGGAACAATATCCTGTTTATTTCCCCCGTGCCGAATTTGGTTTGCCGATTATTTTTGAAATACGGGGAGAAACCATACCAGATGGGAGCGGGAAAAACATTAAACCCACTTTGCAATTCAGTGAAAAACACGACCGTCTAGCCAGCCCATTGATGATACGGCCTATCAAGTTTAAGGATGGATCAGTCAGTTGTATGTTCTTGCGTTTACGCACTCCCACGTTACCGGGAGCCTTTCTGAAAAAAAGTACATCTATTATTAGAGAGAATGGCAAGAATGTTGAAAAAGACAACGATCTTAAGGACTCGGTAAGTATAGAAGCCAACCAAATCCGCAACCCTAAGTTAAACAGTTATACCAACTCCCCGCTTGGGTCTTCCTCACCGGGTAAAACTCCACGCTCTTATGATGGCTCGGCCTTGGATGCTTTTTTTGAATATCTAAGGAATGGCTGACATGACCGAAGAAACTACCTCAACCGATTATCTCCTCACCATCGCCCTAGGCCCGGTGCAAGATTTCATCTCCGCCGCAAGGCGCACGAGGGATTTGTGGTTCGGCTCGTTCATGTTGTCGGAAATCAGCAAAGCAGTGGCGTTTTCGGTCAGGGAGCAAGGCGGGGAGTTGATTTTTCCCCATAACGAAGCCGACCTCAGACCCACCCAGCTAGTCATTGATGGTAAGCCCGCCAACCCCAACGAATACAATCAAGAGTCTATTTTCAATGTCGTCAACATCATTCTGGCGAAAATCCCCAAAGAAAAAGCCCAACCCAAAGACATTGCCCGCTTAGCCAAGACTAATGCCGAGGCACGGTTTATGAAGTTTGCTGCCATCGCATTTGATGTTGCCAAGCCGTTGATTTGCGAATCTCGTTGGAATCAGCAAATTCAAGACGTTTTGGAGTTTTATGCCGCGTGGCTACCGCTGGCTAGTGACGAAGATTACGCCAAAACCCGCCATGATTTGATGCTGTTGCAGGCGGGGCGCAAGGCATTACGGGATTTCAAACCGTATCAAGGCCATATCAGAATCCCTAAATCTTCGTTGGACGGGGCGCGGGAATCGGTGTTCAAGCAAGACGTGAATCGAGTCGAGGTAATGAAATCCCACAAATCCCTCTCCCAACGCTTGCGGCTGTTGGCGGGGGAGGAATTGGACATTCTGGGTGTCACCAAACGCTGCGCCAGCAAAGCGGCGTTTGCCTCGGTGGTGCGTGTCGCCGCCGACCCTTGGATACGCGGTGTTCAAAAAGACCCGGAGGCAACGAATTTGCTGATGGACATTGCGAAAGAATGCGAAAAAGTGTCCCTATATAAAGACGACAAAACCGCCCACACCACCCGTAGCGGGCCACTATATAAAGACTCGGCATTTCCCTACGATGGTTCGGCGTTGTTTACTTCCCGTTTGGCAAGCCTGTTGAAACCGCCCGGAGAGGAAGAATTCCTCAAGCTGGATGAAAAGGAAATAAAGGCTTTGCAAACCATACAAACCGGTTTGCTGCCCAAACTGCAAAAGGAATTGGGCTATGGCGAGCCGGAGCCTTATCTAGCCGTGTTGGTGGCCGACGGGGACCGCATGGGCAAAGCCTTGTCTGCCATTGACCAGATGGACATCCATCAAGCTTTTTCCAAACAACTGGCCCGATTTGCCGAAGAAGTGGAAAAAATTGTTTCCGCTCGCCGGGGGTGTTTGGTCTACGCCGGCGGGGATGATGTGATGGCTTTTTTGCCGGTAGATCAATGCCTAGACTGCGCCAGCGACTTATATGAGAGTTTTGACGTTCTGGTTGGAGGTTACGAGGACGATAAAGGCCAACACCCCACTTTATCCGTCGGCATTGCGATAGGCCACTGCTCCGAACCTTTGGAGGATTTGCTTGCTTACGGGCGGGATGCAGAGAAAAGCTCAAAAACCCCCGACCGTGACGGCTTGGCGGTGAGCTTGCACACCCGTAGCGGTGCGCCCGTGCATGTCCGCGCCCAATGGAAGCCGGATGGTTTGCATGAACGTTTGAAGAAATGGGCCAACATGCACAACCAAGACACCCTCTCCGACCAAGCCGTTTATGGCTTACGGCAATTGGCTAGGGATTATGACAACTGGCCTAAAACCCCGCAGACGGATGAAATCATCAAAAAAGACATTGCCCGATTGTTCAAGGGCAAAAAAGCTGGCGGGCAGGATTTGAACCAAGCCACATTTCAACAAGAAATGGATGAGTGTTTTGCCGATGCCAAACATGAACCCGATAAAACCCACGAAAAACATCATGTCGGCATCATGCGCTTGGCAAACGAATGGATCATCGCTCGCAAAATCGCACGGGTGATGGAACAGGCTAAAGGCAAGCCGGAACGCGAAGCACAGGAGGCACAAGCATGAGCATCGTATTGAAACTCACCCCCCGCGATCCGCTGATTGCCCGCGACGGTCGGCCTTTCGGAATGGGCCAAGGTTTGCGGATGAAATCGTTGGATTGGCCTTATCCATCCGTGCTTGCCGGTTCGCTGCGGAGTTACTTGTTCAAACGGGAAAAGGCTAAAGCAATCGAGGATCACCAGAATTTTAACTACCGTGATACCGTCGAAAGTCTCAAACAAATCAACATCGCCGGGCCATTGCCGTATTTCAACGGGCAGTTGTACCTTCCCGCGCCCAAAGATTTATTGGTGTATGAGGACGAGGACAACGGCAACAAACGCAGGTTGATGGTGTTGCGGCCTGAGGAACCGCCCGAGGGCGGGGGTTGCGATTTGCCGGACGGCTTGTGGCCGGTCAGCGTGACCAAGGAAGCCAAGCCCGCCAAATCCCCGGCGTTTTGGTCGATGGCTAAGATGACCTACTGGTTGTTGGGGCAGGATTTGGAAAAGCTCGTCCCGCCGGAAAACCCCACGCCAACTTCCGGTTTCCTGGATGCCCCCGGCAAAGACGAGCGGATGCACGTCAGCATAGACGCGGATACTTATACTGCCAAAGATGGGATGCTGTTCAAGACGGTGGGCTTGGATATGACGGTCAACACGCAAGAAAGACGCGGCAGCCTCAATCCGCATTTTGCCGCCGAACCTCTGGCGTTAAGCGCACGGGTCGAGGCATCGGGTGACTGGCGTAACAAATTGGAACAATTAAGCACATCACGCCCATTACTGCACCCACTCGGTGGAGAGCGGCGGTTGGTACGTTGGGAAACAGTGCGCAATGACAAAGCTTGGCAATGCCCTACTGATCTGACCAAGGCTTTTCAAGCGTTAACAACAGGTCAAGGTGTGCGCTTGGTATTGGCGACACCGGGGATTTTTCAGCAGGGTTGGTTGCCGGATTGGATTGACTGCACTAATGGCTGGAAGGGAATCCCACCGGGAAGTACCGTCGAGTTGCAACTGATCGGGGCTTGCGTGGAACGCTGGAAGCCGATTTCCGGCTGGGGTTTGGAAAATGGCAAGGTCGGGCCAAAAGCCATTCGCCGCCTTGTCCCGGCGGGCAGTGTTTATTTCTTTAAAGTGACTCAAGGCTCCGCCGCCGAATTGCTTGACAAACTCTGGCTGCGTTCGGTTGCGGACGGCGACGAAGACGACGGACAAAGTCGGCGCGACGGCTTTGGGTTGGCTTTATGGGGTTTATGGAATCCACAACAAGGGGGAAATTGAAAGTGGCAAACACACACATTTATTGGCTACATGCACTCACACCGCTGCATGTCGGAACCGGGCAAGGCACGGGTTTTATCGACTTGCCCATCATGCGGGAAAAGATCACCCAATGGCCGATTGTGCAGGGTTCGTCGGTGAAAGGGGTGTTAAGGGATGCGCATCAACCCGCCAAACCCGCCAAGACAAACTCAGAAACTCCCACGCCGGCGGAGAAGCTGAATACGGCGAACTTCAACGCGGCTTTTGGGCGCAACGACAACGGCCCAGACGAGAAGGACAATGCGGGTTCACTGGTGTTCACCGATGCGCGGATTGTCTGCATGGCGGTGCGTAGCCTGTTTGGCACGTTTGCTTGGGTCACTTCGCCCTTGGCTTTGCAGCGTTTCAGCCGGGATTTGGCGGCGGCGGGCATCACTGTGCTACCGCAGCATTGCCCGGTACAAGGCGAGAATATCCATTTGCCGGAAGGCACAACTTCGGCACTGAAAGAAGAAGAAACGGGCAAGGTCTATTTGGAGGATTTGGATTTCACCGCTGTTCAATGCGATTGCGCCAAGCAATGGGTTGAGAAATTGGCGACATGGATATTTCCCGATGAAAACGACGAATGGCGGGATATCTTTAGAAAACGCTTTGCCATGTTGCCGGACAGTTCGTTTGATTATTTGTGTGAAATGGGCACGGAAGTCAACGCCCGCATCCGTATTGATGAACAGCGCAAAATCGTACAGCGTGGGGCGTTGTGGTATGAGGAATCCCTGCCCGCCGAAACGATTTTGGCAGGATTGGTGTGGTGCGACAAGGTGTTTGTGTCCAATCAGGAAATTACCCCCGCG
The DNA here is from genome assembly GCA_903857165.1 of uncultured Methylococcaceae bacterium. Taxonomy (GTDB): domain Bacteria; phylum Pseudomonadota; class Gammaproteobacteria; order Methylococcales; family Methylococcaceae; genus Methylumidiphilus. The sequence continues at coordinate 2,048 of CAIODU010000146.1, read as the reverse complement.
AAATTATTGGAGAAATACTGCACCGGAAGCCGGGTGGATTTGCAAATCGGCGGCAAGGCTTCGGTAGGCAAAGGCCGTGTGCGTTGTATTTTCACCGAAGGAGGGCGTTAACCCATGCCCACCCGTGAGCAAGTCCGGGCGCAAATCGCCCATACTCGTGTAGCCGCTCATCACCAGCAAGAAAAAGAAGCGGATTACCAACGCTTTTGCAAACGCTTTCCCGCGTTGATTCAGACTTGTGGTTTGGCGCAAGCCGTAGCCTTTGCAGAAGCAAAAGGGCCGGTTGGTTTTTTGGAAGATTTGGCCAGTGTAGTCGGAGATTGCAATGCTGAGACTTTGGCGACTCATGCGCGTGAGTTTGGCCTTAACCAGTATCAAAAACTCAGTCGGGACACGATGAAATCCGCCTCATGGTTAAAACGCTATGCCGAGGCATTGCTTGAAGGGAGCGAGGAATGAGTATGCAGGCTTGTCGAAATGCTTTGATGGATATTGTTAGGGAAAACGGCACCAATGCAGGTTTGTTGCTGGCAAGTTATCTGCGCGTGCCTGTCAAAACCGAGCAAAACGAACAAACCGGTCAGGGCGACCATCCCAACGAACGCAAAGCCTTGTTTAAGGCAACTGGAAAGGCACACGAAGATATACAGTTACAAAGCGTATACCAAAAAGCCTTCTCCCGCCGAGAAAATACCCTGAACAAATTAACCAGCTATTCTGAAAAACTTACCGTAAAAGACCGGTTGATTATCGGTTTGGGGGGCGAGAATGTGCTGGAAACGGGTATTGCTCTACACCATACATACGGCACTCCCGTCATCCCCGGTTCCGCACTGAAAGGCTTGGCAGCGCATTATTGCGATCAAGTGATGGGTTTAAGCCAGCAGGAATTCAAAATTAAAGGCGTACAAGATACTAACGACAAGGGTGACGTCATTTTTCGCCAAGGCCATTATCATCATATTTTGTTTGGCAACAATGATGATTGTGGTTTTATCACCTTTCACGATGCTTGGATAATGCCTGAATGCTTGGGTCGGGATAAGCTTGGCTTGGTGGAGGATGTCATGACCCCGCACCATGCTAAATATTACTCAGGCGAATCAGAAGTCCCCTCCGATTTTGACGACCCCACCCCGATTGCCTTTCTTGCCGTCGCCGGGACTTTTCAGGTTTTTCTTTCCTGTGAGGACTCTAGCGATGAGGGCAAGCGATGGTTGGGTTTAGCGATGGAATTGCTGGTAACCGCCTTGGAGAATTGGGGAATAGGCGGCAAAACCAATGCGGGGTATGGGAGGTTGGTGAGAGGCAATACTCCAGTGACGATGCAAAGCACTGTCAATGTCTCATTGAACTCATCAAATGAAGAATGGAGCAAAGCCAAATTGACTTGGATACCCGGAAGCCGAAAGTTGGAGGCTTTTGGTGGGCCAAACCAAAAAATAGCATCCATCATCTTGCCTCAAAACGACAATTCAATATTTGAAAGTTTAAATGAGATGCTTAGGAACAGATTGTTAGTTAAGAAAGCCAAGATTGAAGCTGATGTTGAGGTTGCAAGAGTGGGTAATAGCCTATATTTAGTTAGGATATTATACTCCACTCCAACTAATAATGTATAGGTTGGAATAAGCTGCTTGCGGCGTTTACGGTGATAGGGATTAAATGGAAAGGCAGGATGCCGAAAATTAGCGCTTAGACGAATTTACTTTGGCCTAAGCTTAACTGTTTTACTAACTGATGTTACGCATGGACGCGAAAGAGGGGTGACGGGAGCGTCAAAGCTTGCTTTGACAAGAGAGCGGAAAATGCGAAGCTTGCTTCGCCTGTCAAAGCAAGCTTTGACGCTCCAATCCTAGGCCGTTGCGTAACATCAGTTACTAATTTAAAGGTAGCTCAATGGATATAATAGACTTGTTCCTAACGCTTTCACTGCATGTAATACTGTTATACAATAAGACTTTTAAACCGTAATTAAAATAGATAAGCCATGGCCTACGAGAGATTTAAAAAGCTGAACGGTAAAAAGCATGACCGCATGATAAAAT
>CAIODU010000145.1 GCA_903857165.1 uncultured Methylococcaceae bacterium | reverse complement strand
GGGATAGGGGCTGCGTTGGTGCTGGTGGGGCCCCTCGTTGCATTTGCCGGTTTGGTGGGCAGCCTAGGCATGGGTTTGCTGGGCAACTGGCTGGGCGGTAAAATTTGGGGCGAGGGTTCGGACGGGCAAAAATTGTCGATGTTGGGCGGTTCCATCCTCGGCGGGTGGATGGGGATCAAGGGAGGGGTAAAGTTTAATGAGAACTACGCGATTTCTGTCCAGGGGTTGGGGTCCAACTTGGGGAATGTTAGAATAACGCCGCGTTCAAATTTGGAAAACAATGGGGTTGATTTAGCTCTTAAGTACAAATCCGGTTGGACTGACGCGCAACGGGCTGAAGCTTTAGCGAAAATCAAAGTTCTAAACGATGCGCCTACGGTAGTAACTGCTTCCCAGCGATCAGGAACGGCAGCAGCAATGAGCCGTTATCGAAAAGCGGAACAAGTTTTATCAACCAGAGACATAGACCACAAGATTGATTTGCAACTAGGTGGCAGTAAAGAAGTTAACAATTTGTGGTCTCTTGATTCAAGTGTAAATCGAAGTCTTGGTCCTCAGATACACCAACAAATTAAGAATCTACCGCCGGGTACAACAATCAATCAGGTAACAATTGGAGAATAAATTAATGTTCGAAGCTTTCAATAGAGCATTCATTCCAGATATGAAAATGGTTGATGCTGAAATTATCCTAAGTACGGCAATATATTCAGATGATATGCTTGGCAAACTATTTAGTTTGTATGGGGGTCAATCATTCAATCAGGGACTTTATCGTATCATTGACTATAATAATATTAACTATTGGAATGACTTAGTAAAAACTGCATTTCCAAGTTTTTCTAACCGCATAACTTGTTTTTCTTTTGATTGGATGGGGCGGGTATTTGCTATTGATTCTTCAAGGATTAAGGACAGTCATTCAGGGATCGTGATGTTTGAACCTGGGACGGCAGAGGCATTAGAAATACCATGCAATATCGAAACTTTCCACGAAAGCGAACTTATACATTATCGTGAGGAGGCTTTGGCTGAAAATTTTTATCACCAATGGCTGGCTTCGGGAGGAATTTCACCAAGAATAACACAATGCATAGGTTATAGCATACCTTTATTTCTTGGGGGTTCAGATACAACAGATAATCTTGAATTATCAGATTTAGACGTTTATTGGACGATTACTTCACAATTGATTCAGAAAATAGGAGGGCTACCGATAGGTTAGTTTATAAGGAATAAGACAGTTAATAATCTATCCCTAACTATGAATTACAACGCAATTCAAATAATTATATTTAGCTAAGATTTATATCTTGCTTCATACTTAAATTTGCACCTGACCCTGCCACGCGACTTCGCCGCCCGCCACATCGTGTTGGGGACCTTGGTCCCGCCGCTGGAACACTGCGGCGACCTGCGGCGGAAATTCGCCCACGACACCGCGCATGGCTGACAAGCACATCGCCGACGGCGAACCGGGGTTCAAGGCAGCCAGCAGCGCCCCCGACGTCTGCATGGTCGGCGGCAGCGCGGTGCCGTTCGACAGCTTCCAAGACCTTTCAAAACAAAAAAGCTACGTCGACTCGGTCAAGGCCCGTGGCAAACACCTCCTCACCGTCGGCTCGGTCATCGCCGGGAGCCTTGGCAACGCGGGCAGCGGCGTCGTCTCCGGCACCTCCCAGGGCAGCGGCGACTGCACCATCCTCACCGGCGCGAACAAAGTCAAGGCCGAAGGCAAGCCGATTGCCCGCCACCTCTCCGACGTGGCGATGAACAACGGCAACACCCTGGGCAAGCTGTACACCCAGTCCGGCCAAGCCAACGGCACCCTAAAGGACAACCGCCACCCCTGCAACGACCCGCCCAAACGCTCCGAGACCCTGGACAAGCTCGAAGCCTTCAAGCAAGATTTGGAAAACAACGCCCTCAACGCTAACCGGCTTGACCAATACATGCGGCTGGACGAAAAGGGCGAAATGCTGCAAGGCGGCATCGACACTATCCGCCCCGGCCAAGACAGCCCGAGTTTTACCCAAGGCGCGGCGGGGGCGACGCGGGCCACCCTCGGTTTCCTCAAGGATACGGGCTTGGGGATAGGCCAACTCGCCTATGCCGCCGCCAAGCGCCTGTCGCCGGTGAACAAAACGCTGGACCAGGTCAACGCCCTGATCCTCGCCGAAAACATCCGCCTCGGCAACGTCTGCATGGGGCAAATCGGCGAACAGGCCAAGGCGATGGGCCAGGCCATTGTCAAACCCGTCACCGACCCGTGGGCCAAGGGCGACTATGCCGAGTCCGTCACGCGGGGCGGGCTGGAACTGGTCACACTGCTGCTGCCGTTTACCAAGTTGGGCAAAGCAGGGGAGCTTGCCAATGCCGCTGGCAAACTGGGGGAGGCGGAGAAGATTGGGGAAGGGGCTAGTGTTTTAGGCAAGGCAGGGGAGGTGCAAAAGGCAACGGAAGCGGGGAGTGTCCTAGGCAAGACGGTGGAAGTTGAAAAGACTGGCGAGGCGGTCAATGCTGCTGGCAAGGTGGGTGGGGCGGAAAAGGCTATAGAAGTCACAGAAGCAACCCGCGCTGACGGGTCTAAGTTTAAAGTGTTCATGACCACTATGAGGGATGGTGTTAAAATCAAGGCACGGTCACTGCGTGAATTGTTCCTGGGTAGAACACCGGGCAAGAAATCGAAAACTGGCAAGGAAGTGATTGAGCGAATGCGTAACGAGAATCCGCCCGCCATTCGCGAGGGAAGAAAAGGTATGGAATTTAGAGCATCGGATAATGAATGGTATCCAGTCAAATATGCCGACATGGCACACCAACAGGATGCCGTTAAATGGTGGAATGCTGAAGGTCGAAATTACGGGGCGCGTTCACCAGAAGTCAAGAGCTGGATGAAAGATCCTAACAATTATCGACTAGATTATTATAAATTGAATAGATCGGCAGGTGCTAGTTTACCAGACCGTTATTTACCACCAACCCAATAGATGAAATGTTATGCAGGACTTAAATATAGAAGTACGTGACATGATAGATGGACTATTTATTGAATCTTACCGTGTCCTAAAAAATGGTGATATAGAACTTGCTGTGAAACTTGCAGAGCAGGCTTGGTACAAATTTCCAGAACCAAAATTCGATTGGGATGTATCAAAAAGTTTCACCCATGCACTTGCAGAGACATACCGTGATGCCAAGATGTATGGTAAGGCATTAGCAGTTATGCAGTCTCTTTTTGATTCAGGT
>CAIODU010000144.1 GCA_903857165.1 uncultured Methylococcaceae bacterium | reverse complement strand
CTAAGGCTGCGCCGAGAAGACTGCGACCCCTCCGGGGTCGATGTTTTATTCGGTTTGCCGTCCGGGGGTGTCGCTTCGCTCAACCCCCGGCTAATAGCTTGAACCCCTTCGGGGTTCTGCTGCTCCCGCAACGACTTGTGCATAACGACGAGATATGGAGCTTGGGAACGAGCAAACTTAATAGCAGAGACGCTAGAGCGTGGGAACCTTCAAAAGCCGTCTGTTAAATTCCTACTTATATTCATGGAGCTATCTTCCATTGGGCCATAGTTAAACTTAATCCCATATAATGCCTCAACCTCACCCACGATCCTGTGGGAGTTTTTCGCATATTCCTTGATTTCGTGCCGTGCCTCTTTATCGAGCATCTTTTGAACTTTGTATTTTGTTTCTAATAAAGGATTAGTTATCATGGTTAGTCTCCGTGAACAATTCAAGGGGGGTTATGGTTTCGGGAGTAGGCAGATTCAAGCGCGTATTGATAATACGGATATGCTGCTTTTTGTTTGCATTGGCAAGGTGATTGCAATTCCAAGTCAGCAAAAAGTCGATTTTATAATAGGATGCATAAGCTAAATGGGCTATCAACTTAAGGCGGGACAGGTTAAGCCGTTCGTGGTGAGCTTGTCGAACCATGAACGGCTTACCCGCTCACCCTTCGACAAGCTCAGGGCGAACGGGTAAGCCTTGATCGTGTCCCGCCTTAAGTAGGTAGCCGCCAAATGGATAGCATCTCCAGTAAGGGAACGAGGCATAAGGTAATTATCAAGATATACTTGAGCCACTTCAAAGACGTGCTCATCGGGTGGCAGCACTTGAATCGCCGCAACACAAGCCATTAGCTTATCCTTGTTTGGATATTCGCCTTGACTTAACTCAATAATGCTTTCATCGGAAATCCATAGGGCGAAATTTCCCCGTTCTTCTTCCCACCATTTACGGGTGATCTCAATATAGGTTTTGATGCTTTCCCTTTCGTCAAAAAGATAGCTTGGAATGGTGCTATCAAGATAGACGGATTGTTTCATGCCAATACTCAATGATTATAAATATAGGATGAAAACAGCATATAGTATTCTCACGTTTCGATGTTAGCACGGGTAACTTATAACCACAGGATCGGCATTCAAAATAATCAACAAGAGACCATTAGCAGAGTGGAATGGCGATTTAGTTTATTCGGTCGCATAATTGCCCCGTTCCAAGCAGCGCATTACGCTAAATCAATAATGCGCCCTTAAGACTTATAGGTGTTGCGCTGGTTCCCAAGCTCCAGGTTGAGAACGAGCAAAATATATTGCAACCCGTAGGGTTGCTAGCCATTAGCCGGGGGTTGAGCGAAGCGACACCCCCGGATAATGCGGAAAAAAGACCCACGACCCCGGAGGGGTCGCAGCAATCGGCCCAATAACCTAGGAGTTCTTCCGTAAACGCTGCAAATGCTAGGTTTAGACCGGTGTTATCCTAGGCCTCGCCGGAAAGACTGCGACCCCTCCTGTGTCGATATTTTATTCGGTTTGCCTTCCGGGGGTGTCGCTGGCGCTCAACCCCCGGCTAATGGCTTGAACCCCTTCGGGGTTCCGCTGCTCCCGCAACGACTTGTGCATAACGACGAGAGATCAAGCTTGGGAAACCCAGTCTTTCAAGCTCTAGCTTGCGAGGCACGAAGAAGCAGGAGCTTCTTAGACCGCGTTCCCAAGCTGGAGCTTGGGAACGAGCAAATAGGTGTAAGCCGTATTGCGCTCTACCGCATTACACCTTACCGTTTCATTTATCAGACCAAGGGGCGAAACCAATGGGACGCCGAGGTTCATCTGGAGTGATTCTTGGCACTATTAATAACAAAAAGTTTAACTGATTGATATGCTGTAATAATTCAACAGTTTGATTATTATCCAATTGCCCACGAAATATAATTATACTTGGTTGAATATAATTTACCTCATTGACATGAATTGTTATTGATTGTCCAAAAGAAGCCAGCTTTAATCCTACTTCTTCTTCATGAGATAGATTAGCTTCAAACTCTTTTATTCTAGCAGCAATCTTTTTGAAAATGCCGCGAGCAGTTGGTGCATCAGTTACTTCTTGCATTAAACGCGAAAAATCCTCCATTTTCCTAGAATTTGAACTCAATGACTCAGCTAGAATCGAACCTAAACTGTTTTCGAGTGTTTCGCCAAGTTTTTTTACCATTTAGTATTTTCTCTTAAAATAGACATTAATTTGTAAAAACAAAACAAAGTGACGTAGCACTTTAACGAATGCTGGACATTGGAAATGGTGCGCAATGCACACCCTACAAGGCTTCATCGATATAATTTTCATCATCAACTATATTGACAGATTCAGGAATTATATCAACTGCCATACTTTGGAAATATTGCTCTGCAAGCATTGTTCTATTAAACTCTGCAGATGGTTCAAGGCCATAAACAATTTCTTCAAGTTCATCTATTGTTGTGTTAAAGAATTCTTTTCTCAGATTAATTTTATTAACACGTTTATTGTGCAGTTTTTTATGCAAGTTATTTTCAAGATCTCGAGCACTATTTGAAAAGATGAAACTATGAACATCGAATTTAAACGGCACAGAAGCATCACCAAGTTCATCAACTCGATCTTGTGGCTCCAATCTTCTTGTCATACCAACTTTGAATGTACTTTCTCCAAATGTCCCTAAATTACTAATAATGTAGATATAACCTGCCTTTCCATTCTGCAAATTAATGATTTCTTCTTTTTTCTTTTCCACATCATCAAGTTGCAATTGAACTTTAGTAATCCGTTCTTCAAGTTGTATTATTTTAGTTGCATCACTTGTATTTGCAATTTGATCTTTAATATTAGCAATTTCTTTTTGGTATTTTAATTCTTCTTGTTCAACTTTCTTTCGTTCTTCTTCAAGCAACTTTATTTCTGCTGCTTCCTGTCGCATTTGTTCCCTTATTGCCTTTTGTTCTTCTTTTATCCGCGCTTTTTGTATATAATATTCATATTCTATTTTAATTGCTTCAATAAACAGGAATTCAATTTCACCTATAAACTTAGTTACTGTTGTGGCTATACTCTGATTGCCATCCGTCGCAATCTTTAAATACTTTGCGGTGATTGCTTTTATATCCTTTACCGCCTTATCCAGCTTTGAATAACTTAGATTGAATAGAACATTTTGCAATTCCGCTTCAAGCGCAATCACCATAAGTTTGTAAATTGTCATATTAGCTTTGGTAGTATATCTTCCTTGATACTTAACCAGTATTTCTTGAATGATTTTTTCATTCTGATTATAAAGCTTCCGTAGCTCACGAATATCCATCAAATGAAGTTTAAGTTTCACAGTCGTCGAAAGTAATTCATCAACTTCGCATATTTTTTCATTACTGGGTAAATCTCTAGAGAATCCCTCAGACTCAAAGTATCTTTGAGCAGAATATTGCATACTTTTTAACATAGTCTGGAATTTTTTAGTTTTATTTGCATTTAGCAAAATTGATTTTTCTGTTTTCTCATATTCCTCAGTTAATACTATCAATAATTGTTGTTTTTCTTCAGTTTGTGCAATTATTTTTTGAAGAACAGAATTTTGTTCATTAATTTTATCAGAAATTTGCAGTAATGCATCATTTTTTGCTTCATTAGATATTGCCGCAAATATTGAATATCGCTTAATCTTTATTTGTTCGAGAGATTCATTTGTCTTTGTAATTTCCTCCCGATTTTTTGTTATTTTATCAAGTAATTCAGTTTCTTCCCTTTGCAATAATAAAATGCGTAAAGATGCCTTCTTTGTGATTTCCTCTTGATGTTTTGTTATCTTATCAAGTAGCTCAGTTTCTTCTCTTTGCAATAATAAAATGCGTGAACATTCCTTACATTTTCCTTCAGTGTTTACTTTAAAGAATAATCCACTTTTACCGCATTTGTTGCACTTTGCCATTATGATTCTTCCCCTTTCTTAATTCTTCTGAACACGCAAGTGTCAAACTAACTTTGTATTAGCCCGCGTAGGGCGCATTAGCGATTTAGCGTAATGCGCCGTATGGATTAAAGCCCGATGTGTTTTGTATTGTGGCAAGTCAAGGCATTCGGCGCAATACAGCAATTCTCATTTTGGCAAAAACCCAAGGAGCACGGGCGTCCTAACGCCCAAACAGGAGAAGAGGTTTCACGCAACGACGATAGGCGCACAACGTAAATCGCTCTTCGTTGCGCCTTTGCGTCGTTACGTGAGGCTTTCTTTGCCTTTGATTTTGGGGTACAACGCGGTAAGCCGTATTGCGGCCAGCCCCTATTTTTTTACGAACTAAGCGCACTGATAAAGTCATCAATGGAAACGCTGCCCTGTTTAAGTAAGCCCGCTAAAGTACCCGTTTTGATTTCACGATGATTAGGCACAACACAAGCTTGAGACCCTTTGCGAAGTACAATGTGACTGCCTCGCTGACGGACGACAATGAAGCCAAGGCGTTGCAAGGCACGAACCGCTTCAGCCCCTGAAATAACGGGCAGGCTAGGCATGTGCGGCAACATGGAATGTCGTGAGCAGCGAACGACCACTGACTGTTAGCGGAAATTCCTCCAAGTAAAGCTCAGTAGCTTCCTGAAGGTTGGTTAGAGCCTCTTCTATGCTTTCACCCTGAGTTGTAGTGCCGGTTTCAGGGTTGAAAGCAATATAACCCCCCTCAATAGCGGGAGTCAATACAGCAGAAAGTTCCATAATTACTCCTTCTTGTAAGTTTAAATCAGACAATACCCACCCGGTTCGGGTTTATGATGGATTATAACCCGATATATTTGCCATTATGGCAAGTCAAGGCATTCGGCGAAACACGCGCCGAGGCCGCTATTGCGCGAATGTGTTTTGCTGGTATCTCATTTAAGCAGCCCGGTCTAATTCCAGCCTGAAATGCATACCCACCTTGGCCGCTAGAGTCAGCAACATATCCAGGCTGAATTTCTTCCATTTGCCGCGCACAAGGTCGGACACTCGCGCCTGAGTAATGCCGAGACGTTCGGCGGCATCGGTCTGGGTCAGTCCATTGTCTTGAATCCAAAGACGTAGTGCCCCCATCAGTTCGGCGCGTAATTGCAAGATTTCCGCTTCGTGGGGCGGAAAACCGAGTGCTAGAAATAGATTTTCGCCGGCTTTGACTATTTCGCTCATGAGTCATCCTCCGATAGCATCAAAGCCTAATCCAGCCTTCCGCTTCATCGAGTTTGTCACGAGTAAAAAACTCGATCTCCGTTTCCCTCAGTCCCTTCCCGGCAAAGACGAAGGCATTTTCCTTCCAACGTTCCTCGCCGACGATGGCCATCTTGGTGACGGAATCTCCATACTCCATCAGAAAACCCATATCCCCCCAGTCGTCTTTTTTTGACCATCCTTGGAAGTTTTCGGCAATCACGAGGATTTTGGCGCTGCCATATTTTCCGATGACCCCTTCCAGCACGCGCTGGACCGCCTCTTGATCGGCGAGGCGCATGATGCCTTCCATGCGTACTGTCAACAATTTGTCTTCAATTTTGATGATTTCACAAGTCATAATCTCAACCTTTGCTTGAAATTCAGCCTTTACACCCCCAATTCAACCGCCAGTATAAACCGATTCATAAGGCTTTTCCCATGCGTACCGACAAACTGACCGCGAAATTACAAGCCGCTTTAGGCGAGGCGCAAAGCCTGGCTTTGGGGCGTGACCATCAATTCATCGAACCCATCCATGTGATGGTGGCGCTGATCGACCAAGAAGGAGGCTCGGTCAAGCCGCTGCTGTCCCAGTCCGGGGTCAATGTCGCCAATTTGCGTAACGTTTTGGGCGAGGCATTGGACCGCTTCCCCAAAGTGGAAGGCACTGGCGGCGATGTGCAGATTTCCAACGAACTGTCACGCCTGCTGAACTTGACCGACAAGCTATCGCAAAAACGGGGCGATCAATACATCGCCAGCGAAATCTTCGTGCTGGCCGCGCTGGAAGACAGAAGTGTCTTGGGCGATGTATTGAAAAAGTCCGGGCTAACCAAAGAAAAGCTGGAAAAAACCATTGCCAATTTGCGCGGAGGACAGGCGGTGAACGACCCCAATGCCGAGGACCAGCGGCAAGCCTTGAGAAAATACACCATCGACCTGACCGAGCGGGCGGAGCAAGGCAAGCTTGATCCCGTCATAGGCCGCGACGACGAGATACGCCGCACCATCCAGGTGTTGCAGCGCCGCACCAAGAACAACCCGGTGTTGATTGGCGAACCCGGCGTGGGCAAAACTGCGATTGTCGAGGGGCTTGCACAGCGCATCGTCAACGGCGAAGTGCCGGAAGGCATCAAGGGCAAGCGCCTGTTGGCGTTGGACATGGCTGGACTGATTGCCGGTGCAAAGTACCGAGGCGAATTCGAGGAACGCCTGAAGGCCGTGTTGAACGACATCGCCAAGCAGGAAGGCAATATCATTCTATTCATCGACGAGTTGCACACCATGGTCGGTGCGGGCAAGGCGGAGGGCGCGATGGATGCCGGCAATATGCTCAAACCTGCCTTGGCGCGGGGCGAGTTGCATTGCGTGGGCGCGACGACCTTGGACGAATACCGGCAATATTTGGAAAAGGATAAAGCCCTGGAGCGGCGCTTCCAGAAGGTTGTCGTGAACGAGCCGAATGTGGAGGACACCATTGCAATCTTGCGTGGCCTGAAAGAAAAATACGAAGTCCATCATGGCGTGACCATCACCGATCCGGCCATTGTCGCGGCGGCGGTGTTGTCGCATCGTTACATCACTGACCGCAACTTGCCGGACAAGGCGATTGACTTGATTGACGAGGCCGGCAGCCGTATTCGCATGGAGATCGACTCCAAACCGGAGGCGATGGACCGGCTGGAGCGTCGCTTGATCCAACTGAAGATCGAACGCGAAGCCTTGAAAAAAGAATCTGACGAAGCTTCGCGCAAACGCTTGGAAGCCTTGCAAGAGAATATCGACGATGCCGAAAAGGAATTCGCCGACTTGGAGGAAATCTGGAAGGCGGAGAAAGCCTCCTTGCAAGGCGCGGCCAGCATCAAGGAAAAGCTGGAACAGGCTAGGCAGCAACTGGATGTCCTGACACGAGCGGAAAACCGCGACTACAACAAGATGGGCGAGTTGCAATACGGCGAGATACCCAGGCTGGAAAAAGAACTGGAACAAGCGGCGCGGGCTGAGAGCCAGCCGATGCAATTGCTACGCGACAAGGTGACGGAAGAGGAAATCGCCGAAGTGGTGTCGAAATGGACCGGCATTCCGGTCTCCAAGATGCTGGAAGGCGAACGCGAGAAGTTGCTGCAAATGGAGGTGAACATCCATAAGCGCGTGGTCGGCCAAGACGAAGCCATCAAAGCGGTGTCCGATGCGATCCGCCGTTCGCGTTCGGGCCTTGCCGACCCTAACCGTCCGAATGGCTCGTTCCTATTCTTAGGGCCGACCGGCGTGGGCAAGACCGAGTTGTGCAAAGCCTTGGCTGAATTCTTGTTCGACACCGAAGAGGCCATGGTGCGCATCGACATGTCCGAGTTCATGGAAAAGCACTCCGTCGCCCGCTTGATCGGCGCTCCCCCAGGCTACATCGGTTACGAGGAAGGCGGACATCTGACCGAAACGGTGCGGCGCAAGCCTTACTCGGTGATCTTGCTCGACGAGGTGGAGAAGGCCCACCCGGATGTGTTCAACATCCTGTTGCAAGTGCTGGATGACGGTCGCTTGACCGACGGCCACGGGCGCACGGTGGACTTCCGCAATACGGTTATAGTGATGACCTCCAACTTGGCATCAAACCGCATCCAGGAACTGTCTGGGGAATCCAATTATGCGCAGATGAAGTCAGAAGTGATGGAACTCGTCGGGCAGTATTTCCGCCCGGAATTCATCAACCGCGTCGATGAAGTGGTCGTATTCCATCCGTTGATGCGTTCGCAGATACGCGCCATTGCCAACATCCAAATCCAGCATCTGCGCAAGCGGCTGTTGGAACGGGATTTGGAACTGGACATCACCGAAGCCGCGCTTGATCGTTTAGGCGAAGCGGGCTTCGACCCGGTATACGGTGCTAGGCCGCTGAAACGGGCCATCCAGCAGCAGTTGGAAAACCCGCTGGCCCGTGATATTTTATCCGGGCAATATGAACCGGGGGACGTGGTGAAGGTGGATGCGGATCATCTGGCTTTGATATTTGGCAAGGGCTGATTGCGTCAACCAACATCAATCCACAAATAATGTCCCAGCCCAACAACCCCCTACACGGTGTCACTCTGGAAACCATCCTGACCCAGTTGGTCGGGCATTACGGCTGGGAAAAGCTCGGCCAACAAATCAAGGTCAAGTGTTTCAACCACGAACCCAGCATCAAATCCAGCTTGAAATTTCTGAGAAACACGCCTTGGGCTAGGAAACAAGTCGAAGAGCTTTATCTGCGCCATAAACTAGAAATCTAATGGTTAATCCCATGGAAACAAACAACACACATTCAATCGCCATCATCGGCGCTGGCCCGGCGGGCTTAATGGCGGCGGAAGCGGCCATTCAGGGTGGCGGGCGCGTCGATGTTTACGACGGCATGGCATCGGTGGGCCGAAAGTTCTTGCTGGCCGGCAAGGGCGGCTTGAACCTCACCCACTCCGAACCGATGGAATCCTTCCTGTCCCGCTTCGGTTCACGCGAAGCCAATTTACGCCCAATCATAGAAGCTTTCGGCCCGGCGGATTTACGCGAATGGGCGCAAGGCTTGGGCATCGGGACTTTCGTCGGCAGTTCGGGCCGGGTGTTTCCGACCGACCAGAAAGCCGCGCCTTTGCTTCGGGCATGGCTGCACCGCTTGCGCAAAGCCGGTGTGGTGTTCCATAGCCGCCACCGCTGGCAAGGCTGGAACGAGGAAGGCGGACTGTGCTTCGATACCCCGCAAGGCCCTAAACAAGCGACAGCCGATGCCTTGATTCTGGCACTGGGCGGGGGCAGTTGGCCCCGACTCGGTTCCGATGGCGCTTGGGTTCCAATCTTGTCCGGGCGGGGGGTCACGGTCGCACCGCTACGGCCTTCCAACTGCGGCTTCGATTACCCTTGGAGCGAACATTTCCGCACCCGCTTTGCCGGGCAACCGGTGAAGACGGTTGCCGCGTCCTTCACCGACGCGGAAGGGGAGGAGCATGTCCGAGTTGGCGAGTTCATCGTCACCGCCACGGGCGTTGAAGGCCAGTTGATCTATGCCTTGTCAGCCGCATTGCGCGATACGATTGAGACCATCGGAATCGCCACCCCACGGTTGGACTTGACACCCGGACGTGACTTGAAACGGCTGATTCACGACTTATCGAAACCACGCGGATCGGCTTCGATGGCAAAACACTTACAGAAAAGGGCGGGCATTGACGGGGTAAAGGCGGGGTTGTTGCGGGAATTGGCCGACCCGGAGGATTTCACAGAACCCTCCCGTCTCGCGGCAGTCATCAAATCTTTGCCGTTGCGGCTGAAGGCAACGCGACCTCTGGACGAAGCCATCAGTACGGCGGGCGGCGGCGTCTTCGAGGCGCTGGACGGACATTTAATGATCCGCGCACTACCGGGGGTGTTCTGTGCCGGGGAAATGTTGGATTGGGAAGCCCCAACCGGAGGTTATCTGCTTACCGCGTGTTTCGCCACAGGCCGTGCGGCGGGTTTGGGGGCAGTTGCTTGGTTGGAAGCTAGGGCAAATCTGTAGGGTGGCCTTCAGGCCGCTTGCAATGACCGAAAACCAAACTGTACGGGCTTCGTTGGCGGCCCGAGGGCCGCCCTACAGGTCAATACTGTTGAATTAAGCAATGATCACATGACACGTAGGGCGGCAACCCTTTGCCGCCAAGGGAGGGAGTAAGCCCATTGTCGGCATGGGGATGCCGACCTACTCCTTAATTCAACAGCATTGGCCCTACAGGTGTTCGCTTGATAACATAGGTCAGTTAGTGGATCACTTTCTCCAACGACTCCACTACCGACTTGGCGGCGGACAGATTCAGCCCCGTCGCATCGCGAAGGCGTTTGATTGCCTCAATCTTCTTGCCTTGCATAATCAAATACTGGATTTCTTCCATGATGTCGGGGGCAACTTCGACCGTCTTGCCGTTGACGACCAAGCTCACACCCGCTGGCTTGGAACCTGAAGCCTCATGAACCACGGAAGGCGGCATAATACCTCCAACATCACCAAAGGCTTTGGGGCGCTGTCGGCCGAATATCCAGCCCAACAATAGCCCTAAAATCAGCCCGATCAGCAGATAACCATATTCGCCAGGCAAATTCAAAGGCCCGGCGACCGAATCAGCCGCAATATTGAGATAGTCACACATGCAAGTCCCCAAATATGTTGTTGTTTAATGTAGGGGAGGCTTTAGCCGCCAACGGGCTTGTAAAGCCCACAGGCGAATGAATTCGCCCCTACAAAATTAATAACTTATGTTACGCACCAAACTGTAAATGTTTGGCATATCGCTGACCTTGGCAAGGAGCGTCAAAGCTTGCTTTGACTGGCAAGGCTTGCCTTGCCCCTGCCTGTCTGCGACAGGCGGTCAAAGCAAGCTTTGACGCTCCATGCGTAACATCTCTTAATAACTAAATCTACAGAGGCTTCTTCGCCCGAAACAGGCAATAACGGACCAAGCCATTATTGAACACCTTCCATTGGGCAACCGCCACTTTGTAATTGGCGGTTTGGGCCTTTTTCCGTAATCCCAAAAAATGCATGATCCACTGCATAGGCGCGGTCCATAGTGCCGTCAAATACATTCTGCGGGAAGACGGCAAACTTTCCTTGGTGGCCTCGGTGACATGCACCTCGGTGAAGCCGCATTCCTCCATGCCTTCTTCAAATTCTTCCGCCGTGGAGAGATTAGGCACGGCCCAACCGTTTAGGCAATCCATCACCCATTGCCATTCCTCGTCGTTGAATTCCCGGCGGGTGGCATAACCGTCACAGGCCATCAAGGTACCGCCTTTTTTCAGCACACGAAACGCCTCGCGGAAGAAATCCCGCTTGTCGGTTGCGTAGCAACTGCTTTCAATGGCCCACACCACGTCAAAGGTTTCATCCGGGAAGGGCGTCTGGCAAAAATCCGACACTTGGAAATCCACCTTGTCGGCCACGCCATGCCGTTGGGCGTTGCGCCTGGCATGCTCCACTTGTTGGGCGCTGACGGTGATGCCCGTCGCCCGGCAACCGGCATTCTTTGCCAACCAGATGGAACTGCCGCCGATGCCGCAACCGGCATCCAGCACATGGTCTTCTGGTTTGATGCCCGCAATTTGGCACATGATGCGATTCTTGTTCAACAAGGCTTGGCTGTGGGTTTTGATGCCCTCTTCCCAATAGCCATAATGCAAGGCCAAGTTTTCATTGTCGAACCACGCTGTGCGATAATCCCAATAACAATCGTCATAATGCTTGGCGGTGTCCACCCGAATATCTTCCTCGGTGAATTCGGCGCCATGGCGCAGTGTGTCGGTGCGGTAGTCTTGATTTTCTTCCAGGTAATGCTGCATAGGATTATGTGTTGTTGATAAACAGAAAACGTCTTGCCTTGCAAGGACGGTGATTAGGGTGATGAACCAATCGATTGACCATATTCATGCTTAAATCTCTCATGTGACACCCGCGCGATAGTCCATAATGCGCAGCCATTTCATCCAATGTCGGTTCCCTGCCGTTTAGTTGGCTTAATTCTTCGTGCAAGGCTCTAACCTTAAGAACTTACCCCACCAACACCAAATTATCCCGGTGGATCAGTTCCGGTTCGTCCACATAACCGATCAATTCCTCAATCTTCGAACTCGGCTGGCGCATAATCAAACGGGTTTCCTCGGCGTTGTAATTGACCAGGCCCCTCGCCACTTCCTTGCCATGTGCATCGAGGCAAGCCACCAGATCGCCGCGATCAAACTCCCCGCTGACGCCAACGACACCGACCGGCAACAGACTCCGGCCGGATTCCTGCAACACCGTCACGGCCCCATCATCCAAGGCCAAACTGCCTTTGAGCTTCAATTGCCCGGCCAGCCAGCGTTTGCGGGCGGTCAGCGGATCCGTGTCGGGGATCAGAAAAGTGCCCAGCAACTCGCCGCTGATGACGCGGGTCAACACTTGGTTTTCCCTTCCGCCGACAATCACCGTCGCCGCGCCAGACCGTGCGGCAAGACGCGCCGCCCGCAACTTGGTCACCATGCCGCCACGACCCAAGCCACTGCGGCTTTCGCCAACCATCTCGCTTAAGGCCGGGTCGTTGATGCAGGCTTGATGCACCAATTTGGCGGTGGGGTCCAGGCTCGGGTCGCGTTCATACAAGCCGGGCTGGTCGGTCAGAATGACCAACACATCCGCCTCCAGTGAGTTGGCCACCAATGCGCCTAGGGTGTCGTTGTCGCCGAAACGGATTTCTTCGGTGGCGACGGTGTCGTTCTCGTTGATGACCGGCACCACGCCCAGTTTCAACAACGTCAATAAAGTGCTGCGGGAGTTGAGATAACGATCCCTCCGGGACAGGTCGTCATGGGTCAACAATACCTGCGCGGTGTGAAGCCCATGCGAGCGGAATAGGGATTCATAGGTTTGCACCAAGCCCATCTGGCCGACCGATGCGGCGGCCTGCAACTGGTGCAAGGATTGCGGGCGGGTTTTCCATCCCAATCTCGCCATGCCCTCGGCCACTGAGCCGGAAGACACCAACGCCACTTCCCGGTCTTGCTTGCACAGTTCGGCGATTTGCGCAACCCAACTGGCGATGGCGGTCTTGTCCAAGCCCCTGCCTCCGCCAGTCAACAAGGCGCTGCCAATCTTTACGATAATGCGTCGGGCGGAGACGATTTCACTCCGTTTCTGCATGGCCCTCCTCCTTTCTTCGCTCCAAGAAATTCATGATTTGGTAGGTGAGATCTCGCACTCCGTCGCCCTGCAATGCGGATATTCTGAACACTGGCCCGTCCCATTCCAACCCATCGACAATGGCCTGGCAATGTGCTTCGACCTCTTCTTCCAACATGCGGTCGATTTTATTCAACACCAGCCAGCGCGGCTTTTCCGTCAACTCGTCACCCCATTTTTCCAGTTCGGCGATGATTTTCACCGCAGATTCCACCGGTTCTTCCTCGCTTTCATAGGGTTGCACATCCACCAGATGCAACAGCAAGCCAGTGCGGGCAAGATGCTTGAGGAACTGCATCCCCAAGCCAGCCCCTTCGGCGGCGCCTTCAATCAAACCGGGGATGTCGGCCATGACGAAGCTACGGTTCTCGTCCACGCGAACCACGCCCAGATTTGGACGCAGGGTGGTGAATGGATAATCCGCAACTTTTGGCTTGGCGGCAGAAACGGCACGAATCAAACTGGATTTGCCGGCATTGGGCATCCCCAACAAGCCCACGTCGGCGATTAGCTTTAATTCCAACGACAAAAGCCGCTTTTCACCGAGGGAGCCTTTGGTGGCTTTCTCCGGGGCGCGATGGGTGCTGCTCTTGAAGCGGGTGTTGCCCAACCCATGGAAACCGCCCTGGGCAACCAGCAGGGTATCGCCGACGCGAACCAAGTCGCCGAGGGTTTCGCCCGTTTCCGAATCATACACAATCGTGCCGGTGGGAACGGGAAGGTGAAGGTCTTCGCCTTTTTTCCCGGTGCAATTGCCGCTGGAGCCTTTTTGGCCCTTGTCGGCGCGATGGGTCGGGTTGTAGCGAAAGTCCACCAAGGTGTTGAGATTATTGGAGGCAATCAAATAAACACTGCCGCCGTCACCGCCGTCACCGCCGTCAGGCCCGCCGAAAGGAATATATTTTTCACGCCGGAAGCTGATAAAGCCGTCACCGCCGTCACCCGCTTCAACCCGTATTTCTGCTTCGTCTACAAATTTCATGTTGCCACTTTGCCATTCCAACAAAAAAGCCCCGTCAAAGACGAGGCTTTATGGTATTCCATTGTCTTTAAGGATATGCCCCAGCCGGGGCAGCGCCCCTCACGCCACGACTATGCTGACAGTCCTGCGGTTTAGCGGCCCGCGGACTTTAAACAACACTTTGCCTTCGGCCTTGGCGAATAAGGTGTGATCCCTGCCCATGCCGACATTTTGACCCGCATGGAATTGAGTGCCACGCTGTCGCACGATGATGCTGCCGGCGGAAACGAGTTCGCCACCGAAGCGCTTGACGCCGAGTCGCTTGGATTCTGAATCGCGGCCGTTTCTGGAACTGCCGCCTGCTTTTTTGTGAGCCATGAGTTTCTCCCGCCTTAACCCGAGATGCCGGTGATTTCGATTTCAGTGTAATTCTGACGGTGGCCCTGCTTTTTCATATAGTGCTTGCGCCGTCTGAACTTGATAATATGGACTTTTTTATGCCGCCCATGGGATCTGATCGTGGCGGTCACTTTGCCGCCCTCGACAAATGGCTTGCCGAAGGTGATGCCCGCATCGTTTTGGATCAGCAATACCTTGTCGAATTCGATTTGCTCGCCAGCCTCGACAGGCAGGGTCTCAACCTTGAGGTACTCGCCCTCTTTTACTCGATACTGCTTGCCGCCTGTTTGAATAACCGCATACATGATTGGAAAGCCCCGCGCAGATGGTTTCTTAAAATTAAACGTGTCATTCTTACAGCTTAGGGGTTCAGAGTCAAGCAATAGATTTGCGCTTGGCTGCGAAACATAAAAAACCATAATTGGGCCAAGCCTCCTTGGAATCGGAAAATCCGCCCTACTACCAGTGGCTAATCCAGTCTACAATTCATCCATCGAAACAATAGCGAGGAAGGTGTGGACAACGGGCGTTTGATTGTCTTGTTCAGTCTGATGATAGTGCTTTTCCCGGCAAGGATGGCGTTTGCCATCGATGCGGGCGTGGCGCAGGTTGCGCCCAGTGGCGAGACGCAGACGACATCCGTCCAAGGCGGGCAAAAAATTATCGTGGAAAGGAAAAACGGCTTGGCCGAAATGCGCGAATGGCTGAATCAGCGCAATGTGGATCGTCAACAGAAAACAACCGGATTAACCGAGGGCTTTAACCGCGTCAAAAAAAAACCTGCCCTCTTCAAGCCCCGTCCAAGCCGCGTTCAAGAACACCCCAAATCAGGTTTACAGGCCGGAGGTGACGCGCCACAACCAAGCCAAGGCTTGGCAGGGCAGGTAACTGGCCGTGGGCCGGACGGGCGCATTCGCCATCGCCTTCTTATTAGTGAGGACGGCCCGGACCAGTTGCAAGTCTATTCCGGTTCGGGTTACGCCGATCCCAATGACACCGGGGAAGATGCAGAAAAATTGGCGCGGTTGACGCCTAAGGGAAAACAAGCGTGGATGGCAGGTTCCTATCTTCGCGCTCCTGCCTCCTATTATTCGCTAAAGCCTAAGGGGTGGAATCATCCAAAGTTAGGCGGGCGGTGAAGCATTGGCCCAAGTCGAGTAAGACTCGCTGGTCTTGTAGGCGCTTAGTTCTTATGCCTTGCCACAAGACTAACAGGCCGGATAAGGTGTTAAAGCCATGACTGGACAATGACATCTGCCAAGCTATTTCCTTCCGATGAAGAAGCTGCCGGTATGGATGACATAAGCCATTTTGTAATGGGCTAAAAATTTATCAAGATATTTGACCCAGAATAACAGCCACTTGAACAAATCGACGTTGATACCATATAAAGCCATATTGTTAAAGGAAAATAGCATGGCTAGGAAATGCACTGACAGATGATGCATAGTTGATGCCGGTCCCCGGTTGAATCCGCTGCCAATACGTTCAAAGTCTTCGCAAAGTATGTTTATGCCATTGTAGGAGAAACGTAAACAATCACCCCCCTATCGCAAATTTCGATTAATTGGTTCACAATGATCCCAACATTCTGAACATTTTCGCCCCCATGCAACTGAGCGACCACAGCCTGCGACAGATCGACGAAGCCTACCTGAAACGGTTG
>CAIODU010000143.1 GCA_903857165.1 uncultured Methylococcaceae bacterium | reverse complement strand
GACGCTCCGCTGCCGCCGTCAGGTTGGCGATCAGGTCGGCAAGCCCGACCGGGACCGCTTCAAGGAGACAGGGTTCAATTCTGGAGGGGGTTTCTAGGGATGTGTCCATGCCGATCTTTAGTATTTGCAAAGCATTGTCAAAGAATGCTTAATTGTACACTAGGCTGAGGTTTATTCCGATCATTCTGCCGATTGCAGTTGATGTGGCAATGCTTTGATTCAGCACAGAATATTCATTTGGCGAAAGAACCAAGCTGCCGATCTAGGATAATCCAGCCATTGACCAATCGTAATGACTCAGCTTGCGACGGACAGGCAATCATCCATAGTGCAGCGGTAGACAAAGCGGACATCGTAGTCGCTATCGGCGGAGGGAAACCCCAAGCCCGACTGCCGGATTCGATGCCAAACATCAGCTTGAGCCGGTTTTCTTGTGCCAAAGTTTCAAGTTTTCGGCGAATGTAATCCCGCACATCAACTTGGGCGGGGCAGGAAACTTGTTGGCAGACTGACAAAGCTTGCCTTGCTGCCCGTCTGCGACAGGCGGTCAAAGCAAGCTTTGACGCTCCATGCGTAACATCGGAACACAACAGGTACAAAACGTAAGCGACGGGGTTATACAAACCCCGCCGCACGTCGAAAGCAGGGGTTCCCAAACTGGAGTTTAGGAACCAGCACAACCATCGCAAAATTTTCGGCTACGCCGCCTTCACCCTGACCGCCACGTCGCTCCGCTAGTGGCTGTCCGGGTTCCAGCCGCGTAGCCTACTGGCCAGTGCCGGTTTGACCTAGGGCAAGCCGGAACCCGAAGCTGAGGTCCCTGCGGCCAGGCACGTTCCTGCCCCGGTAGGCAGAACGCACGTCCCTGCCGCGGCTGCTCCACGAGCCGCCACGCAACACACGGTCGGCACATTGATCTTCCTGCCAAGCAGTGCCATCGTCTGGCCTTCCCGCATAACTGTCATGATAACAATCCTGCACCCATTCCCAGACATTGCCGCTCATGTCGTACAGGCCAAAGGCGTTATGCTGCTTGCCGGCAACTGGATGGGTTTTAGAGCCGGAATTGCCGTCATACCAAGCCACCGCGTCCGGGTCATTGCCGCCGCAATACAGCGTGGCTTGCCCTGCCCGGCAGGCGTATTCCCATTCCGCCTCGCTAGGCAAGCGGTAATGCCCGCCAGTCTTGGTGTTTAATTTGACAATGAATTTTTGCACGTCGTCCCACGATACATTTTCCACCGGGCAGTCCTCGCCGCAGTCTTTGAACGCCAACTCTGGCGGGGCAGAACCCATCACCGCTTTCCACTGGCCTTGGGTGATTTCAGTCTTAGCCATCGCAAAGGCCGGCACGGTCAAGGGATGGGGTGGCTTTTCGTCGTCGTCGCATGTTCCATCCTTCGGCCCGCAGCCCATTTGGAACGTGCCGCTGGGGAGCTTGACCATTTCGATGCCATAGACCGACTCGGTTTTGGGTTGTTGGCGTTCGAGTTCCAATTGCCGAATGCGGTCCTCCGCCACCCTTAATTTCTTCTCGGCTGCCGACTCCGCCCTATCCGCACAGCCGGCAAAGCAAAAATCCCCCATCAGCGAGCCGTTTTCCCAAGGGATTTGTTCACCATCAGTGTCTTCGCTCACGCCCTGCCGCACTTTCTTCCACATGTCTTCGATCTTCAGCCCCGGTTCAGCGATATGGCGTAACAGGTGCTTGGTGTAAACGCTGTTGTTTTCGCGCTTGTTGTTGGATGCCGGGGTATTCTCGGCACTGGCGAACGCAATCAGTGTACCCGTCGGGCCGGACATGCCGGTTAGCCCGCCGACGGCGGATTTAAACCCTTTGAACGGGTTGTCGCGGCAGGCGTCGAGGATGACGAGGTTGAACCGGTTGCCACGCTCGCGCATGTTGTCCAGCACGATGCCGGCATTGTAGGCGCGGGCTTTCAACTCGCCTTTATTGGCAATGTCGGCGCGGAGTGGAATCAGATAATTCGCCCCGTCCGCCTGTGCGCCATGGCCGGAGAAGTAAAATAAGCCTTCGCTGTCCGGTTGCAAGCGGGCAATGAATTTATGCACGGCGTCATCCATCTCCGCCAAATCGGCATTTTCCAAGTAAATCACTTGAAAGTCGAGTTTTTGTAGCGCGGCCTTCACGCCCTTGGCGTCGTTCAGCGCATTGCTCAACGGGCTTTCCGCGTAGGCGCCATTGCCAATCACCAAGGCAATGCGCTTTTCGCCCGTTTCCACTCGCGCCGAGTCGTACCCGTCTGTCCGAGCTGTTGCCGTCGGTGCGGTCAAGGCGGATAAAGCCAAGACGAAGCTAAATGTTTGTAAAAAATTGCCCAATGGTTTCATTTTTCTAGTTTCTTCGGTTGCGGCCAGCGGGCGTGATTAAAATTGAAATAGCACCGGGAGAGGCGAATCTTGCCTCGCTTACTCCATACGCTTTGGCAAGCCTCGTCACTTCACCTTCGATTATACCAACCACTTCCAAACCGCCAATAATGCCGCCAGCAATGCCAGCCAATAAACCCGCCTCGCGCCAAACCAATGACGGCGTTGCACCAACAACGCGCTGATGTCGTCATGGCTGCCGTTGCGCTGGGCGGCTTCCACTAGGCGCTGGCAGATTGCTTGCAGCCACAAGCCTTCTCGCAGGCCCGTCCCGGTTATGGTTGCCAAATCGGCATCGGTCACGAATTTGTGCAGCCCGTCCGAACACAGCAGCAACAACTCACCTTCCCCCAGACTAACGGGGGTGACCGGAGGTTCGCCAACCGCGCCCACACCGGCCATGCAGGCGGGGTCACCGGGGCTGCCTCCAGGAGGCGGATTGCGCTTTAAATTGGCGTAGGTCTGATCCTGCGTTAATTGCCTGATGTGCCAGCCCTTGCCGAACCAGCGAGGGCGCAAGCAGTAGGCCCGGCAATCGCCGATGTTGCTTAGGTGGGCCTTGCCCGGCGAGAGGAACCAAGCGGCCACCAAGGTGGATGCGCCGCGCTGGTCGCTACGGAGGGCGATGGCTTCGCGCACCACGGCATCGCCCTGTTTCAGCCAAGCGACGAGACGGGCAGGATTCCGATAGACCTCCCGTGAAGCCGCCGCGCAATGCTGGGCTAGGGCATGGCTGGCCACTTCACCATAGGCTCCACCGCCCACCCCGTCGGCCACTGCGCAAAACATTGGCGCGGCGGCGGAGGGGAAATGCAGGCAACAGTCTTCATTCACGGTATGGGATATTCCGGTTGCAGATGCGAAGGCGCTAACCAGACCGCCGCGCCAAGCCCAGTAGACAGTCCATTTGTCCAAAGGCATGACCGCCGTGGCGGATTCGGTTGGCGTGGGCGTGGAGGGGAAACTATTCATGGCAATTATCCGGGGCGTTTGAGGCAAATGCGGACGGGTGAGTTGTCCTTCCATTTGGGGGCAAGAGTGATTTCCTCGTCAAAGGGCCAGAGGAACCGCCCGCCTTGCAAGACACCCCCCAACAGCGTGCCGTTTTTGCTGCGGGCTTCGTTCAATACCTCCGCGCCTTCCCCGTTGATCGCTTCAATGACCAAGTGCGGGCCGGACGAGCCGGACACGCCAACATGGGCAGACGGGGTTGCATAGTCGTATTTCGTGCCGCGCCCAATACTGAAGGGCAGTCGCAACACGTCGATGTGCGGGTTGCCGGTGGCGTCCTGCACTGACAAAACCCCCAGCAGCACTGGCGCATCCGCTGCGATAGGCGTGACTTCACTGATGACGATAGGTGTGGCATCACTGATGACGACAGGAGTCGGCGTGGCGTGGATTTGGGGTTTTTCGGCAAGGATATCCAGTTCGATCTCGGGCCAGTCCTTGCTATCGCCTTGGCCTTTACCCAGCTTGATGCTATGTTTGCCCAGACTTAACAGCTTGCTTTGCCGGTGCAGCTTGGCCCCGTCAACCCAGGTTCCATTGGTGGAATGGTCTTCCAGTTCGACCTGCCCGCCATGCCAATGCAAAGTACAATGATGGGTGGAGGCGTAGGTGCCGGATACCGTAATATCGCCTTGGCGGCCTATTTTGATCGGGTAGGTTTCGCGGTGAATGCCGGCCTGCTCGCCTTGCGCGTCGTGGATGCGCAAAACCACGGCATTGCCTTTGCCGGGTTTAGGCAGGGTGGCTTGCGACCATTTGCTCCACAAATGGACCCGATAGGCGGACGGAGTGCCTTGGTTGAGTAATTGCGAATGCTGGTCGAGATGATCGGTGGATGGCAACTCGGCATTACGGTACACCCCGGTAAAGCCATCCAGCTTCACTGTCGCGTTCGCGCCCAAGAAATCGCGCACCCATTGCTGCCGGGAAGCCGGGCTGAATTCCTTGCAGAACGCATCAAGCAGCGCCTGTCCTTCTGGCATGGACTCGATTTCAACGTAATACAATTCCAGCATGTCATCCTTGGCGAGTTCGCGGTGTTCGGGGATTTCATAGCGCACCAGATGCTCCAGCTTGCTTTCCACCGCATCGCGTAGGGGGGCGTATTTTTTCGGCGGGGGTTTGGGTTTGTTTATCGTGGGCGGGAAGATATCATCGCCAGGGAATTTGGGAGGAGTGATTTCACTCCCAAACATCTCCACGAGGCGGCTGAACAGGTCGGACAATGACATCGGTTACCTCTCAATTGTAATGTCGATTCGGTGGAAAAGCTGGCTGTGAGTGGAAAAGAACCCCCGTGCGGGTCTTTGGCAACGGGGGATGGTTTCCAGCCACTGGCGAAATTGCCCGACCGGTTGGGAGGTCAGAGATTCCACCGGAACGGATTTGGAGATTTTCACGTTCACCTCCATTTGTCGGTAGCCTCCGCCCACGGCGAGCCTTGCGAGTTCCACAAAATCCTTCATCTCCACCAGCACGGCGGGCCAGGGCGAGGCGAATTGGCGGTTCAGTTTCATGGCTTGACCTTCGGTTTGGCGGGTGCGGCTTGCGCCACGACTGGCGGATGCAGAGTTTTAATGACCCTTAGCGCGAGTTCGGCGCTCAAATTAACCTCCGCATCTCCCGGCGCTTGCACCAAGCCGTTTTTAACACGCCAATTGCGTTCGCTCAGCACGGCAATGGCTTTGTCATACGGGGCGTTTGGCTCCGCACTGGTCTTGAATGCGGCGACATACCATTTAAACGGCATCAGGTTGCACTCGATCTTGGGTTTTCCATCGTTGGCGTAACATATCCTGCGAATCTCAGCCAGCGTGTCGCCTTTGCCGTCGAAGCGGAACGGCGGAGTGCCGGTCTTGCCGGCGATCCAGTCTATCCGGTCGCAAACCGCCGCCGCCCCAAAGGCATTCTTGCAGGCATCGTCGGCGGTGCCGCCGGTTTGGTGGCTAGTCATGCCTTGCAACACCAGTTTGGCTAAGTCTGGTTCGATGTTGATGGGTTCCGGTGCGGCGTAGCGCTCCACCGCCAGCGCCAGGGGCTGGCCTTGGGCGTCGCCCACATGGTCGACCAAATGCGGGAATGCCTGCGTCTTCGCGCCGTTGGCGGCGTCGGCAAGGCGTGACAGCATACCCGCCACCGCCAGTGGTATCGCCCGCGCCTCGCCTTGGCCCCAGCCTTCGTTGGCAAGTGTGCCGCCCACGCCCCGGCAACGCCGCCAGCGTTTGTGCTTGGCGGGGCATTCCGGGCAAAAATCCCCTCGGCTACAGGATTTGGCAAAACTTTCATCGAAGCGAAATGCTTGGATCAGGCGGAAACCGCTGGCAGTGTCTTCGGCATCGTCCTTGGCCCAGTCATGCACGGGTGCGTTCGCGTCATGGTCCCGCACGGGCAGTTCGGTGAGCAGCCTTCCATACAGCAAATCCAAGCCCATGGGCCTTGCGCCTTCCACCGGCCAACGCCCGG
Source organism: uncultured Methylococcaceae bacterium (assembly GCA_903857165.1). Classification (GTDB taxonomy): domain Bacteria; phylum Pseudomonadota; class Gammaproteobacteria; order Methylococcales; family Methylococcaceae; genus Methylumidiphilus. The sequence goes on along the minus strand of CAIODU010000143.1, from coordinate 1,943 downwards.
AAGGCCGTCCGAACAGCACATCCAGTCGTGCGCAATCCGTCGAGTCTTTGCTAGCGCAGCCCAAGTTCCAACCTAGGGCGTTGGCGACTTCTTGGGTTTTCTGCGGGCGGTGGCAATCCTGCCAGCGCCACTTTTGGGCTGAAACGCCGTCCCCGCAAAACAGCCGGTCTAAAAAGTCCGCAGAGTTGGAGGTTTTCAAGTCGTGCCACAAATCTTGCAAAGGCTGCCCGCTGCGATAAACCGGGTTATCCAGCAGGAAAGCCAAAGCCATGATGGGCTTGATGGTGGAAGCCGGCATCGCGTCCATGTACAAGGCATGGTTGTACAGCCGGTCAGTGTCGTAGCGCGGCCTGAACGGCGCATCCGGGCATTCCGACCCGTGAACGATGCCGCTATGGTCTTGTTTGTAGCAAGGCGTGTGGGCGCTGCCCAAGGCTTCGATCCTGCCGCTGGCGACATCGACAACCGCCACCGCCGCCATGCGCATGGGGGCGCTTTCGTACATTTCCGCCGACAGGCTGCGCAGCGGGTCTTTTTTGTCCAAGCCCAGGTCGTCGCAGACGGCGCGGTCGCCCGTGTAGCAACGCGCCCAACGTTGCGCCAAGGCTTGCGTTGCGGGGTTGAACGTGAGGTACACGTTGAAGCCGACATCGCGCTCGCGTCCGCGCAAACGGATACGGTTGGGACCGTGGGGCTTTGGCGTGTCCGTTGCCTCGTCCGCCTCTGGTTGGAGGGTGTAAATCTGGTAGGCCGTCCCAGACGGTGAACGGATGCGATCCAACCCACCCAACAGCAGGCCCAAATCATTGGGAATTCCCCAGGCCGGGTCATCCTTGCCCATCACCCCGGCATTACGGCTAATGCCTGCAATCTGCGTCTTGCCGGTGTCGGGCGGGGCCATCTCCGGGCATATTTCTTTGCTGCTGCGGCGCTCGTCCAGATACTGCCAACCGGAACCCGAAGCCGGGCGCAGATAGACGCAGCCATCCGCCCCGCGCCAAGGGTTGTCTTGCTGAAAAACGCTGTCCGGCACCTGCATCAGGCTGGCCGACTTGGCCCTCCGCAGTCCCGGCCAGTCCAACTTCTCCAGCCTTTGGCCTTGCACGAGCCAGTGCGCGGCAGCGAACGCCTCTTCGTGCGCACGGGGGGAATTGCCAGCCGGATGCCAACGTCCCAGAACAAAGCGCAGTGGCTTGCTGGCGGGGCTTAAGGCTTTCAATTTGACGCCGAGGCTTTGCAGGTCTGCGGCCAGGCTATCCAAGGCATCCGTTCCCGCCTGCGGAAATTTTTCCCGCAATGCCGAAGTCGTCGGGACGGGGTAAGCCTTGCCGGGGACGGCGAATTCAATGGCCTGTTCAAAGGTTTCCAAGGCAGCTTGCCGATGCGGGTCGCTGAAGGTGTCCTCGATCTTCTTGCCGAATTTCGTGCTGCCCAGATAAAATGAAAAGCCCAGTGCGAGGACTAGGCCCAGCAGCATCCAGTGGGCGTAGCGGAACAGAGAAGATTTGCGCGGCGCGTCCATCATAGCCTCCGATGCAAATGCAGTGACAAGCCAAGAAACAGCGCATTGACCAACAAAGACGATAATCCAAAGCTAATAAAGGGGAAGGTTATCCCAGTCAAAGGCAGCCAGCCTTGGTTGCCCGCCACCGTGATCGCCATTTGCGCCAAAGTCAGCCCAACCCAGCACAGGGTCATCCAACTCAACCAGGCTTGGTCCAAGCCATCCGCTTCCACCCTGCCTGAAGTGACTGCCGGATGGGCGCGGGCCAACCGCCACAGCCAGAACACAAACAGAGCCAACAACTCGACTTTGGCCTTTTTTTGAGGCAGAGAGATCGTTCTCGTAGCACAATACCCGACTGTTGATGGCTTACGAGAGATGACAGACATTGCTGATGCTTCCCGATGTGGCGTTGATGGTTTTGAGTTCCTTCGCGCCG
>CAIODU010000142.1 GCA_903857165.1 uncultured Methylococcaceae bacterium | reverse complement strand
GCAGCACCGCTATGGCTACCGCCCGCTGCTGCTGGAAACCTTTGTCGAAAAAGACCGCTTCACCGGCGCGTGTTACCGGGCGGCCAACTGGCTCCATGTAGGACAGACCCAGGGGCGGGGCAAGCTCGGCCCATCCGGCACGCAGAGCGTCCCCATCAAGGACGTATGGCTGTATCCCTTGGAAAAAGGCTTCAAAAATGGGCTGATCCGGTAATTTTCGGATACGGGTTGGCCGAATATTTACTCAGGAAGCTATTAAATGGCGAAATAGCCCCGCCGGTATTGCGTAAGGGTACAACCCGCGCCCGACCGATGTACGCAGCCTCTCCCAAAGCTTCGGTGAAAACCACACCATGGTAAGAGACATCTGGCTCATTCAATCGGCGGAAACGGATTTTATTTCCGGCCCATGGGAACTTGCCGGAATCCACCAGGGCACCGCCCAGCGTGGTGCCGTGTCCCCCCAGATATTTAGTCAGTGAATGCACCACGATGTCCGCGCCGTGTTCAATCGGGCGGCATAAATAAGGGGTGGGTACGGTGTTGTCCACAATCAGCGGCAACCCAGCCTCGTGGGCGACCTTGGCCAGCGCAGCGATATCGACGATATTACCTAACGGGTTGCCGATGGATTCGCAAAAAACCGCCTTGGTCTTTTCGTCAATAAGCGGTTTGAAGCTATCCGGGTCACGATAATCCGCAAAACGGACTTGAATACCCCATTGCGGCAACGTATGGGCAAACAGATTATACGTTCCGCCATAGAGCGTCCCAACCGAAACAATGTTGTCGCCCGCTTCGGCAATCGTCAACAGCGAGTAAGTGATGGCCATTGCCCCGGACGCAAGCCCCAGTGCGCCAATGCCGCCCTCCAAGGCGGCAATCCGTTTTTCCAAGACATCGGTGGTGGGGTTCATGATGCGGGTGTAGATATTGCCCTGCACCTTCAAGTCGAACAAATCCGCTCCATGTTGAGTATCATCGAATGCGTAGGAAACAGTCTGGTAAATCGGCACGGCGACTGCTTTAGTCGTTGGGTCAGGGGAATAGCCACCATGCACGGCAATGGTCTCGAATTTCATCGTTTAATCCTTATTCAGTGGGTAATATGGCTATTTTCAGGTGTGCCGGACAAGGCTGTCAAACAATAGCCGAAACATCCTTACCACGCTGCCATCACTTCCGCTTTTACGTTGCGTCGTTGCGCCGTTGCGTGAGACTTCTTTTTGCTTCCTCGCCGTACTGCTTGGCTTTGCGGATGGGCAACAATTTTTTACTCACGCAAAGACGCAACGCTAAGAGCAACGCATTACCTGATTACTGATCTTACGCACCGGTAGGCCCACTGCCATTAAGTTAAGCGTTTATCGGAACGCCAAGCCCCAGCTTGGCATTAGGGTGTACCGCGCCATGCCGGGGCTTGGCGTTCCGTCAAGGGCTTGATTTCACGCTAAATGCATCTTAACTTAATGGCAGTGACCCGTAGGCCGGAATAAGCCCGTTCACGGGCGTTTCCGGCAACTGTGCAAGGTCAAGTGTGGCTTACTTCGCCGGAAACGCCCACTGGGGCGGATTTATTCCGGCCTACTTCCAGGCTTCTACATCACTGTGAATAACTTCAATGAATCACTTGCCTGTGGCTTTGACGGCATGACCCAACGGGCAGCGGATGGAAAATTCCGCCCCGTTTTCGTAGTTGCGCACGTCAAGATGGCCTTTCATGCTTTCTTCAATAATCACTTTCGACATGTAAAGCCCTATCCCAGTACCCATCTCCTTAGTCGAAAAATAAGGTTCGAATATCTTCCCGAGTACCGTGTCGGGTATCCCCCCGCCATTGTCGGCCATTGTCACCGTGACCCAGGAACCATCCATTGCAATTTTGATTCTCACATTTCCCTTGCTTATGCGCCTTGCCAAGATCGCATCTTTAGCATTGGCAAACAGGTTCAACAATACTTGAGAAAACTCATTAGGGAAACCTTGGATCAATGCGTCATCGACAATTTCCAGTTCGAGGCTAATGTTATTGTTGTTGAAACTGGCAGACACCAAAGCCATGGCTTCCTCTATGGCTTGCTTGGCGCTAAAGATTTGCCGCTCCTTGCTAGGACGGAAAAAATGCCTGAAGTCGTCAATGGTGGTGGACATTTTCTGGATCAATTGATTGCCAACTTTGACTTGCCCAAGCAAATACTCGCCGGTCAATTCGTTGTATTCATAGGCATCCTGTAGATTGGCCAAGGTAAGGCCCAAGGCATTCAAAGGTTGCCGCCATTGGTGGGCGATGTTGCCGATCATTTCGCCCATGGCGGCGAAGCGGGACTGCTGGATAATCAAATGGTCTTTTTCATGGCTTTTGGCGATTTCTTCGCGGATGCGCTGTTCCAGAGACTCGTTCACATTCTTTAACTCATCTTCTATAACTCTGCGCATGGTGATGTCATTAAGCATCACCAGTAGTCGCTCGCCGATGAACACGCCTCGAATATCAGCAATTCGCTGGCTTCCATCCTTGCAAATGATACGGATGCCATCGCTCTGGATATCCATTCCTTCGCCCTTAGTGCTTGCCACTGCATCCAGCCAGTCAGTTGACACCTGCCGCCGGTATGCCTCATCGGGATATGCCAGTTTCCACCAAGCATCCAAGCTGGGTATATCCTCCAAGGTATAGCCGAAGGCTTCAATGAACCGGTCATTCAACATTTCGATGACTCCCTTCATGTTGTTAATGGCAAAGGGTATCGGGGATTTACGGATAATCAGCCGAAATTGCTCCTCGCTGACACGAAGTGCGGCTTCTGTGCGTTGGCGGTCGGCAATCTCCTGACCCAACTGCGTGTTTCTGTCTGTCAGTGCTTGGGTCCGCTCCAAAACAATCGCTTCCACCTGAAGAGTCCGCCCGGTCAAGATCAGCAAAAAACCACTTAACATTCCGCAGAACAACATGCCACCGAGCAGAACATACCAAGTTGCCAAAGTCTGGCCGAAATCCTCGTATCGGCCGGAAATTTCCAATAGCCAGTCACGCCCCCCCCAATTTAGGGTTTGTTGCGCCAGTAATTCCGATTGGGTGGAGAAACCAAGGTCGGCAAAAAAAGCTTGGACTGCCACGTCGGCATCTTCGTCGGACAAGCGCAAGCGCAGTTTTTTGCGCTCTCCGCCTAAGAATGACAAAGCGGTGTCCATCACATCGCCAACCCTCAATACGCCTAGGACGTAGCCTTTCAAAGCCAACTGGCGTTGTTCGACGGTAGCAGACGGCGCTTGGGGGTCATACACTGGCAGAAACAATAAAGCCCCGGACTGGTGCCGGGTTTCCTGGACGAGTTCGATGGGGGCGGTGGCGGATAACTGGTTGGTGTCGCGGGCGCGTTCCAGTGCCATGCGGCGCTTGGGCTCCGATGCCAGGTCATAACCCAAGGCCGGGCGGTTGGCATCCATGGGTTCGATATAAGTCACCACCACATACTCGTCCCGGTCTGCCGCCGGCTGCAATTGGCCGGCGGCATTTCGTTCACGAATCGAGAAAACCCTATCGACGGCATTTTTTTGTTCGCTCTCGAATAGGCCACGCTGGCTGTTGGGGACATGCAGCGCCCATTCCACTGCCTGCAAGCCGTTGACATGGCTGGTCAACTGCTTGGCAAAAATATGGAACGCCTCCTGAGTAATGCTTTGCGAGCTATCGAACATGCCCCGTAAAGAATCCAAGGCAATCTGGTAACGTTGAAACTCGTCTTCAATGTTATGGATGGCTAAATCGGCAAGTCGGTGGAATTCTTGCTGCCGCCGTTGTTGCCCATCTTCGCGAACATTGAAAAAGACGGCTGTGACCAATGCAAAAGTGAGGCACAGGGGCAATGCCACTGTACGCCGGCGCATTTTCCAGATGGCTCCAGGCTTGCCAAACAGAACCAACATCAGGGGTGTGAAAATCATCACGCCGATGGTATCGCCCGCCCACCAGGTAAGCCAGTTGAGGGCATAACCCGTTAGACTGGTTTTGCCGAGCAATAACAACAGGGTGACGCTGATGGACGCATTGATGCAACATCCAACGGGACCACCCAATAAAAAAAACTTGAAGATATCGCGATCTTCGACCAATGCACAGCAATGGTCTACAAAACGCCGGACCAGATAGGTAGATACGGCTGCTTGGGCGGCGGCACCTAAAGATATTCCCGTAGGCAATAGCAAAGATGGAAGAAAAGCGTGTCCGTCTAAAGCTTGTTGGACATTGGCCAAGAAAGAACCCAGCCAGATGCCAGGCAACACCCAATACCCGCAAATCAAGACTGCGCCCAGGCCCACCCCCGAAGGTGGCCAAACAGCGGTGGCATAGCCGGGCGGAATTGCCAGCAGCAAACCCAGACGCGCCGACACCCAATAGGCAATTGTCACCAGAAGGATGGTCCGCAAACGTTTCATGGTACTAAGTAACCGTTAAATAATTACATGGACTTTTTAGCATCAATTGCTAGACGTTTTGCCCAAAATGTTACAGAAAAAAGTACAAGTTATTTTTTAATGGCTACTAAGGTGATATTCAATGAAGAACATCCCATCCAAAGGCCAAGCCGGGGCTTGGCGCTCCTAGAAGGAACGCCAAGCCCCAGCTTGGCAAGGTGATTTGCGGAGGAATTGTTCGTGATTTTCGTGGACAATTCATTTCCGCTTAACCCTGCTGGCTTTAGCAGGTGAATTCCTCCGTGTCTCCTTCATACAGGCAGAAGCCGTCGCCTCCGTGCAATTTGGCCCGATACATGGCTTGGTCGGCACGGTGGATCAAAGACTCGCTATCCTCGGTGTCTGTTTGGGTGAAACTCGGAAACATGCTAATGCCAACACTGGCACCAACGCATAATTGATGCCCACTTATCTCGAAAGGATCATCCAGTGCGCGGATCAGCTTTTCGGCCACCTGCGTGACGGCTGACAAATCCCGCACATCCTCAATAACCAACACAAACTCGTCACCGCCAAAACGCCCCAAAGTATCTTGTTCGCGCACGATTAATGACAAACGTCCGGCCACGGTTCTCAGCAAATCATCACCCACCTCATGCCCAAAACGATCATTGACCGGTTTAAATTTGTCCAAATCTATAAACAACACGGCAAGCTTGGTTTTAAGCCGCCGCGACCTTGCCAACGCAGTCTTTAGCCGGTCTTGAAAGCATCGGCGGTTGCTCAAGCCGGTCAGCGGATCGTGATTGGCAAGAAAGTCCAACTGAGCCTGGTGTTCAAGGAATACATTTTCAGCGCGTTTTTGCAGCGTGATATCCCTGACAACGTAAACGAGTTGCATTGGTTCTGTTGCAGAAGCATCAATAATCGGACGCACCGAATGCTCGCAAGGGAAAATCTCGCCATTCTTACGCCGCAAACGACCCTGACATTCGTAACTGCCAGAATCGACGCAGGTTTTCAGGATATCGGCGAACGAACGTTGGAGATGGCCTTGGTCGATATATAATATTCCCGCCATCTGGCCTATCAATTCAGGTTGCGTATAGCCAAACAAGGTTTCTGCCATCTGGTTGCAATAAGTCAGTTGCTTGGTTTCGGCATTGATGATGAATACCGCCTCGTTCAGGCTAGACAGTATCAGCCGCAACAATTGGTTGCCTTTTCGGTACGCCGCTTCAAAACTGAGATTACGCGCACACTTGAACAGGCTACGGGTCAGGCGCTCGGTTTGAATGGGTTTGATCACATAGGCTTCCACACCTAAGTCAATCGCCTTGAGCAGGTAATCGATCTCGTTGAACGCGGTGGTGATGATTACCGGGGTGCGCGGATTGATTTTCAAAATGGCTTCCGTCATCTCCAGCCCGTTCATGTTCGGCATCAACAAATCGGTGATGACAATATCTGGCTTATGTTCGGCAAACAAGGCCAAGCCTTCCCGTCCATCGTGGGCGATCATGACATCCTGGACGCGGCGTTTTAGAAATTGCCCCAGTTGCAACCGGATGCCTTCTTCGTCCTCGACATAGAGTATGCGTAATTCCTTCAGCCACTCGGTATCATCATCAGTTTCGGTCAATTGTGTTGTCATATGTTCGCCCTGACTGATTGTCGGAAAGCGGGCATTGAATGGTGAACACCGCTCCGATATTTTGATTATGTACGCTGAGATGCCCGTGCATGCTTTTTTCAATAATCATTTTTGACATGTACAAGCCGATCCCCGTACCCATTTCCTTAGTTGAAAAATAAGGTTCAAATACTTTTCCCAACAAGCCCACGGGTATGCCTCCACCATTATCGGCGATGGACACTGTGGCAGACTGACCGACAACGGTCAAACATACGCTGACCCTGCCATTCGTCACTTGGTTTGCGAGTATCGCCTCCTTGGCATTGATCAATAAATTTATCAATACTTGGGAAAATTCATTGGGGAAGCCCTCAATAATAGCATCCTCGTCCGCTTCCAGTCCGATATCGATAGTATGACTGCGAAAACTGGCGGATACTAGGGAGATGGACTCCCTGATGGCCTCGGTCACGCTAAACGGCTTGGCTTGCTTGTGGGGACGGAAAAAGTTGCGGAAGTCATCAATGGTGGATGACATTTTTTGGATGAGTAGCTTGCCGTCTGCAACCTGCGTACCGAGGTATTCGCCCGTCAACTCATTGTAATGGAAGGCATCCTCAATGTTGGCCAGAGTCAACATCAAGGTATTGAGCGGTTGCCGCCATTGATGCGCAATATTGCCTATCATCTCGCCCATTGCCGCAAAACGGGATTGCTGGATGATCAAGTGGTCTTTCTCGCGATTTTCGGCCAACTCCTGCTGCACACGCTGTTCTAGCGTATCATTGAGCTGTTGCAGTGCATCAGCAACCTGTTTGCGTTCGGTGATGTCTTGGATCGTCCCAAACAAGCGCATGGGCTTGCCTTCGCTATCGTATTCCACTTCCCCCATTCCCAATACCCAGCGATTGCCTCCGTCGCTGCCATTGACGAGTCGGTATTCCTTGTCGAAACGCTCATGCCGTTCAACGATGTCTAGAAAATAAGCTTTAATGTCAGATCGTTGGCTTTCATGGACGAGTGAAAGCCAACCCTCCAAGGTGCGCAGATGGTCTCGCCCAACCCCAAAGATTTCATAGAGAACGTCGGAACCCTTCCAATAGTCCGCCATGATGTCAAACACATAACTACCCACGCGCCCCGCCCGCTGGGCTTCCCGAAATTGCTTCTCGCTTTGCCGGATTGTGCGGTTTTTCCGCGAGATGACGGCCAGGGTCCACAACACCACAAAGAACAGCAAGAGGGCAAGCCCATCAAGGGTAGCGATGACGAGGGTTCTGTTGCGTTGGTAGAAACTAGGTTTTTGGTTCAGCATCTTAGAAACTGACAAAATTTCACCGGGCAACTTCAGCCGGTGTCGCTCCAATACGTCCTCTGCGAAGATATATTCATTGGGGCTTTCCATCAACGGCGGCAGTTGTACCATGGGTGTGCCATGCAAATAGGATAAGGCCAGTTGACCCGCACGCTGCCCCTGCCGCCAACCGCTAGTGACAAAACCCCCAAGTACGCCCTTGAATAGATAGACATCTTCCATACTCAGGATCACAAACCGGTTAAGCTCGACAATTTTGGGGATGGTTTGCGACAACAGCAGGTTTTTGCCGTCCACATCGGTCCAGCCGCCTACCGTGGTGAGGAACAGGTAAGTACCCGGCGGTTGCGCTTGAAGTTGTTCCAGCACTAGGTCAAAACGCTTTTCCGCGATGAAAATCGTTTTGATGCTGGAGCTATTTTCCAAATTGGCATGGGCCTCTTTCTCAATGGCCTGATAGGTGCTGCTGCCGTCGCCGACCAAGATGATGCTGCGGAGCTTGGGGTCCATGCGCAATAGAACAGCCAAGTCGGTGGAGATATCTTTTTTCTCGAACACCCCGGTTTGTCGCGCCGGGTCCAGTTTATCCCGGACACTATAGTCGTTGATGCCGGAGAAGAAGATGGGGACGCCGGGGAAAAGTTCGTTGAAAAATTTCAAGGCGAACACCAATGCGTCATCATCGGTGACATAAATCAAGGCAGGCCGATAACGGCTATATTTAAAGCGCAGGTAGACCGCGAACTGATTGCCATAGTGGTCGTCATATTCCCTGCGCTTGGTGTCCAAGTGCTCCACCTCGTAGATCGGCAGCACAGTAGGGTCGGCAGTCAATGCATCTAAGAATCCTTCGTGCTGCCTTCGCGTCCAAGGGTATTCCTCGGAGTAGGAATGGAGAATCAGAATCGGTGTCTGACCTGCCGCATGGGCGTTGGATGCCCACAAGAACATGCAAAGGAGGATCAGGGCCGAGTGCTGTTGAATTAATGCTTTGCTCTTAACGTTGCGTCGTTGCGCCGTTGCGTGAGACCTTCTTATTGTTCCTTCGCCGTGCAACT
>CAIODU010000141.1 GCA_903857165.1 uncultured Methylococcaceae bacterium | reverse complement strand
GTCGGAATATCTCAGCAATGTTGCATCATTGCCGCCCGCAAATCAATGCCTCAAAGAAACCTGCTTAAGGAAACACCCTAGCCGATGAAACAGTCATTGAGCCATGCTTTCTGGGATGTTCTTTGTTGTAAATCACCTAACCCGACATAAGCAATGTAGCCCGTATGAAGCCAGTCCTGAGCGAAGTCGAGGGGGGAAAGCGGAATACGGGATTCCGGGCCGCGACCACCCCGGATTACGCCGCAAAGCGGCTTCATCCGGGCTACAGCTTTAATTTAGTGGCTGTGCGGCAGTCTGTGAGTACGCTCAGGCTCTCTTTAGTGAATGCAGGAGTAAAACCTTGAATACTATGAGTTACAAAGGCTACGCGGCGCGAATTGAATATAGTGATGAAGACGCTTGCTTTATCGGCCACGTTGCAGGTATTAATGATGTCGTCGGGTTTCATGCCGAGTCAGTCAAAGAGTTGCGCGCGGCATTTGAAGAGGCCGTGGACGACTACCTTAAAACCTGTGAGAAACTAGGCCGTCCCCCGCAAAAGCCTTATTCTGGCAAACTCATGCTGCGTGTCCCGCCCGAAATTCATGCCCGGGCGGCAATGATGGCGGAGGCGCACGGTTTGAGCCTTAATCAGTGGGCTTCCGAGGTGATTTCAAAAGCATCATGAACCATAGACAAAACCGAGAATTTTTATGCCCCTAGTCACCATTTCGCTACTCAAAGGCAAATCGCCTGAATACATTAAAGCCGTCGCCGATGGCATCAATTCCGCCGTGATTGAAACCATGGGGTTTCCGCTGGATGACCGTTACCAGATCATCCACCAACTGGATTCCGATTGCCTGCAATTGCAAGAACGTGTTGACGACCGGGTGATGATGCACTTGGTCATGCGGGCCGGACGGTCGAATAAAGCGAAACAGGCGTTTTACAGACAAGTCGTGGAGAACCTTGCCGCGAATCCGGGCATTCCACCTGCGAATGTGCTGATTACCATCACGGAAAACCATGACATTGACTGGTCGTTCCGGGATGGCGTGCCACAGTTTGTAGTTTAGCCAGCCGGGAACCTTTGATTTTTTGGCTACCAACTTAAGGCGGGCCACGATCAAGGCTTAACCGTTCGCCCTGAGCTTGTCGAAGGGCTCACCACGAACGGCTTAACCTGCCCCGCCTTAAGCTGGTAGCCCATTTTTAACCACGTTCGGGAAACCGTTCGCACCCCTTGCCATATGAATGTGATGCCCTCATTATCAGATCAGAACAGGCGGCTAATCATCGGCTCGCCCTTGCGTCACCGGAATATTGCGCTGGCCCTGTCGGCTGGCTTACTTGCTTTACTGGGTTTTGCCGTCGTGATTTTAAGCGCGTTGTTGAGCGGCATGCGCCCGGATGCAGCGAAAGTTTTCCTGTTTAGCTTGGCAGCCGCCAGTGTATGCTCGGTGGTGCCACTGCTCATTCTTTGGTGGCTGGATAGGCGGGAGCGCGAATCACCGTGGTTGTTCCTCTTTGCCTTCCTCTGGGGAGGGCTTATCGCAACCAGTCTGGCGATGCCCATCAATCACGCCATTCTTGCCGACGTGGGCCAATGGGTCGCGAAAAATCCGTGGATACGCGCTCAATTGGGCCAGAATGCGGCGCATCTGCTGGGTGCGCCCATTGCCGGCCCCCTCGTTGAGGAAATCACTAATCCTTCAATTTCTTCCCCCACGCCTCATCCAAGCGCTTTGCCGAAACCGGGTAAAGGGTTTTCAAGGGTTGTGCGAATAGGGATACCCGAAACTCTTCCAACATCCAGCGGAAGTCATCCCGTTCCGGGGTTATTTTATCCTTGCCCAATTTCACCCGATCCCAATATTTTTTCCAAAACAGGGTTATCTCTGCAACCAATTTCATGTCACGGTTCAAGTCTTGGGCAGATTTATCCAAGCGGTAAAGCATGGCTTTGAGATAACGGGGTATTTGCTTTAATGCCGGATAAGGCGTGGCGGCAATAAACCCGGAATACACCAATAACTCCAATTGACCGCGCATATCAATGGCGGCAGAGTCGTTGCGGGTTTTTAGTTTGCGCGACACCTCGGCATGGAGGTTGAGAATTTCATCTGCCAGTTTGGCGTTGGCGCTGCCGATGGGGACCATTTCGCTCTTGCCTTCTTCCAGCCGCCGGTCAAAGGCCGCTTGGGTGCGAATGTCGGGATGGCCGTCCAGAAACAGCGCCGCCATGATCCGGTCCAACACATCTTCGCGCAAATCCCTGCTGGCTTGGAATTCAGGATATAAAAAGGGGTGTTTGGGCAATTGCCGGTAGGCCAGTTCGGCGGTAGCGGAAATGACCAGATTTTTTCGCAGGTATTTCAATGGCTGGATCATGGAGAGACGGAACAGGCGCACCAAACCGCGTTCTTGGGCGGCGGCGGCTTTTTCTTGCACGTCGAATACCCGCAAACCCACTGTATCGCCCTCGTCCACCAAGGCCGGGAAGCCGTGGATTTGGCCGGACTGGAACCTATCTGGCAAATCGCCGAAATCCCATGCCTTCTTGCCGGTGATGGACAATTCCTCTTGCGCCAATTCCTCGAAGTTTTCCCCTGCCGCCGATTCATGCCTTTGTTTCATCTCGTTCAAATCACGGGAGCGGGCAATAACGACGTTCGCCTCATCCACCAGCGCGAAGTTCATCCGCAAATGCACGGGTATGCCGTCCTCGCTCCATTCCTTTTCGGGAATGGTGAAACCTTCGATGCGCCGCAGTGCCTCGCTGATTTGCCGGGTAAATTTGCCGTGGCCGAAATCCAGTTGCGGCAGCACTTTGTCGGCATAATCCGGGGCAGGGACAAAGTGCTTGCGGGTTTGCTTGGGCAGGTTTCTAATCATCGCCACCACTTTCTCCCGCAACAAACCGGGCACCAGCCAAGCAAATGGCTCCGCTGACAATTGGTTCAGTAGATGCAAAGGAATAATCGCCGATACGCCATCGTCCTCATGGCCCGGCTCGAAACGGTATTCCAGTCTTATTCGAATAGTGCCGATTTTGATTTCATCAGGGAAATTTTTATTGTCCAGCCCTTCCTCTTCCTTGCGGGTAATATCCTCGCGGGTCATTTTTAACAGATTGGGATTGGCTTTTTCCGCCTTTTTTCGCCAAACCTCGAAACTTACTCCGCTGACCGCTTCCGGTGGGATGCGCCCGTCGTAAAACTGGTATATCCATTCCTCGTCAGCCACCAAGTCCACGCGACGGCCTTTTTGTTGCAGATAATCTGCGGTCGCCAATAATTCGCGGTTATGCATGAAGAATGGCGCTTTGCTGTCATATTCCATTTCCACCAACGCGGAACGGATGAAGATTTCCCGCGCCATTTTCGGATCGACATTTTCCAGCGGCACACGCCGACCATTGGTGATCGTCAGGCTGAACAACGTCACTTTTTCCAATATCCCGGCGCGGGCCGCTTTCTTCTCCCAATGCGGATCGTGATAAGTTCGCTTGACTAGGTGCGTGCCGCATTTTTCCACCCATTCAGGTTCGATTCTTGAGACAGTACGCGCAAATACTTTAGTGGTTTCAACTTGCTCGGCAGACATGATCCATTTGGGCCGGATTTTAAACAAGGAGGAACCCGGCCAGATTTGGCATTTCAAACCGCGAGCGCCCAAATACTCTGACCCTTCTTGTTTGAAACTAACATTGGATAATAAGCCCGTCAGCAAGGGCTTATGGATTTCCCCATAGCACGACGGGGCCATATTGAAGCGCAAAGCCAACTCCCCTTTGGCGACTTGCATGATTTGCTGATGTATATCCTCCCATTCCCTTAGCCGTAGGTAAGACAAAAAGTTGGTATGGCACCATTGGCGGAATTTGCTATTGGAAAGATGTTTCTTTTGCTCTTGGAATTCCGTCCAAATTTTCAAATAACTCATGAAATCCGAGTTTTCATCCTTGAAGCGGGCATGTTTCTGGTCCGCCGCTTGCGCCTTGTCCGAGGGCCGGTCACGCGGGTCTTGCAGACTCAAAGCCGACACGATGATGGCCACTTCGGTCAGGCTGTTTTCATCGGACGCGGCCAACAGAATCCTAGCCAAACGCGGGTCCACCGGAAGTTTATAGAGTTTTTTGCCAATCTCGGTCAGCTTGCGTTTGTCGTCGATGGCGTTGATTTCTTGCAAGGTGCGCAAACCATCGCGGATCATGCGATCATCGGGCGGCTCCAAGAAAGGGAAATCCTCCAGATCGCCCAAGCCCAATGCCTTCATTTGCAGGATGACGGCGGCAAGATTGGTGCGTAGGATTTCCGGCTCGGTGAACTCCGGCCTAGTCAAATAATCCGCCTCCGAATAAAGCCGTATGCACACACCCGGCCCGATGCGCCCGCACCGTCCGGCGCGTTGATTGGCGGAGGCTTGGGAAATGTTTTCAATCGGCAGGCGTTGCAGTTTGCTGCGATGGCTGTATCGGCTGATGCGGGCATGACCCGCATCAATCACCGAACGGATGCCCGGCACGGTGAGCGAGGTTTCCGCCACGTTGGTGGACAACACGATGCGGCGTTTTTTATGCGGCTTGAATATCTGCTCTTGTTCGGCGTTGGAAAGGCGCGAGTATAACGGCAAGATTTCGCAATCCACCGGATGATGCTTGCGCAAGGACTCGGCGGTCTCGCGTATGTCCCGTTCGCCAATCAAAAACACCAAAATGTCGCCAGTCGATTCCCGGTGCAGTTCATCGACCGCCGCCAGAATGCCCCTTTGCAATTCGTTGGAAGTTTCGTCTTCGACATCATCCTCTTCCACCACCACGGGCCGGTAGCGGATTTCCACGGGATACGTGCGCCCCGACACATTGATAATCGGCGCATCATTAAAATGCCGCGAAAAGCGCTCCGGGTCGATGGTCGCGGAAGTGACAATCAACTTGAAATCGGGCCGCTTAGGCAACAGCCATTTCATATAGCCCAGCAGAAAGTCGATGTTCAGGCTGCGTTCATGCGCCTCGTCGATAATCAACGTGTCGTACTGATCTAAAAATCGATCATTTTGGGTTTCCGCCAGCAAAATGCCGTCGGTCATGAGCTTGATCAGGCTTTCCGAGCTGGTGTGGTCGCTGAAACGAATCTTGAAACCGACTGCCTTGCCTAATGGCTGCCTTAGTTCCTCGGCAATGCGGTTCGCCACGCTGCGGGCGGCGATGCGGCGCGGTTGGGTATGGCCGATATAACCCGCCACGCCACGGCCCGCTTCCAGGCAAATCTTCGGCAACTGCGTCGTCTTGCCCGAGCCGGTCTCGCCACAGACGATCACCACTTGGTTTTCCAAAATCGCCTTGAGAATATCGTCTTTGCGTTCCGCAACCGGCAAGTCGCCGGGGTATTCCAATTCCGGGATGCTATTTGCCCTTGCCGTTCTCGCGGCGAGGGATTCGGTCAGGCGGCTTTGCAAATCCGCGAATGGCTTGGCAATGTCCCTGTCGGCTTTTTGGTCAGCCTTGAGCTTGTCCAGTGTGCGCCTAAAACGGTGCTGGTCTTTGCGCAGGGATTGGGGGATTTGTTGTTCTAATGGTTTGAAATAGAAGGGCATGGGAAAATATTTTTTCTTCAAATTATCGCAGCTTTGACGGCTTTATTAAAATGGCCGCATTGACGATCCAAGTCATGTTAGCCTATGCTGTGACATAGGCCAACAGCGAGAACTAGCCCTCATGTATACAGAAAACCCCGTCAACAAACAAGGTGGACGCCCCGTCCGCTTATTCCGTAATGGCCGTAACCAAGCGTTACGCATTCCACGTGAGTTTGAATTGCCCGGAGAAGAGGCCATGATTCACAAGGAAGGTGAGCGATTGATTATAGAACCCCTAAAAAAACCATCCTTGCTCGCAATCTTGGCGACTCTGGAACCCCTGGATGAAGATTTCCCTGAAATCGAAGATCAGCCCGCAGAAGATGATATAGCGTTGTGAGCATGGACAGTTACACCCACCTGCTCGACACCAACATCGTGTCCGATCTGGTCCGGCATCCACAAGGACAGGCGGCGCAATGTCTGGCTCAGGTTGACCCAACCCATGTCTGCACCAGCCTGATTGTGGTCAGCGAGTTGCGCTATGGTGTGGAAAAGAAAGGCTCTGCGAAACTGGGCTTGCAATTGGAAAAGGTACTGGCTGGGCTTGATATATTGCCCTATGCAACCCCGGCAGATTTCCACTACGGACGCATCAGAGCCATACTTCAACGCATAGGACAACCCATAGGCTACAATGATTTTCTGATCGCCGCCCATGCGTTGGTGTTGGATGCAATCTTAGTCACGGACAATCTGCGGGAATTTAATCGAGTGCCGGGTTTACGGGTTGAGAATTGGTTGGATTAATCCGAAAGAGACAATGCCGAAGCGCGGCGGGGTTTGTAACCCCGCCGCTTCCGTTTCGTATCACCCTTGATGTCAGGGGTAAAGCACAAAACATTGCGGACGGGATTACAAATCCCGTCCGGCGTTGAGTAGACATGAAAGTGCGGAGGTGGATGTTCGCCGCGAGCAAAGTACATACGAATGAAAATCCCATAAAATTTGGGATATTCTATCCACCTGTTTTACTTGCAGCATCAAGTGCAAGATATGTAATAAATACTGCTGCTGCAATAAGAACTAAGGCAATAACGGTAGTCATTTTTACAACTCCTCAAGTGATGTGATCTTTTCTTCGATACGCCTATGAATACGGTAGCCACCAAGGCTGATTATCAGCAAAGATGAAATAGCGGCCAGAACAAGCGACCAATGTACCTGTTGGAAATTTGAAATAAGCCAACCCGTGAGACTTATCATGGTGGCGATCAAAATGCCTAGCCAAAGTTTTAAGTAGGCAATCTGCTCTTTGGCACGGTCAAGTTTTGACATTTGTCTCTTCCTCCCAAAAGCCTATTATATGCGAACAGCGGTAATTTCGGGCAACAATAAAGCAGTTGCCCGTTCAAGCTTTTGCTCTTTTTATCCATTCGGCGCAATACGCTGCGGGAGCCGCTATTGCGCCCTACGGTCCTTTATTAAAATGGCTGCATTGACGGTCTAAGTCATGTTAGCCTATGCTGTGACATAGGCCAACAGCGAGAACTAGCCCTCATGTATACAGAAAACCCCGTCAACAAACAAGATGGACGCCCCGTCCGCCTATTTCGTAATGGCCGTAACCAAGCGTTACGCATTCCGCGTGAGTTTGAATTGCCCGGAGAAGAGGCCATGATTCACAAAGTAGGGGAGCGATTGATTATAGAACCCCTAAAAAAACCATCCTTGCTCGCAATCTTGGCGACTCTGGAACCCTTGGACGAAGATTTCCCTGAAATCGAAGATCAGCCCGCAGAAGATGATATAGATTTGTGAGCATGGACAGTTACACCCACCTGCCCGACACCAATATCGTGTCCGATCTGGTCCGGCATCCGCAGGGAAAGGCAGCGCAATGTCTGGGTTTGGGCGTAAGTCGTATTCGTCGTTTGGGCTTTTGAACCCTCAAGACTGTGTGCATTACGATAGGCGCGGCGCGTGGTAGCAAGAAAATAGATGTGCCGACAAAGAGGGTGCATCATTCGCGATTGATGCGTTTCATTCCTCAGCGCTTCCTATGGTCCTCCAAATTCAAATTTGTAGAAATTACCACTTGACAGAAGACTTTATCCTTGTAAATATGACGACAATATCGTCGCGTTTTTTATAAGGATGGGCCATGAGCAAATTTTACACCGTTGATGAAGCAGCAACATATCTTGGTTTAACCCCCCAAACACTTCGAAACTGGGATAAAGCAGGGAAGATAGATTGCGTGAGAGATCCAGGTAGTAACTATAGGCTTTTCTCAGAAGATGAGCTTAATGCCATAAAAAGAACCGTCAAACCAAAAGTTGCACCTCGCTCCAACAATGTAAAAGATGCATTTGAGTTAAGCACGGTTGCCGATCTTAAGCGTTTGATCGCTAAAACCCATCGTATTGTTCGAGACTACGATGGAAGAAGTAGCATTATAGAGCGATTTGATGAATTGACTAAATTGTTTCTTCTTCATGTTAATTTCAACGGTGAACTTAACACCTTCATGCAAGACGTAGATGTATTTGCAAAGAAGGTCAGAGTCTTATACAAAGAATTTCTATCACATTTACCAGTTACACCACCAGCCAATTATGAAAAAATTAACCTGAATAATCAGTGCATATTTTCTGTTTTTGATTATTTGTCTAGGTATGGACTTAATAACATTTCCGGTGACGTAAGGGGTCTGATTTATGAAGAAATGATTAAAGATATTTTTGAAAAGGGGGATAATCAACAGTTTTTCACACCGAGTCCAGTTGTTAGCTTTATGTCAAATTTAATTTGTACATTAACTTCTGGCTCAATTTGTGATCCAGCATCTGGGACTGGTGGATTTCTAATTAACTTGGTAAAGAATTGCTCAGAATTTAATGACTTTACCGCATTTGAAATTGATGAACGGCTTGCTTGGGTGAGCGGAATAAATTTAGAGATGCATGGATGCAAAATTTATAAATCTATTTATCTGCCTAATGGTGGTACGTTAGGAATGGATGCCAATAAATACAAAAATACATTTGATGCGATTATCACTAATCCACCGTTTGGAAGTGACTATTCTGATTCGAAAGGTCTTCTTCAGTATGAATTAGGTGTGGGCAAATCATCTAGGAGGCGTGGCGTACTTTTTATCGAGCGTTGCTTACAATTTCTAAAAGTTGGCGGATATTTGGCAATCATTATTGATGATGGTGTACTAAACCACGTATCCAATGAAGATGTAAGAAAATTAATTACCCATCAATCTCAACTTCTGGCAGTAGTAAGCCTTCCTGCTACAACATTTATGCCTTATGCCTCTGTTGAATCATCAATACTGATAATGAGAAAAGTTAGTAACCAAGACACAAATTTTAATACTTTTTTTGCGCTGGCTGAAAATGTTGGAAAAAAGAATAATGGCGACGAAGATTATATTTATGATAATGCTGGACAAGAGGTATTAAAAAATGATCTTGTCGCCATACAAGAACAATGGAATCGTCACATAAAAGGCCACAAAATTCATCCTTCAAATTCATGTTATGTATCAAACATTTATGAAACATTTCAAGGTGATGGGATGCCTTCATTTCGATTAGATTTTGCATTCCATCACTACTCTAGGGAGATTGTGAGGAACACACTCAAGAAACATAGAAATAAATTGGTACAACTTACAGAACTATGTTTAGAAATTAACGAACCCTTGCTTCCTGCCAAAGAAATCCCTGACCAGACAATTTTATACACAGGGCTTGCTAATATTGAATCTAACAGCGAAATATATAGCCAGATACACACTCCAACAAATTCGATTAAAAGTACAGTTAAAAAGTACAAAAAAGGTGACGTATTGTTTTCAAAAATGAGGCCAAACCTGAGAAAATGTGTCGCTGTAACCCATGATGATAACGGTTATTGTTCTTCTGAATGTGTTGTATTTAGACCAAATAAAGAAATTATTAATGAAAGAATGCTTAGCGCAATTTTGAGATCGGATTTCGTATATGGGCAGATTGTTCATTTGATAACGGGTATAGGAAGACCTAGGGTCTCGATAAAGGACTTAAGGTCAATAATGATTCCCATACCTTCTGATTCAAATAAATCAAAATCTATGACAAACTATATCGCTACCATTAAAAAATCAGACGATTTAAAAAATAAATCTGATGAATTGTTGCGACAAGCGGTTGATCACCAGATAAACTCTACAAACAACTTAGTAAACGAACTTCTTCTCTAAATATATCATTTGGCAAATATGGAACTACATATCCTTTTCAACTCGATATCTGGTTTCTTTCCAGAATCTACAACTAACCATTCGTCTGACCATTTTAAAATCTTCCATTCTAGCTTATTGCCCAGTTGAACAATTATATCACCAGTTTGTAATTCTTCGATTACTTGGCTCCAATGGATATTTGCTCTTATGCTACCAGTAACGTAGAAAATATTTTTACCGGGTATTTCCGTAATCCCAATCAGCGCAGCAATGGTTGATGGTTTTATTGGCTCATCTATAAGTTTTAGAGAGCCAGATAAATTGCTATTGATGTCTTTAATTGTTTCAATTAAACCTAAAAGGAGAATTTTATCTTTGAAAATCGCATAAGCATCTGCTTCTCTCTTCATCGATTCATATGAAGGCATATTCTCAGATGTCTGATCGCTCATATGTATTCTCATTAGCTTCCCTAGATTGCCCTCTTCTGCTTTATAACCATCCCCATCAGAATTTATAATAGGCGTACTTATATCAATTCCTTTTATTCGGTCGTTATTATTAATCAGCCATGTACTGTCCCTCATCTTTGCAATAAGCCAAGCATCAAAGATACAAAAATCGTGTATGTGTGGGTATGTAATATCTAAGCCATCCTTCTGAAGACGATTCCATCCCCAAGCAAGAATTACAATGAAGTCTTTGTCTTTCCTTATCAAGGAAATTGGCGTATGCAAGTTGGCTGATTTTTCTTCAGCAGCAGAGTGAAGTGCTTTTACCTCTAACCCAATAACATTATTAAAAGCACTGTCTCTTACAACTAAGTCTGGAAATACATTCCATAAGACATTTGAGATAGAATAACTAATTTCTTTTTCAATGAACAAATGATTTAATTCATAGGAAAGAGAATATTCGAGCAATGTAGAAACTCTTGTACGTGTATCTGTTAAATGTCGTGTATCCTGTGGAGGAACCTCGGATGTTTTTCTTGCGGTAAGGGTTTTAGAAACCCCGCTATTTATTCTCGACACCGCTTCTAATATCAGAGATTGCAGATCTTCTTTTCTACTATATGGCATTAGTTAATTCCGATCTCGTTTCTTATACGATGGAACTCAGACTGCACATCTGAATCATACAGTATCCCCGAAGAATGACAAATTATTCTTGAAAGATAACCCGTGCTTACAGATCTGAAATGAACGATATTTTTAATGTCAGTAAGTGTATGCAAATCATCTTTAGTTTCGACAAAAAATATGTAACCTAAACTTGAAGATGGTAACCCAGGTAGCTTGATAGACAGAGCCACACGTCCGCTGCAACTAGATAATATCGCACGAAGAGATTCTTCAGATACTGAATCATATTCAAGCGAAATTACATCTGAGGGCAAATCTATCGATCCTTCAAAGTATTTTGGCATAAAATTTCTTATTGTGTGAAATGATGCTTATGAAACATAACTTTTCATTATACACCCCAACTGGCATCAATCACTGGCAAGCCTTTATGGGCAAACAACACCTTGTGTTGAGTGCCGGAGCCGCGTTCGGCAAAGTAGTAGATTTTGCCTTTGGATTTCACCAAATAATCCCGCATGGGGATCAGCCCGGTATCGGTGTTGACCCGAACCAGATCGCCGATGCGGTCAAAGAAATCATCATCTTCCAAAGCGTGGGCTTTGATGGTGTTGTTGTACGACCCCACCAACATTGTGAGCCTATCCGGGTCTTGAGTTTGCAGCCAATCCAAATAGTCGATGATGATCTGACCGAGTAAGGCGCGGATTTGCTGGTAGGCAGTATCGACGATGATCTCGCCCCGGCTCAGCGTGGGTGTGAGGTCTGGCGTGTTGATGACCCCTTTGACGAAACTCGCCCAGCGCGGCAACAGTTCCTTGTCATTGGCCTTGATGAACATGCGCGAAATATAGATATCCACTTCGCCAAACTGACGGGTCAACTCGAAGGGAATCATCGGGATGAACAACAAGCCAGACACGTTGGGGAGAGTCTGGTCGGAAGTCATAGCCTCCGAGTTGAACGGAATGACGCCGAGCGGAATCAAGCCCCAACGCGCTTGAATGTATTCGGACAGGTCGGTGTGTTTAGATTCCCAAGGCGGGGTACAGGCATTGGCTTGGTTGCCGTTGAGATAAATCGGGATGGAGAGGAAATCGGCAGATTTTTTGATGGCTAGTCTTAATCGCTCCTCGTCCAGCAAGGCTATCTTGCTATCGAGCAGATGCAGGATGACGCTAGTGCCGGGATCGGGTTTGGTGTTGGCTTCCACGGAATAATGAATGTCACCCGCACACACCCAACGGAAACCTCCCTCGCCTTGGCTAGAACGAGTAATGATTTCGACTTGTCTTGAAATGGAAAAGGCCGATAACATGCCGATGCCAAATTGACCGATCAGTAATGCCGCCTCGTGGGCATCTTTTTCTCGCAGTTGCTCGCGCTGGATGCGGGTGAAACTCTCGCCGATGGTGGAGAGGTTCTTGTGCAATTCATCTTCGGTCATGCCCATGCCATTGTCGGCAATGACGATGGTTTGTGCCTTCTTGTCAAAACTGACGTGGATGAGTGGATTTTGGTATGAGCGGTCTTCCGTGCCACGGATGATGCAGGCGTCGTGGGCGTTCTGGATCATTTCGCGGATCGCCACATCCGGTTCGGCGTAGATGTTTTCGCCCAACATGCGCAGCAAGCCGGGCAGATTGATTTGGATTTGGTGTTGTTGTGGCATGGTCTGTTCCAACCGGGATTAAAATCAGTGAGCCATAGTAACCTAAAACCCTTACTAGTGGAGACCAGCCCTTGCACAGCAATGGCAAGTTTCATGAAGCATTCCAAGGGTAATATTACCCTTGCGTTCCAATCTCAAATTGTGTCAAGCTTGTCCTTCAACATAAAATCCATTGGCTTCCCCTACGAGGCAAAAATAATGAAAAATCGCCCATTTCTCCGCCGTGCTGTATTGGCGAGCGCCATCGCCACTGCATTTTGTCCGGTATCAGTCTTCGCACAAGACATGGATTATTCCTTCCAGTTTCCCACTGGCTCGAATCCCCCTTATGCGCTGCAAAACACCGGGCTTTGGAGCCAAGCGGCTCAGTGGGGCGGCGGGCAACTGCCCGGTCAAACCGATGTGCTTAAGGTCACGCTGCCGCAGACTTACCAATACCTCAATGAAAGCGGCGGGACCGTCACCGACACCCTGACTGCCGCCGAATTGAACCATGACTCCGGCGATAATGTAATCCACTCCATCAGTGCCGACAACCAAGCCGGTTTGAGGCTTAGCGGCGGAACACTAACCCTGCAAAACAATTCCACGTTAAATGCCGCCTTTGTTCAAAATGGAGGACAACTGGCGGGCAGTGGTGGCTTGACCGTCAATGGCACCGCCACATTGGATGGCGGCACAATGAGCGGGACGGGAACGACCACACTCAATGGCGCTGGCACTGTTCTTTGGGGTATCGGGCTAGACGGCGGGCGGGTGCTGGATAATAAAAGCAATTTAAACTTTTTATACGACTACAACAGCATCTATTCCAACGACGGCACGGGGCGTTTCGACAACCACGGCACGGTCAGTAAATCCGGCGGGAATGTCGTCTCCACCATTGATGCCACATTCAATAATAGCGGCAGCGTGGACGTGCAAAGCGGGGCTTTGCGCTTGTCCGGCGGCGGTACGCACAGCGGCAGCTTCGGCGGGCCAGGGGTGGTGGAATTTAACGGCGGCACTACTAACCTATTACAATCAGGTGTGAGCTTTAATAACATCGGGCTGGCGGGGACATTGAGTTCGCCCTCGGTGGATTACAGCATAGCCGGAACCTCCACCTATTATGGTGGCAGGATGTCTGGTGCAGGGACAACCACATTGAAAGGGCCTGTCACCGACATTTATGGCCTGGATCTCACGGGAGGGCGGGCATTGGAACTGAGCAAAGGCAACACCTTTGACTTTCAAGGTGCTTACAGCAATGTTAGCAGTTCTGATGCCACCGGCACTTTCAATAACTTCGGAACGGTGACCAAAACCTCCGGCTCGGGCGTTTCAGACATTGGCGCGACGTTCAACAACAGTGGCGCGGTTGACGTGGCAGCGGGAGGAATCATCCGTTTGGCAGCGGACGGCACACACAGCGGCAGCTTCGGCGGCGAGGGGGTGGTGGAGTTTTCAGGGGGAACCCACACCTTATTAGAGGGTGTAAGTTTGCATAATATCGGGTTGGGAGGGACGCTTGCCTCGTCCGTGGATTATTCCATACAAGGCAGTTCAACCTATTATGGCGGCATCATGACCGGCGCGGGCAAGACCGTGTTGAATGGGCCTAGCACGGTCATCTATGGCCTAGGCCTTGGCGGCGGCCGTGTGCTGGACAATCAAAACATCATGGACTTTAAAGGCGATTACAATAATATTTATGTAGCCGAAGGCGGGGGCAGTTTCGACAATCATGGCACGATAGTCAAATCGGAAGGAACCAACTCGTCGAGCATTTATACCCAGTTCAACAATTATGGCAGTGTCGAAGTGCAAACCGGGGCATTGCGGCTGGCAGGTGGCGGGACGCACAGCGGCAGCTTCGGCGGTGATGGGGTGGTGGAGTTCACTGGCGGAACCCATACCCTGCTGGCTAGTGCGAGTTTGCAGAATATTGCCTTGAGCGGCGGTTCGCTGAATTCATCGGATGACTATGCCATTGCTGGAACGGCGGCATTCTATGATGGAAAAATGACAGGGGCGGGCAGGACGATCCTCAACGGCGCAAGCTCGGTTGAATACTATCTGGGACTTGAGTCCGGGCGGGTGCTGGAAAATCGCAATGTATTGGATTTCAAGCGGGACAATAACAGTATCTATGGCGAAGGCAGTGTTGACAATGCCGGCACGGTGCGCAAATCCGGCGGGACGGGTTATTCCTATATTGACGCACACTTTAGCAATACTGGCACGGTGGATGTGCAAACCGGTACGCTTGATTTGCGAGGACATGCCGCCAATTTCCGTAATGATGGCATCGTCCATACCGATACCGGGGCGGTATTGATGGCCGGCAGCATCGACAACACCGCGAATGGCATCATCACCGGCACGGGTACGGTGGCGCTGAATGGCGGGACATTGACCAACGAGGGCCAAATCAACCCCGGCAACAGCCCCGGCACTTTGACCTTGGACGGCAATTTGGTTTTGACTTCAACTAGCAACTTGAACATTGAATTGGCCGGGATGAATAATTACGACAAGTTTATTGTCACGGGTCAGGCCATTTTAGGCGGAAGCTTGAATTTGTATGCGGTGAACGGCTACCGGCCCAACTTGGGCGATAGCTTTGATTTCCTATTATTTGGCAGTGTGTCAGGCAGTTTTGACCGGGTGAACCTCTTCGGTTTCGCCCCTGGCTTATCCGCCAATCTGGCCCTATGGGGCGACCATGTGCAGCTTTCTTTCATTGGTTTCCCCAACAACAACTCACCGATTCCCGAACCCTCTACGATTTGGCTGGTGATTGGCGGATGGGTCGCTTGGATGGCTTCCCGTCGTGGATTGGTTGCCGGGGCATAGCTGCAACTATTCTGCAATCTGGGTGCGGTTGCGGCCCGCTTCCTTGGCGGCGTAAAGCGCTTTATCGGCCTTGCGTAGCAGTCTTTTTGCATCCACGGCATGGGTCGGATAGGTCGCGATGCCCGCCGACAGGGTGGTTTTGGCATCGCCGTCCTCGGTATGAATGGCCTTCTCTGCGAAAATCTTACGCAGACTCTCCGCCCGCCCCAATCCTATCTCCGCATCCATGCCGGGCAATATGAGTACGAATTCCTCGCCACCGAATCGAAAGGCGGCATCTCCACTGCGAGTGGATGAAGTCAGTATCTCCGCCAAAGCCACCAACACACGGTCACCCGCCTGATGCCCATAGGTATCGTTGATTTTTTTGAAATAATCAATGTCGATCATGACCAGGCTCAGGGGCTTGCCTTCACGCTCACTTTGCGCCAATTCGCGTTCCAGCAATTCATGGAAATAACGCCGGTTATAGAGGTTAGTCAGCGGATCATGCAAAGCCTGCTCGCGCAATTCATCTTGCAAAGACTGGATTTGCTCGATTTGGATACGCAAGCTTCGGTTGACAGACTCGATCCCATCCCGCACTTTATTGCGCTTGGCAATTTCGCGGGAAAGCCTGCGATTGATCCTTAAAATGTAAATCGCCACCCCGCAGGCAAGCAGGGAGAAACCGACTACACCCCCGGCCGCCCAGTAAACCCAGATAGGGATATGCAAGGTGTCGGGATTGTAGAGGAAATCCTTAATCTGAAAATCGGCCTGCATCATACCCAGTTCGGCATACACATCCGCAATGTGCTGCCAGCGTCCCGGATACATGTAACCAAGGGCGACCAATTCGGGCCGCAATAGCGGAAGCATTTGTTCGTATTCAAACAGCAATTGGTCTTTGCCTTTTCGATTGCCAAAGCGGGCAATGATCAGATCGGCCATTTCATCAGGATGTGACATGGCATATTCCCAACCACGCAGGCTGGCTTCCCGAAAAGACGCGACTACTTGCGGGTGCGCTTGCAGGTACGACTCGCTGGTGAATAAATTATCGCCGTAAAAATCAATTCCGGCTGAACGTGGGCTGAAAATCGAATAATTTAAGCCAGCCTTGGAGATGGCGTATGGCTCGTCGGTGATATAAACGGACATCGCATCCACTTTGCCGGACAGCAATTCTTCCACGCCGAAGGAGTGAGGGAAAAACTGGATCCGGCTTTGCGTGATCGGAACGCCTTCCCGCTTTAGGTAAGCGAACAACTCGGCCGCATGGTATTCAATCATCACCCGCTTGCCGGCAATCTGGTGGATGTTGTGAATGCCCGAACTTTCCAAAGACATTATCGCCAAGGGCGAGTGTTGAAAAATCACCCCCAAGACGACGACTGGCCGCCCCCTGGCCCTGTACAGCAGCAGGTCGGAGGTGCCTACGCCAAACTCGGACTGGCCTTTGAGCACTGCCTCGACGGTATCCTCATCCGGGTTGGCCTCCCGAAAAGTCACATCCAGCCCCGCTTCGCGGTAGTAGCCCTTCTCTTGGGCTGCATAATAACCGGCAAACTGGAATTGATGCTTCCATATAAGCTGCAAGCTTATAGGCCGAAGGTTTGTCTCTGCCGCAGCGTTGGCATTGCAACAAGGCAAGCACAACGCCAATGCCAAAGCCACTGTTCGGATGAAGGATAATCCCATTGCCCTGGCCTTAAGTTACTGCAAAACGGTGCGGGGCGTGGGCAGGGGTGACGTTATTCCGGGCCGTTGCAAAGGGGATCATTCTTCGCCTATGTCTTCGTTCCACAATTTGGGATGGGCATTGATAAAATCAGCCATCATGCCTGTGCATTCTGCAGAGGCAAGATCAATGACATCCACTCCGCTCTGGCGCAGCCAGTCGATGCCGCCATAAAAATTGACGGACTCCCCAACCAGTACCTTGCCGAAGTTGAACTGGCGGATTAGGCCGCTACAGTACCAGCAAGGTGCCAGCGTGGTGACCATGATCTTGTCGCGATAGCTCGTTTGCCTGCCCGCTTTGCGGAAGGCATCGGTTTCGCCATGTATGGAAGGGTCGCCCTCTTGCACCCGGCGATTGTGGCCGCGGCCAAGCAGACGGCCCTGACGGTCGAAAACGGCTGCGCCGACGGGCACCCCGCCCTCCTTCAAGCTCAAACGGGCCTCTTCAATAGCCGCTGCCAACATTGTTTCGTAATTTAGTGCCATATTCATCCCCGGTGGTTTCGCCTAGGAAAAGTTTGTAAAATGTTGGCACTATTTTATCGTGCCGAACCGCCTTCGTCTGGTAACCGGCGATTCACATTATGAGCAACATGAGAATTGCAGCTTGCCTTGCCAGGTAGGGGAAACTAGCGGCGGAAGATGTTAAACTTTCTTTCATTTTACCAAAAGAGATGTGAAAGTCATGCAACTTGTCATCACCGTCGCAGGGCAAGATCGCTTGGAGCTGATCGAAGAACTTACCAGAGTCATCAAGGAATGCAAGTGCCACATCGTCGAAAGCCGGATGACCGAGTTGGGGGCTGAATTCGGTGCCCATCTGATGGTCGACGGCAACTGGAACCATATTGTGAAACTGGAACACGCCTTGGAGGCAATGGGGGTGCGCGATCACATGAAAATCGCCACCCTGCGCGCGAAGGAAATCAAGCCCGAGGAGGAAAACGTCATTCCCTACGGAGTGGACATCTTCGCCAGTGACCAAATTGACAACATCCACGAACTTGCCTCCTTTTTCACCAAGCGCGGCATTAAAATTCTGGACTCAAGCAGTAGCCGCTATCCTGCCCCGTATAGCGACACACCGCTGTTCGTTGCCCGCATGATCGTCAAAATTCCAACTGGAATCAGGATTGTTGCCTTGCGCGATGAGTTCTTGGAGTTCTGCGACCAGCAGAATCTTGATGCCATCTTGGAACCTGTGAAACGCTAACCACTTTAATCATCGGAGTCGCACCCATGACCGCCCCCGCCATCGGACTAGCTGTCCCCGAATTCACCGCACTAGCCACTTCCGGCAAGACTGTCTCCCTCGCCGAATTGAAGGGAAAAAATGGGGTGGTTTACTTTTACCCCAAGGACAGCACCCCCGGCTGTACCCAAGAAGGCCAGGATTTCCGTGACCTTTATCCCGAATTCGTCGAGCTTAAAACTGAAATTTTCGGGGTTTCGCGTGACAGTTTGAAATCCCACGAGAACTTCAAATGCAAACAGACATTCCCCTTTGAACTGATCTCCGATGCAGACGAATCGCTGTGCAGACTGTTCGATGTCATCAAACTGAAGAATATGTACGGCAAGCAGGTGCAAGGCATAGAACGCAGCACCTTCCTCATCGACCGCGAAGGCCGGTTAGTGCGCGAATGGCGCAAGGTCAGCGTCAAGGGCCATGTCGAAAAAGTGTTGGAAGCCCTGCGCGAATTGGAAACCCAATAGCGCGTCGCTTCGCGATGCGCTAAAACATGTGGGAAGAAAAAAAGCTTTCCATAAAATTGGTCGCTGATTGGGAATTGCCAGACTAAAAAAAACCGTAAGACCTAATAATAACAGGAGTCCAACCAGACCATTGATTTATGTAACTGTGGAAAAACCATGAAGTTTCCCCTAGTAACCATCAGAGGTTGAAAACACTGTATGAGCAACGACAACAAGAAAAAACTCTTCATTCTCGACACCAATGTGTTGATGCATGATCCCTCGTCGCTGTTTCGCTTTCAGGAGCATGGCGTCTTCATTCCGATGGTCGTGCTGGAAGAATTGGACAATTCCAAGAAGGGGCTGTCGGAAGTTGCCCGCAATGCCCGGCAGACAAGCCGTTTTCTGGATGAGCTGATCCAGCATGCGGACATCCAGACCCTCAACCAAGGTATTCCGCTGCCGCAACTTCCCTTCGCGACGCGCATTGATGAAAAATGCACGGGCCGGCTGTTTTTCCAAGTCAAGCGGCTGACCTCCACACTGCCCGACTCCCTGCCCGGCAGCGTGGCCGACAATGCCATCCTCGCCACTGCCTTGGCTTTGGCCGATGAAATGCCCGAGATGCAGATAATCTTGGTGTCCAAGGACATCAACATGCGCATCAAAGCCTCCGTACTCGGCATCCACACGGAGGATTACCATAGCGACCAAGTGCTGGACGACATCAACCTGCTGTACAGCGGCATGGAAGAATTGCCGCTGGATTTCTGGTCCACCCATGGCAACAAAATGGATTCGTGGCAGGATCAGCGTGGCCACACCTTCTACAAGGTCACCGGTCCGTTGGTGAAAAACTGGCACAGCAACCAGTTTCTTTACCTGTCCGATGATTCTGCTTTTGAATGCATCGTGCGCAACCGGGAAGGTGATACCGCTACGCTGGAACTCGCCCGGGATTTCCGGGAAACCAAGCATAGTGTTTGGGGCATCCAGGCGCGCAACCGCGAACAAAATTTCGCCTTGAATGTGTTGCTTGACCCTGACATTGATTTCGTCACCCTGCTAGGCCAAGCGGGCACCGGCAAGACCTTGCTGGCATTGGCGGCGGGATTGGCCCAGACCATGGAAGGCAAGCTCTACAAGGAAATCATCATGACCCGTGAAACCATCCCCTTGGGCGAGGACATCGGCTTCCTGCCCGGCACCGAGGAAGAGAAAATGGCCCCGTGGATGGGGGCCTTGCTGGACAACTTGGAACTGCTCGGCGGTGGCCATGCCGAATCCGGCGAATGGGAGCGAGGCGCGACCAGTAGTCTTATCAGCAACCGCGTCAAGGTCCGTGCGCTCAACTTCATGCGTGGGCGCACCTTCCTCAATCGCTACATCATCCTCGACGAGGCGCAAAACCTGACCCCGAAGCAGATGAAAACCCTCATCACTCGCGCCGGCCCGCAGACCAAGGTTGTCTGCCTAGGCAATCTAGGCCAGATCGACACGCCTTATCTGACCGGGACGACATCGGGTTTGACTTATGTGGTCGATCACTTCAAATCCTACTCCGCCGGCGCACACCTCACCCTGCGGCGAGGCGAACGATCCAGACTGGCCGATTTCGCGGCGGATGCGTTGTAAGGCAAGTGAGTCGGAACGGGGCAGCGCCAAGGCTAATCCATTTAAGGATTACTCCGCCGTCGTTGCTGCCAACTTGCTGTGCCGGATTGAGTAGGTGAAATAAACGGCCAATCCAATCAACAACCAAATGATAAACCGGTACCAAGTCATGACAGGCAGGAACGCCATCAGCGCGGAGCAGGAGAGAATGCCCAGAACCGGAAATAGGGGGTTGGCTGCGGTCTTGAAGGGGCGATGCATGTCGGGATCCGTGTAGCGCAACACGATCACGCCCAAACAAACCAGCACGAAGGCGAACAAAGTTCCAATATTGACCAGTTCAGCCAATTCCCCCAAGGGGATCAGGCCGGCCACCAAAGCCATCACCAGCCCGCAAATCACAATCACCCGGACGGGCGTATGCGTCTTCCGATTGACTACGGAAAAGGTGGAGGTCAGCAAACCGTCCCGCGACATGGCGAAGATGATCCGGGTCAGGCCGTAATAAAGCACCAGCATCACCGTGGTCAGCCCGGCAATCACACCCGTGGCCACCAAGGCCGAGGCCCAATTCAAACCCAGCAGTTTCAGTGCATGGGCCACCGGGGAGGACACATTCAGCTCGGTGTAAGGCACCACGGCGGTCAACAGCCCCGACACCAAAATATAGATCAAGGTGCAGAAACCGAGCGAAGCGATAATGCCGATGGGCAGGTCGCGCTTTGGGTTATGCGCCTCTTCCGCCGCAGTGGAAACCGCGTCGAAACCGACATAGGCAAAGAAAACAATGGAAGACCCGGCCAAAACCCCTATCGGCTTGCCGGATAGATCGTGACTAAACCAGCCGAAAGGCATGAAAGGCGTCCAGTTTTCTGGATGAATGTTTAAAAATGCCAGTGCGACGAAGATGCTGATGGTCACTAGCTTGACGCTTACCATCACAGTATTGAGCCTTGCGCTTTCCTTCACGCCGATAATCAGCAACACCATCAATAGCAGAATGATGCCGGTCGCCGGGAGATTAATGTAACCGCCCACGGAAGGCGCGTGGGTCAGGTGGAAAGGTAAAGAAATCCCGATGCCTTCCAAGGCATTGTTGAAATAACCAGACCAGCCATTTGCCACGGCGGCCACTGAAATGCCATATTCCAAGATCAAATCCCAACCGATGATCCAAGCCGCCAGTTCGCCGAAAGCCGCGTAACTGTAACCATAAGCGCTGCCGCAGCCGCCCACGCTGGAAGCCAGTTCGGCATAGGATAGGGCGGCGAAAGCACAGGCCAGGCCGGCGAAGATGAAAGAGACGACGACGGCTGGCCCGGATAGGGTTGCCGCTGCGATGCCGGTCAGCACAAAAATGCCGGTGCCGATGATCGCGCCGATGCCGAGCAGGGTAAGATCAACGGCGCTCAAGCAGCGGCGTAGCCCGCTCTCTTCAAAATCATCGGGCTTGCTGCGCTTAATGCGGAATATTTGCATAGGATTCTCCAAAATGGGCGGTTGCGTTACAGCAATTATGCCCCAAGCACGGGTAAAAATGGCAGACAATACTAGAAAATGCTATAAACCGTTAATTATTGATGTTACGCACTGAGACGTTGAAGCTCGGATGTAGGCCGGAATAAGCCCGCCCGAGCGGGTGTTTCCGGCGAAGTAAGCCGCACTTGTCCGTGTGCTTTTGCCGGAAACGCCCGTGAACGGGCTTATTCCGGCCTACGATGCGTAACATCAATTAACAACTAAACTTGAACGAGGTGATTTATGCTACTTGAACCGTTTCAACTAGGCGATTTGACGCTTAAAAATCGCATGGCGCTGGCCCCCATGACCCGTGCGCGGGCGGGTGTCGAGCGTCTGCCCAATGCGTTGATGGCCGAATACTACGCCCAACGCGCCTCCGCCGGCCTCATTATCACCGAGGCCACTATCGTTTCCGAGCAGGGCATAGGCTGGCCCAACACCCCCGGCATCTACTCGCCAGAACAGTCGCAAGCGTGGCGGCAAGTGATCGATGCAGTCCATGCCAAGGGTTCCACTATTTTCATGCAATTGTGGCATTGCGGGCGGGCATCCCACAGCAGTTTTCATAACGGCAAGCCACCGGTTGCGCCCTCCCCGATCAAGCTGGAAGGCGACATGATTCACACCCCCAATGGCAAAGAAAACTACGAAACCCCTAGGCCGCTGGAAACTGCGGAAATACCCGGCATCGTCGAAGACTACCGGCGGGCGGCGGGGCTTGCCAAAAGCGCCGGGTTCGATGGCATCGAAATCCACTCGGCCAATGGCTACTTGCTCGACGAGTTTCTGCAATCCAAAACCAACCACCGGGAAGACCGTTACGGTGGAAGCTTGGAAAACCGCTTGCGCTTGCTCAAAGAAATCATCGAAGCTGTGATGACCATTTACCCGGCCCGTCGCGTCGCCGTGCGGTTCTCCCCGAATGGCGTTTTCAATGACATGGGTTCCCCGGATTACCGGGAAACCTTCCTCCATGCCGCCGGACAACTGAACGCCTATGGGCTTGGGCTTTTGCATCTGATGGATGGCTTGGCCTTCGGCTTCCATGGTTTGGGCGAACCGATGACCCTGGCTGAATTTAGGAAGGTATACAAAGGCCCAATAATGGGCAATTGCGGCCATACCCGGGAATCGGCGGAAGCGCTGCTGCAAGCGGGCGAATGCGACCTCGTGGCCTTTGGCCGCCCGTATATCAGCAATCCCGATTTGGTGGAGCGCTTTGCCAACGGCTGGCCGTTGAGCGATTTTTCAGACATGAAGGACTGGTATTCTTTTGGGCCGGAGGGGTATGTGGATTATCCGGCTTATAAAGCGGCTTAGTTGCTGATGTTACGCACAGCCACCAAAACCGTTGGCGGCAAAGGGTTGCCGCCCTACGGTCTGGGGGGCTGGAATGGTCATAACCGCCGTAGTTGGCGGCAAAGGGTTGCCGCCCTACGGTCTGGGGGGCTGGAATGGTCATAACCCGCCGTAGTTGGCGGCAAAGGGTTGCCGCCCCACGGTCTAGGGGGCTGGAATGGCCATAACCGCCGTAGGTCGGCAACCCTTTGCCGACTTGTGCGTAACGTCAGTTAACAAGCATTTGACCGAATAGTCAGTCATTATGATGAATTCCAAACACATGCCCGGCGCTCCCAAAGTCTTTATATCCTCCACGGTAGCCGATCTAAAAGAATACCGCGAAAAAGCCAAGGCTGCCGCCATCCGGGCTGGCTTTTTGCCAATCATGAGCGAAGACTGGTCGGCAAAAGACAACAAGCCTTTAGCCGAATGCATGACGCGGGTGGACGAGACGCACCTGACTGTGGTTATTGTCGCCCATCGTTATGGGTGGGTGCCGGAGGGCCAGGCGGGCGACAAGAGCATCACTTGGTTGGAATGTGAACGAACTAAAGATGGACAAATACCAAAAGAGTTGCTGGCTTTTGTAGTTGATGATGAGGTGGCATGGCCTGTAGATAAAAAGGAAGCGTATCGTATGACCCAAGCCACGATGGAAGATAAGCCACCAGATGAAATTAGCACACTGTACAAAGAAGTAAAGCGCAACACCGCCGCCTTACAAGATTTCAAAACATGGCTGACGCAAAACCGCATCCGCAATACCTTCCAAACGCCCGAGGAGTTAGAGCGCAAGGTCGAATCCGCGCTGAAAGACTGGCTTACCGACCATCCGAACTTTGCCGGCGAAGCTCAGGCACTTGCCAAAGCCCAGGCCAACCCCGAGCGCTATTTGGGATATTGGTATGAATTCTGCGCCTACATCGACATACGCGGCTTGCATGTCGGCAGTGGCAGGGCGCACCGTTTCCCGATTGAAGACCTGTATATCGAACTGGACACCGCTGGCGGCGGCAAGCTGAAACACACCCTCGCCCATCCGCGCCGGGTGGTGGTGGGCGACCCAGGCTCCGGCAAGACGACCTTTCTGCGCTGGATCGTCCACCTGTTGGCGGGGGACCGGCTGGGAGTCAGCGACCATGCCGCCAAGGATTTGTTGGGGCTTTCCCGTCCGCTGATCCCGGTTTTTGTCTCGATAGCGGAATGGTTGGAATATGTCTACACGGTGCGCGAACACAAGCAGGGTCCGCCCATGCCTAAAGACCCGCAATGGCTGGTGCATTTTCTCGCCGCCCAGTCGGAAAGCCATGAATGGGGCTTGGATGCGGAGTGGTTCAAGGAAAGGCTGAATGCGGGCGAATGTCTGTTGTTATTCGACGGCTTGGACGAAGCCCCGGATCGCAAAGCCCGCGAATTTGCCACCCACTTGCTGGAGGCAGTCGCCGCGACCTGGAAGGAATGCCCCATCCTTGTCACTTCCCGGCCTTCTGGCTACGAAGACCGCACCGTATTGCCGAATTTCGAGCCTAGCCATATCGAAGCTTTGAACGATCATGCGGTGGAGACTTTCCTCGACCGGTGGAGCCGCGCCCTGCACCCCAGCGACGCCAAGGCGGCGCAAGACCATCGTCAAGAATTGCTGCATGCCTTGAATGCCCGCCCCAACATCCGCCGCCTCGCCCGCAACACGGTGATGCTGACCGCCTTGGCGGTGGTGCATTGGAACGAAAAGCGCCTGCCGGAACAACGTGCCGAGTTGTACGAGTCCATCCTGCTGTGGCTGGCCCGCGCCCGCGAACAGCGCCCCGGACGTGCCGGGGCGGAACGCAGTTTGGAAGTCTTGCGCCTATTGGCCTTGCAGATGCAAAACGCCGAGGGGGGCCGCAAAATTCAGGTGACGCGCCATTGGGCGGCGGAGCAAATCGCAGGGCTTTTTCAAGGCGATCAAACCAAAGCCGAAAAATTCTTGGAAGAGGAAGAACTCGACAGCGGCATCATCGTCAGGCGAGGCAACGAAGTGCGCTTCTGGCACCTCAGCTTCCAAGAATATCTGGCGGCTAGAGCCATCGGCGGGTTGAACGAAGAACGGCAAAAGGAACTGCTGCTAGGAACCCCCAAGCGTTTGTATGAACCCGAATGGCGCGAGGTGGGGCAACTGCTCGGCGGGGTGTTGTACGAGCAAGGCCGGGAAAAAGTGGATGGCTTGGTCACGGCGGTGTTGAATGAATTGTTGCCCTCTCCCCCGGCCCCTCTCCCGCAAGCGGGAGAGGGGAGTAAAAAGCCCCTCTCCCCACCGGGGAGAGAGATTGGAGAGGGGGGCAAAAAGCCCCTCTCCCCACCGGGGAGAGGGGTTGGGGAGAGGGGTTCCTCCAGCAATCAACCCAATTTGGCTCACCTAGCCCGCGCCGTCGGTTTGCTGGGCGGCATCGTCCGCGACTTGTCACCCTTCAAGTATGATCCGAGCGACATCCACTACCGTCAGGCACTTGACGCGGTGATGGGCATTTTCACGAAAGAAGGCTCGGAATCCGTGCCGGTTAAGCTGCGCATCGAAGCCGCCGAAGCCTTGGGCCAAGCCGGCGACCCGCGCTTGGCGGATGACGCGCGGCGTTGGGTGGCGATACCTAGTGACACGTTTCTAATGGGTGCGCAGAAACAAGACCGGAATGCGCCCAATTACGACCCGGAGGCACAAGATGACGAAACCCCGCAGGAAGTGACACTGGACGGGTTTGCGCTAGGCCGTTATCCGGTCACTGTGCAGGAGTACACCGTGTTCATGGACGACGACGGCTATACCGAAAAGCGCTGGTGGCCGGACAAGTTTGGTGAATGGCAAGAACCTGCACTTTGGCAGGGACAGTCCGCGCATCCTAACCGCCCAGTGGTGGGGGTTTGTTGGTTTGAGTCCATGGCTTATTGCGCTTGGCTGACCGAGCATTTGCACCGAGTCGGCAAGTTGGCAAAGGATAAGGTGATCCGCCTACCGACTGAGGCGGAATGGGAATTCGCTGCGCGGGGCAAAACCGCCCGTCGCTATGCGTGGGGCGATGCCAAACCCACAGCGGAACGGGCGAATTTCAACCGCAACGTAGGTACACCGACACCGGTTGGGGTTTACCCTAACGGTGCGACACCCGAAGGAGTGATGGACATGACCGGCAATGTCTGGGAATGGTGCCTTAATCTAAGGGCAAATAAAGTGCCGGAACATGGCAATATCGGGCCGGGAGAGGGGGCTAGAACGTTTCGCGGCGGTTCTTGGTACGATCCTTCGGGCTATGTTCGCTGTGCGTTCCGCCTCAGGGGCCTTCCCGGCTATCGCTACGATAATTTTGGCTTTCGCTTGGCGTTGGGTTCTCCCTGGTGATTTCTGGTTCCTGTCTTCTGATTTCTGGTTCCTGCTTTGCTGTTTTCTGCTTTTGCCCTTGCTCTTGGTAAACCGCGTAGCGGGCGCGATTTTTTTTTACCTGTTTAGCAGTGACGGATAACATCCCTTCAAGGGATGTTATCCGTATTGTACTGGTTCCCAAGCTCCAGCTCTCGTCGTTATACACAAGTCCCGCCGACCCAAAAACGCCGTCATTCCGGCATGGACTGCCGGAATCCAGAGCCTAAGGACGGTAACTTGCCGCTTGCACAAGTGCTTGATTCAGGTAAGTTGCCAGCCCCTAGGTTCACATCCTTGTGACTGGATTCCGGCAGTCCATGCCGGAATGACGGGCTTCGACCACTTGTGCATAACGATGAGGGCGGAGCTTGGGAACGGCACAACTTGCCGCTTGCCTTGACCCTGCGCCCCGTAATCGAAGTGTAAAGAAAGCCTCACGCGACGACGCAAAGGCGCAACGAAGAGCATTCTACGTTGCGCCACAAACTGAAAGCCAGGAACGAGCGAAATACGCTTTACGGCAATGACGAATGCCGTTAATATCAAACAATGATTAAGACATTCAAGTGTAAGGATACGGGATCATTGTGGAACGGTCGTCGAGTGGCGAAGTTCATCCACATTGCGAGCGTGGCCCTGCGCAAATTGCAACAGATTAACGCCGCCGCAACGCTGGATTTTCTGCGCACCCCGCCCGGCAACCGGTTGGAGCCGCTGCATGGCGACCGTGACGGTCAGTGGAGCATACGCATCAACGACCAGTGGCGCGTCTGTTTCCGATTCGACAATGGTGCTGCGTTTGAAGTTGAAATCGTCGATTACCACTAAAGGCATCTACATCATGCGAGAAATCCCCTTTGCCCATCCCGGCGAAATCCTCAACGAAGACTTTTTGAAACCGCTAGGCATTAGCCAGTATGCGCTGGCCAAGGCGATTGGCGTGCCACCCCGCCGGATCAATGACATTGTCCAAGGCAAACGCGGCATTAGCGCGGATACGGCCCTTCGCCTGGCCGCGTTCTTTGGCACCGATGCGCAAAGCTGGATTAATCTGCAATCCCATTACGACGAGGAACAGGCTAAGGAAACATTGGCCGATGTGTTGGCGCGGATTAAGCCTTACCAAGCGAAAACAGCGGTAAACTAAACCGTAATGCCTTGTTCTTAGAAGATTATTTTTATAGCCATAAAAAGGCGGTTTCCCCAGTTTTGGCAAACCTTGAATCAGTGATTGCCTCAAGCCGCCCCACCTATCCTGTCCGCTTCCGAAACAGTTTGCCCATCTCCGCATAGCGCTGGTCCTTGTCGCCGTGCAGGTAAAGGGAGGTGGTTGCAAGGCTGGCATGGCCCAAGTTTTCCTTGACTGAGATTAAGGCGGCTCCGCGACCCAAGGCATGGGATGCGTGGGTGTGCCGCAGCCAATGCGTGGTCATATTGGTCAAGGTTTCGACATTGCGTTTATCCTCTTCCGTGACAGATTGACTCATTGCTCCAGCGGCTTCATTAAAAAAGCCCTTCAGTACCCGGTGCAGCCCTGATGTTGTGAAGGGCGTTTCCACCATGTCAAAATCGGTTTCCCCAAACACAGCGGTTTTACGGAATTTGCCGATGATGGGTTCCGGCGAATCCGGCACGCCCCAAACCGTGCCGCGTTCTTGGGCATAACGCTTCAGTTCGTCGGCCAACTCGGGCGGCAACGGCACTTCACGTCGCTTGCTTCCCTTGCCCAGCACCCTCAACCAGTGTTGCCCGTCATTACGGCTTTTATAAGCGATGTCACCAAAGCGGGCATTGGCCAGTTCGGCTAGACGAAGCCCAGTGCAGTAGGCCAACTGCAAGGCAATCCAGAGGCGGCGATAGTGGCGGTTCCGCTCACCGTCGGGATGGGAGGCTTCGCACTTTGCGCAATACTCCAACAGCCATTGCCATTGGGTTTCGTCTAAAGCATGCTCGACTTGCAGGCTGTGCAATTCTTGGGACGGCATTGGCGGCAGGCCATCGAACGGGTTATTATCCAGATAGCGTTGTTTGACCAGCCATTCGCACATCGAAGACAGGATGGTTTCGGTGTGCTTGACCGTCCGGTGTTGCAACGGGCCCTTGAAGGGACGCCACGAAGGGCTCCAGCGTGGTCTGAATTTGGGATTGAGCCAAGCCTCCGCCGGGGCGAACAGAAAATCCCGGTAGTCTTTGCAATCCGCTGTATCAAGCGATGACAGTGCTTTGCCACGCTCGGTGACGGCCCAGAGCAGGAAGCGTTCGGATTCCTTCCGATAGTTTCGGTAGGTGTGGCTGTCGTGGTCGCGCAGGTCCAACCAAGTGTGTATGGCCTCAAAGTCGTTACCGGCCGGTATGCGGCAGCGGTCATGCGAGGCACGATTGGTGCCGTTGAACCCGTTCAACTCGGCCTGCGCGTCGAATAGGTTTTCCATGGCCGGATTTTTAACCTTGTTTGCCGCAGCCGGAACCAGCGGGCGGGTTGCCAAGGCGTTGCCCGCCAAACCCAAGGAAGTCGCATGGATTTTAAGCAATCGCACGACCGTTTTGGCCGAGTGCGAACCGAGTTTCGGCACACTCTGCCACCAAAGGTTTCCCATGCGTTGGCGAAATGTGACCACGGCTTGCAGCGTATCCAGGCCATGGGCTTGAAGTTTGCTGGCGATGGGTTGCGGAAACCACCGGGCGACGCCATCCCCCAAAGAGGGTAGCGGATCGGGCGTGCCCAGCAGTGCCGTCAAACCTGCTTCGGCTTGCTTAATCCAAGTTTCGCCATCCAAGCGTTCATTCAGCCAGAAGCTTGCCAGTTCCGGCAAGCCTAAATGCTGGGCTTTCAACGCCAGACGCTGGCGCAATGCCTGCGTTTTTTGGCGAGTCTCGCCCGTGTCGGCACCGTCAAGATAAAGCTGGCCGAGTAACGGCCAACCCAAGCGGTTCATCCAACCGCGCAGTAGGGCTTGTTCTTGGTTGTCCAGTAATGCGGCCATGGCATGTTTTAGGTGGTTGTCAGATTTCTTATTTTACTGATGTTACGCATGGATCTAGGGCTGGAGCGTCAAAGCTTGCTTTGACTGGCAAGGCTTGCCTTGCCTCTGCCTGTCTGCGACAGGGGGTCAAAGCAAGCTTTGACGCTCCGTGCGTAACATCAGTTATTTTGGCGACGGTGCGTGACATCAGTCTAATGACAATGTTTTCACAGGTAAACCCCTTCGTTGTGTTTCAGTGCGGTCATGGGCAATTTGCAGGGCGCAATAGGCGAAAGTCGTAGCGTGCCTTGTGGTTGGGTGTAAACTGATTGCGCTATTCTTAAGCTGGATTTGGCATCCGGCGCAATACGCGGCGGAGCCGCTGACCTACGAATGCCGCCTTACCGCGTTGTCGCGGGGAAAGGCAATTTTAATGCTGACATTATTGACTCGCCATGCTTTACGAACTCATCCGCCCTGTGCTTTTTCAATTTGACCCGGAAACCGCCCACCATCTCGGTTTGGCTGCGTTGCGCCTGTCGGCCAAACTCGGCCCGTTCAACCCGATGCGGCAAACTATGGTTGGGCATCCCCGAACCGTCATGGGCTTGGAATTCCCCAACCCGGTGGGTCTCGCCGCCGGCATGGACAAGAACGGCGATTGCATTGAAGGCATGGCCGCGTTGGGCTTCGGTTTTCTTGAACTCGGCACGGTCACGCCTGTCCCGCAACCGGGCAACCCCAAGCCGCGCATGTTTCGCCTGATTGACCAACAAGCCGTCATCAACCGCTTAGGGTTCAATAATAAGGGCGTCGATTATTTGATCGAACAAGTCAAGGCGCGGCGTTCCCAGATTTTGCTAGGCATCAACATAGGCAAGAATCTGGCCACGGCAGTGGAAAATGCCTTGGATGATTATCGGATTGCTTTACGCAAAGTGTATCCCCATGCCGATTATATCGCCGTTAATATTTCCTCCCCTAATACCCCCGGGCTGCGCAAACTGCAAACGGCTGAATACTTGGGCGAATTATTAGGTGGCTTGGAGGCGGAACGGGAAAAATTGGCCCAAGAATATGGACGGCGTGTCCCCATGGCGGTGAAAATCGCCCCTGACCTGGAGCCACAAGAAATCGCCCCTTTGGTTGAAATGCTGGTCAAGCACCGCGTAGATGCGGTCATTGCCACCAACACCACGCTGTCCCGCGCCGGCGTGGAAAGCTCGGTTTATGCCTCGGAGGCGGGTGGTTTGAGCGGCAAACCCTTGTTCTCACGCTCTACAGAGATTGTCGCCCGCCTGGCGGAAGTTCTACAAGGGGAGTTGCCCATCATCGCCA
The DNA here is from genome assembly GCA_903857165.1 of uncultured Methylococcaceae bacterium. Lineage (GTDB taxonomy): Bacteria > Pseudomonadota > Gammaproteobacteria > Methylococcales > Methylococcaceae > Methylumidiphilus. Next base: position 1,545 of record CAIODU010000141.1, on the reverse strand, counting down.
GTGGCGGAATTTTCAGTGCCGACGATGCCCGCGCAAAATTAGATGCCGGGGCGAGTTTGGTGCAGATTTACACCGGGTTTATTTACCGGGGGCCGGGGTTGGTGAGGGAGATTGCTCAAGAACTTTAATTCAGTTCAATGGCATGAAGAAGAATCCGTGACTCAACCCGGCATCTGGCAATATTCGCAACGCCCGCCAGCCCGTTCATAAACCAACCGACGTAGGCTGACCGGAATATGGGTATGGCTCACGTTTGGGCAAGTTGCGCGGTGGCGCGAATCTTCGCCTTACGCACCAAGTGTTCGATGTATTGATACTGCCGCCACTGCCGCTCTTCTTCCTCGTCAAGTCCGCTTGCGCGGCTGCGTTCAAGCAAGTTTTCGATGTCCTGTTGCAAGTTTGGCGAAGGCCGTAAGGCGAGAATCTGTTCCGGCGTTGGTAATTCAGCCAAGAATTCCAATACATCCGCCACGCCCTTAAATCCAGTGGCCCCTTCCGCGTCCATCTCCCTAAGCCCCAACTCTAAAATCTGCGGAAGCCGCGCCTGTTCGGCATGGAGTCTTACGGCCAGTTCATTGGAAATGTCTAAGGTCATTTGCATGATGGCAAACACGACACATGCGGCGGAGTACCGCCTTCCGCCCGGCCTGATCTACGAGAGTGATTGACCGACTTTACCATAGGTAATTATATCTCCAATCCACGTTATGGGGATTTACAAAACTAGGGATTGATATTATTCTGGGTAAAGTTTTATAGTTTTCACTATCCATTACAGGCTTGGTAAATATCAACTCCCCCGCTGGTGTTAAACGTATGTGACCAGCATCAAAAAGCCCATGAATATCTTTTCGCAAACAAATTCCATTAGCTGTTTCATCTGAACCGCCATTTTCAACAGGAATAATATGGGCCGCTTCTAAAATCTCAGGGATAACTTCACCAGTCAGGAGGCATCGACCAATAGATGCTTTCAATACTGAATTTCTAAACCGACTTTGCCCTGACCGTGCCAATACTGTTGTAGTAGTTCGATGTCGTTCAATGATTGATGGTAGTGGAGAATGACGGATATGGTCAATAATTATATCTGCATCGACATTATTGGTAAATACAGATTGAGTGATGGGGTTGGCAATTGTGTCAAGATCTATATATTCATCTAGTTGGTAGCGGTCATGGTTGGAATTATCTCTCTCAATGTGGCTGCATAAGTCAAAATTGGCAAGAAAGCGTAAAAATTCTTTCGCAAGTCGGTGATCATTTTGCTTAGGAATGCAGTCAGGCCAAGCAGAAACATCAAGCTTACCTTTACGGTGTTCCAGAATGGCAGATGCAATTAATGGCGCATTGGTCTTTGAACCAGCAAGCGGGATGATAACCCGAATTAATTCTAAAGGTGTAATATACTCGACTTTGGCCTTTTTTTGAGGCAGAGAGATCGTTCTCGTAGCACAATACCCGACTGTTGATGGCTTACGAGAGATGACAGACATTGCTGATGCTTCCCGATGTGGCGTTGATGGTTTTGAGTTCCTTCGCGCC
>CAIODU010000140.1 GCA_903857165.1 uncultured Methylococcaceae bacterium | reverse complement strand
CCGGCATGGATGCCGGAATCCAGTCACAAGGATGTGAATCTAGGGGTCGCCATCAAGCCTTTTTCAAACACTTACGCAACCGGCAAGTTACCGTCCATGGCACTGGATTCCGGCATCCATGCCGGAATGACGGCAATGGAGTCATAATGAGAATTGCTGGAAGGATGCCCTGTGCATGACATCAGGAATTTAAGATGGATCCCTGCTTTCGAACCTGGCATCCATGACTATCAGCCCATGGTAGGCAGTCATTTTATTCTGCACGACATAAAACTCCAGAAGAAACCCGTTATAGGCCAGCCATTCACCCGCGACGGAAAGGCCTGCTGCGACCCGGTAGCATCCCGGCGTAAGCGACAAAAACGGCAGGCACACCCCAATGCCCCCCCTGCCAGCTTGAAGTCTTAAAGGTACGCCGGCCAGGCCTGAATCGACAGAGGCCACTAGCAAACCCGATAAATTTCTAAAATGCAATGTCAGGTTGGCATCCAAAATTTCGCTCTCCGCTGCGTATGCCAGAATCCAATCCACGCTGCCCCCGGTCCGCACGGTCAGCTCGCCTTCGGCCTTTCCAGTGGCTCGCAGACTTTTGACCGCGACCGGGCCGCTGACATCCTTGACGGTTTGCATCGAATCCCCCAAGGGTTTTAACCGGTTGTTGAGATAGCCGACGGATTCGTAATACTTGTAAAACAGGGCATCGGGGTTGCCTAGGGCAATTTGCCGGCCATTGAACAGCAGCAGGCAACGGTCGGCGACATGGCGGACATTCATTTCCGAATGGGACACGAAAACAATCGCCGCACCCTTGCGCTTGAGTTGGTTGAGCCGATCCAAAGCCCGGATTTGAAAGGCGATATCGCCAACCGACAGGATTTCGTCCACCAACAAAATATCTGACTGTACGCTCGTGGCGATGGAAAACTCCAAACGGGCGTACATGCCGTCGGAATAGGTCTTGACCGGTGCGTCGATGGCCTCCTCAAGCCCTGCGAAAACGATAATTTCATCAAGCTTGGCATCGGTTTCGCCCTTGCCCAGCCCCATTTGCTGGCAACGGATGTAAATATTTTCCCGCCCGCTCAATAGGGGTTGAAGACCCGAATCGATGCGGAGCAGGGATTTGATGGAACCCAAGGTAATGATCCGCCCTGCGTCGGCGCGGTGTTCGCGATGGATGAGTTTCAGCAACGTGCTTTTACCCGCCCCATTCGGCCCAATCACCCCCAGGCATTCACCACGCTCGACGATGAAGGAGATGTCCCGCACCGCCCAAAACTCGTCTTTGCCCAAAGATTCTTTTGGGCGCAGGCGCAATGCCTTGCGGGCCATGGTTGCGAGGCTGTGCAAGAACGCGCCGGTAAGGGTCCGGTGGAATTTTTTGCCGATTTGGTCGACAAGGATGAGTTCGTTCGGCATCTACCATTCGGGCTGGGGGATGCGACGAATCAAGTCATCCCAACTGATGGCTACGCCCGGCAATACGCCGACTGGGGTTTCGCCTGACAATACGCAGACATCGGGTTTGCCGAACTCGCCGTTTTCAAGCCGGTAAATGGTGACGATGCGGTCGGTGGGGTGTACCAGCCAGTATTCCCGCACCCCGGCCCGTTCGTAGACGCGGCGCTTACGCACATGGTCGTGGCTGGCGGTGGAAGGCGACAACACCTCCACAGCAAAGTCCGGTGCGCCACGCACCCCGCGTTTGCGATCCAGCTTGTTTGGGTCGCAAACGACCAGCACGTCCGGTTGCACCACCGTGTCGATGAGTTCGTCCGCCTCATTAACCTTAGGCAACCGCACATCCACCGGTGCAATGAACACCCGGCAGGATTTGCCCTGTAGTGCATTGCCGAGTTGTCGATAAATTTCGCCGGCGAAATCCTGGTGGTCGAGCGTGGGGGCCGGCGGAGCCATCAAATAGGCCACGCCGTCAATCAGTTCATAACGCACATCATCCGGCCAAGTCAGATACTCGGCATAGGTGTGCAATTGGTTATCGCGCTGTGCTAGTCCCATAACGGTTCTCTATATTTGTTCAAGACATGAAATGTTTGGATCATCATAATTTACGTTCAGCGCATCCTTCCATGGATCTATCCGAATTGTGTTGCCACCACTATGCCAAGAAATATAATTACCGCTCCAATTAGGTAACCTATTGTAAGTACCTCATGAAACAAAAAATGGCTTGAGAGAGGCACTAATATAAAGCTTGATGCCATAATGACATAAGCTTTGTTCAAAGGTACTTGAGAAAGCAGATGTATCCACAGCAAGGTGGTCAGTCCATAAATGATGGCGGCAATTCCGACAATGCGTAGCACCTTCCAAGATTCCCAGCTCCCAACTGCCATGATTTCCATACCCGCCACCTTAAATAGTAGTTGACCGGCTGATATTGCAATGACACAACTCAAAGCCCATAACAATTGAATAAGTGTCATACAACAATATGAGCAATATAGAATAGATTAATATCAATGGAAGGTATGCGCGTCGGCATCCAACATTCTGTTTTTTCTGGAAAGTAATATCGAACGAATGAAACCAGATTGTTTATCGGATTAACGTGCTCCCTAGCCATCCAGTAATCATAATCAATACCCGCCTTGATCCATTTATTGCGTACTACCGAATACCGTCCAAATCGCCACAACATACCTGGATCACAGGGAAGTAACAGGGTCAAAGTGCCTCTAGGCTTAAGGACGCGCACCCACTCATGTATCACTTCATGTGGTCTATACAGATGCTCCAGGAGATGAGCTGAAATGACACGGTCAAAGGAATTGTCCGGGAAAGAAAGATTCGTCGCATTTTCCATTGAAATAACAACTTTTCCGCTTACGCTAAAAGATTCTTCTAACTCAATTTTGTCTAGAAAAGGTGGATTCAGATCCGTCAAATGGTATTGCTCAAACGAATGTCGAATATATTTCAAGTGTGTGCCAGTGCCAGAACCGACTTCGAGTACTTTCTCAAAATGTTTGCCAGGTTGAAAATAAGATTCTGCCCACTCATGGCTTTTTTGGAGAAAATACCCTACAATTCCATGGTTGTAGTTGACATTCTCATAAAGCGAAGACCACAAGTTTAAATATTCGTCATGATCTGGATGCATGGCGACACGCTTACTCAAGTCATATGTTTTATTCAATTTCATTATTAAAATCTTGCATCATGACGACATTTGAGATGGAAAGTTTAGCATGTTGAGGTTTGCGTGGAATCTGTGCAATATCGTAGCTAAGAAATGCGATTAAAAATTGAAGCCCCATAATAATTGGCAAAGCGGCAAGCATCACAGTGCCGGGTGAGGTAATCACACCTGTTTGTACCGATTTAAACCAGTGATAGCCACCAAAACCAACGCCAAAAAACGTCAATGCCAAGCCAATCGGCAACTCCAGTGATGCAATTGAAATATCATGCAAGTAATAATTATAAAAAATACGCTTGCACAAATTGATGGTATGCTTATAAAAAAACTCTCCAACGACCTCCGATATTTTCATATTGCTAACCTCTGCTCCGTATGCTGCATCCATCGGTACATCGACGACCACAGCACGAAGGGTATTAAGCCTGAAAAGAATGTCAGTCTCAAAAAAATACCTCCGGCTGATTTTGTCAAAAGGGAGATGCCTGGCAACATGAGCGTGGATAGCGGTGTATCCATTGGTTGGATCAAACACATCCCAATAGCCTGTAGAAAGCTTGGCCATAAAGGAAAGCATGGCATTCCCTAACAGACGGATGCGGGGCATGATGTGTATTTTTTGTAGATCAAAAAATCGATTGCCCTTGGTGTAATCGGCCTCGCCATCAATTATAGGTTGAATAAAACAAGGTATGAACCGCGGATCCATTTGCCCATCGCCATCAAGCTTTATGATAATATCATATTTCTCCCTAATTGCAGCTTTATAGCCTACTATCACACTGCCACCAACTCCAAGATTTACGTCATTTCTGATGACACGGACACGATCATCATTGCAATTCATCGCCACATAATCGCCACTACCTTCGGGGCAGCAGTCGTCAACAACATATATTTTTGATACCTCTGGCCCTATTTGTCTGACGACATCTAAAATGAATTTTCGAACCTTATAGCAAGGTATTACAACGGCAATTAATGCAGTTTCATTTTGGTTCTTATTTCTCATGCTAAGTTGGAAATCCTAAGGTGCTTATAAATTTTTTTGCCGAAATTAAAACATAATGCGACAGGCGTGCCATCTGCCATATTGAAAATAGGGCTAAAACGTATACCACGGGTTGCATGGGTATTGAATAACGAGCGAAGGGTGCGCCTATGCTGTGTATCAAAACGAAATAAGCGAATAAGGAAGAGATACTATGCATAAAAAAAAGCTGTCCGTCGCCCATGCCGAGCCTAGCGCCGGGCAACCACGCGATAAGACAACCCAACGCAGCCAGTGCCACCAGCCACTCATGCAAGGTGCGCATGATTTCATGCGTGGCATGGAAGAGCATCGAATCTGCATAGGGCGTGTATAACACAGGATAAATAAACACATCGCCCGGACCCTCGTAAATGTTCCACGAAAATAACATCACCGGCTTGCCTAAAATATACCATTGAAAATATTCCATAGGCTGCTCGCGGAAGCGCCGAAAAATTTCCATTGAAACGGAATGCATCGAGGCGACGATTTCGGGAACACGGGGGTCAAAACGATACGGATAACCTAATGTTTCCGGACGGTTTTCGTACATCATTCCAGGATATATCCCGCTATGTAGAGTACTGATCATTAGCGTGTTATCGGAAATTGAACCCAATGTTGACAGGTTGCGGCCCGCCCACAGGCCCATGAGGACGAAGAAGCCCAACCCCAGCAATGCCACACAACGCTTCGGTCGGACGATATGCGGTGAAGTCGCCACAAGCAGCATCAGCGGGATAATGAAATACTGTGTCCAAGGTCGGGTCAACGTCGCCAGGGCCAGCACTGCACCCGTGCCAAGCAATAGGGCGTTAGACGGCGAAGTTCGCCAGCGACTCAACAGCCATAGAAACAATATCAGCAGAAAACAGAACAAGCTTTCGGTTAACAGGTAAACATTGGCTGTCACCAGATGCGGGCTTAGCGCAGTGAACAGTGCTGAGAGTAACGCGTATGAACGAGGGATGATGGCGGTGGACGCCATATAAACAAACCCGATTGTCAGTGTACTCAATAAAGCTTGGGCGAGGGTAATGAGAAGGATCGTTTTCTCGGAAAAATTATCACCGAAGAAAAGGGTAAGAAATAGAGGATATGCAGGGTTGCAAACAGCATCGGGTTGTGGAGTGGCTGTCTTGCCCTCTATGGCATCTGGCGAGCGCGAATAGGCATGAAATACATTTAAGTTGATGGCATAAAAAACATACCCCCTGGCATCTGCTCTGATGGGTGTGTCCACCACCGTTTGACGCACGGCTTGCAACCGTAAATGCAAGCCCAACAGCATAATAATCGCCAATGTGTAATAACACAATTTGTTTGACAGGCTCATCGCCATAAGAAATGTCCCATTTTCTTGTTGCCATTATCAAAAATCGGTTTGCCGGTTGTATTGGTGTAAATCATCCCATTTGATGAGAGCTTATGTCAAGACTTAAACCGGTGTTTCGCATGACAACTGGCATACAACGTCTACACTTGCCGGGCATTTAATGCACCGCCTCGTTCCAGTGATTTCGGCTTGCGTTGCAACAGGATTTCCCTGGCCTGAGCCAGAATCGCCGCTTGCCCGGCGGCAACGTGGGCGGTTTCCGCTTGATATAAATCAATCTGCATGGGCTTTCTCCCAGTAAAAATATTCAATCCCCCACTAGGTGTGGGTTAAAAAATGTGCCCACGCCAATAGTTTCCAACGCCACTAAGCTCGATTCCTTTTCATGATCACTTGGAAAAAGGCCGGATCATTAACGATTTCCGGTGTGGGCAGATTGCTTTCACGGAAGTTTTTAAAAATTTTCTGCAAACCCCTGCCCGCCTTTTCAGCCAATTCATAATCTTTGCAAAGTTGGGCAATATTGGGGTTTCGGTAATAGGAGACACCCGAAAGGGCGTTTTCAAGAGACAAGCTATTGGGCAATGCCCCCGGTGAAAAAACCTCCAACCGGTCGTCGAACAGCGATAGACGGATTTTTTGACCGGAAACCGACCAATCACGATGGCAAAAGGCATTGACGATTAACTCCCGGACTGCAAAAAGTTCATATTCTGGCACATCAACCCGTCGGATTGAATGCGTGGGAAAAAACGACTTGACCGAACTGTGCGCTAAAACAAACTTAACCGCAGTGTCAATGGTTTCGGGTATCGGTTCGCATAATTCCCGCTGGTCGAGAATGGCACCCGTGCGGTCAATGCTCTCGAAATAGAATAATTGCATTCCCGCTTGTGGCAAAAAACGGGGAATGTCTTTTCCAAAAAACAGCATTCCTGTGATGGAGCATTGCCCTTGTTTGTCGGTCAGTTGCCAATTACACAAGAGACGGGATATATCCGCATCATCAAACTCGACCTTGCGAAATCCTTCACAATACTCCCTAAACCTCAGCAAGTCCAAGTCGTGCAACGAAGTACCCGGCAGAGATGTGATCTCGAAATGATAGACTCCCCCGGATTGAAGCAAACGCACCAATTCTTGGGTGCTAGGTTCTATGGAGACCGAACCGACTCGAACATAGAAACGATGCGTTTTCTTAACCTTATAGGGTTTAAACATTCCCTTGGGGATGCGAACTTCCAATACCTTTGCGGCATCGGCAAGATGGGAATAAATTTCAGGAATCACCGAAGGTTCAACCAAAGTACGGCAAATATTGATGACCCGTTCCTCAATGCCTTCCCCCGTGATGCCGCTGATTGTTCCATCATCTTCAATGCCTATGAAAATACTCCCACCCGACCTATTGGAAAAGGCAACAATTTCTTTGGCTAGGCTGTCATTGCGGAATCTCGAACTTTTGAATTCAACCGCGTTATCTTCCCCGCGTTGAATGATTTCGGCTAGTGATGTTGACATATCTGAGTTTGCATTGATGACAGTCGCATGTTATTGATTATATTATTGGTGAGGATGGCTTTGGCCGATTGTTCCATAAACCCGCCGCATCTCCGCCACCAAGCGTGGCACAATTTCAGGGTCGAGCCTCATTCCGTTCGCGCTGCCCGCACTGTTTCGCCGTAGCCCTGCACGGACAAGGCGGCTATTTCCGTATCATATCTTTTGGATTGGGTCATGGCAGGCAATCTCTGGTCGGATTCATTATAATTGGATTCTCTGGGGCATCGACAGTGGCAAGTTCAGGAAATAGGCCAACGAGCCGCTCTTTGATGTTTGCCAAGGCTTCTGCCAGTGCTGTTATATTCTGGTGCGCGGCTGTCAACGCATTTTGCAACTCGCTAGGTTCGCCCACATACTCATGAATCATACGATTGCGCAATTTGCGCACTGCCAACCAAGTATCGGCGGATTGGATCAAACCCAGTTTTTCGGCACGATCAAGATTTTCCAATGCGGTTCCGAGCTTTTCCGCCGTGGCAACTAAAAATGCAGGGAGCAATTTGTCCCCCACGGTATCTTGCAATCGCCCAAAACGGGCCACGAAGGCATCGACCCGCTCGGCCAATTCATCGTCAAAAGGCAATTGGCCCATTTGCTCGACGGTCAATGGCATGGCAAAAAGCCGGGCATCGGTGCGAGTAAGATAATATAATTCCGCCTCGGCCACTTGCAGGAGCGAACGCAGACGGACAAGTTGTTGCAGAGTGGGCCGACCATTCATAATGCCACACCGGTGCGCAACGCAATTTCGTGGATGGGCCGGAAAGGCGAACCTGGGGTGCGAAGCACAACGTCCACCTTGCGACCTTCCAAAGCCCGTTCTAATTTGGCCGCGAGAAACGCAGCGGTGTAGGCGGGGTTCACGGGTGCTTGCCTGACGGTAACCAACAAATCCACATCCCCGCCGCGTGCGCTTTCGTCCACTCGCGAGCCGAACAGGACAATCTCAGCCTCTTGCCCAAGCACGGCAGTGACGGTTTGACGAATTGTCTGGGCTTGCATTGATGAAAGTCGCATGTTATTGGTTATATATCTGAATTTTTGCTTAGGTGAGCCGTCGCTCGCATCAGCAATTCTCATTATGAGCCAAAGTGCTGATAGACAACCCGTCATTCCGGCATGGATGCCGGAATCCAGTCACAAGGATGTGAATCCAGGTGTCGCCATCAAGCCTTTTTCAAACACTTACGCAACCGACATGTTACCGT